>MBFK01000081.1 GCA_001704765.1 Sinorhizobium shofinae
TCATCTAAAGCTCCTCGTTTTAATACGAGGGGGTCAGTTCTTCGCTTCGTTAGGGGGTCAGTTTTTCATTTCGCCCGACAAGAGCTGTGCCAGCGTCGTCTCATCGGCCCAATGAACATCCTCGACGACAACGAGGATCGGCTGGGCGCAGCTCGCACGCTGCACCAGGCTGGCTGGAACCCTTATCCTGCCGGCTCGCCGAGCCTCGTTGTCCATAGCATCCACAAGTACTCGAAGGTCGGGCGGCTGCGGTAGGTCAAGGAGATCGTTGAGGAAAACGAGCTCGTCTTGGTGCACCAGTCCTGCGGCCATGGCTGAATCGAGGCCGGCATGGCTTGCCGCAGGCCCATCGGTCAAGGAGACGTGCAGAAGGCTGCGCACCAGGGCGCCGATAGCGTCACGGCCAGCGCCGCCTCCAAAGTCGAGCACGAGGGCGGAGTGGCAATCAAACCCGCCGTAGCGCGCGACGCGTTGAAACTCTTCGACCAGGCGGGTTTTACCGATTCCGGCTTCGCCGCGAACGTAAAACGCCTGACCTCTGCCTGACGCTCGGCACGATGCAGTTGCTGCCCCGAAGATCTGAAGCTCTGCGTGGCGGCCAACGAGAGGTTCTGCTTCAGTGGAAGCTTCCGTTCTGCGTCGGACTACTTGCCACGCCCGTACAGGTTCTGCAAAGCCCTTCACGTTCAGCCAGCCCGCGTCCACGCAGTCTATCTTGCCGCGGGTCATCCTCATCACGGCTTCGGAGATAAGGATGTCTCCAGGGGGCGCTGCGGCCGCAAGCCGGGATGCGAGATTTACGGACTCGCCCGTCACAGTGTACTCGTGGTGGGTGACGCTGCCAGTCGTGCTTGCGACGACCTGGCCCGCGGCGACTCCCGCATGGATCTGGAGCCTGCGGCCGTGGACCTCGGCAAGTTCTGAAACAGCGTCGCGTATCTCCAAGGCGGCATGGACCGCGCGAACGGCGTCGTTGCCATAGGAGATGGGTGCGCCGAAGACCCCCATTACGCAATCACCGATGTGTTTGTTCAAGTAGCCGCCGTGAGCCACGACGATCGGATCGACACGCTCGAAGAAACCGCCCACAACCTTGTGCAGCTCTTCGGCATCGAGTTCGCGACTGAGGGTCGTAAATCCGGCTATATCTGCAAAAAAGGACCGTCACCTGCCGACGCTCGCTGGCCGGGCTATGCACTGCCGGGGCGGACCACCCCTCGTCGCCAGACGCTTTCAATCTCCTGATCGCGTCAAGAAGCTTCTTTCGGTGCCCGAGCGCAGAAACACCCAGGTTGCGCAAGTCCTGGTCAGTCAAGTCACGCAGGACATCGCCATCGATTGCGTTGTCCTGAAACGAACCGACGTACTGCTCGAGCCCTAGTGAGCGCAACCAATTGACAACGTCCACCTGCCTGTCCTTTCAGGTTGAGGCGACAGTTGCATTTTTTCCTGACGTCTGAAAGTGAGCCAGCTCGCGCTCTCAAGACGCCTTTACGACTTGTGGCTCGCGAAGCTCCGTAAATTAGCATTTTAGCATAGTCACGGGACCCCGAACAAAGGATGGTTGCGAGATCCGCTTTGCGGCGAATTTGCGACGTTCTCTTTGCCCATCGCCGGGTCGAATCATGACTTTCCCCCTGCTTTCGGGGCCGACTGCTTTGGCTCGGTCTTTCCGGTTGTACGGCAGAGACGATTACCGGCGCCCGGAGCGAAGTGCCTCCACCGGCCTTCCGATATGCATTATACTCCTCTCGATGGCGGCGATTGCCGCCTATCTGCTCGTCGCAGGCTCGCACTTGGACGACAAGGGCCGCGATGTCGCGGTGTACGTCCCCGGCCAGCCGAAGCAATCCAACGGGCGACTGAAGCAATCCAGCAGCCTTGACGATTGCGCCGCAAAAGCTGCGGACGACGCGAGTGCGAGAGCCGCGCTACGGATAGGAAGAATGTCACTGGTTCGAAACGGCAAGGCCCGCCTGGCGCTGGCCCTGCCCCGTCATCGCGAGCGCTTGCGTCACATCAAGAGCCGCGAGTTGGATGATCTTTACGACGCAATCCCCGCTTGTGACGCATGAGCACGGCACAATCTTTAGCTCTAAAAGGGACTCTCTTCCGGAAGCGGCGTTCTGCGTCCCTGGCCGAACGAACGATCGGTCGGGATAGGTCAACCTTGCTTTGTGAAAGCAACATAGTGGCAGAAAAAGCAAAATAGCGTGGCAATCGACAGCGCCAGGCAATAAGTAATACTTAGTTTATTTCTTGCTTAATTAGACTTTAGTAGAATATTCTGGCCGTCCACTGCCTGGGAGGAGCAAGATGGAGCATGTCGAAGCCGAAAAGCTTTCGAAGCACACCGTTACCAAGGTTTGGAACGTCCGCGAATTTTGCCAACAACATCAATTGGGTGAAAAAGAAGAGATCCGACTTCATCGGCTATTCGGCCGGTTCGCCACCGCTTCCGAGCTGCAGCATAATGCCAAACGCGCTCCGAAGTGGAGATACTGAGGTTTGGCGATGGGATCCCGCGTTCATAGCTGACGCTGGCTCGGTCGCAAATGAAGCTGCGCACCGAAAAAAAGACCCGGCTCTGTGGCCGGGTCGATAACAATGTCTTTCATACGGATACTCTGCGATTGGCCCAAACGGCAGTGCTAAAGGCAAACGCCCGATGCCCCAAGAGCCGCCCCTAACTGAAGCTAGGTCCTCGGCGAGCTCGCCGTCCGCCTCGCCGACATGCTTGTTGCCAACAATCCACGAAATCTGTGCGGTCGGGACTTCGAGCCGGGGTTTGACGGGAAGGGCGGAAATCCGCCCCTTCCAGGTGCTCGCTGCGGCTCCGGCCTTCATCGCGCAGTTCGAGCGGGATCTCCTGATAGAGCGTACCCAATCCGGCCTCAAACGCGCCAAGTCGGAAGGCAAAGCGCTCGGCCGCCCCTCGACCCTCAGCGAAAAACAGAAGCATGACGTGCGCGGCGATCTGGCTACAGGGATGAGCGTTTCGGCCGTCGCCAGGAAATTCGCAACAAGCCGGCAGACCATCATGCGCGTCAGAGATGCGCTCCCTTGAATATTTGACTTATTGGGGCTTCAATTGGACATAAAGAACGCGGGACAAATTGTGATTCTGAACGGGCCTTCTCGGTGGGGAAAGTCGAGCATTGTCAAAGTTATCCAGGAAACCTTCGATAACCCGTGGCTCAATCTCGGCGTCGACGTCTACGTCAGGGAGATGACGCCCAGCCGTTACCGACTAGGCATTGGCGTTCGACCAGGCGGTGAGCGACCGGATCGTCGTGTAGGGTATTCTCTGATCAGGAACCCTCTTGCGTTTCGCGACCCGCGATATTCTGCGGAATGAACCGATAGTGGATTAAGTCCATGACAACAGCCTCGCTCTCCGTCCGATTGCGGTAGCCGTGGCGGCGGTCGGCAGGGAACCGTAGCGACTGCCCCTCCTTGAGCTCTCTCCACTCATCCTCCACCAACAATTCGACCTTGCCGCGCAGGACGGTCACATGCTCCACAACTCCAATGTCATGCGGCTCTGATATACTCTCGAAATCAGGAGCGAAGGTCAGCTCGTAGAGTTCAAATCCGAACCGGGCCTCATAAGGGAACAACAACGCGCGTTGCATCCCTTCCTGCGACGGGCGCACCCGGAGACTACTGGCGTCACGCAAAAGCAAGACACCGCCTTCTTCGCGATCCGGCTCAAGCAGGGTGGTCATCGGAACTCGCAAGCCCGTCGCGATCTTCCAAAGCGTCGCAACAGTCGGCGTGGATTCGCCGCGCTCGACCTGGCCCAGCATTGCCTTGCTGACTCCCGTCTGCTCTGCGGTCTGATCGAGGCTCCACCCGAGCTCGTGCCTGATGGACTTCAGTAGCTTCCCTGTTTCAACGGGACTGATGGACTTCATTTAAGACCGACCTCGCATTTGTGCGTTATAGCGCACACCGCAAGTATGCGCTATAACGCACACCCACGCAACCGCAACACTATGTTAAAGGACTATCCCATGCGATCTGTCGGTGAAAGATCCGCAGCATACCTTGAAGTCAGGCAACCAGACACCAGGCTCGACCTCGACCGCATTCTTGCGAGTAGGGAACAAATTTCATCCGTGTTTCGCGACACACCCCAATTCGCTTGTCCCGCTCTTGGCGACGTGCTGGGCTGCGAAGTCGTCATCAAACTTGAGACCGCAAACCCGATCAGATGCTTCAAGGGACGAGGGACCGAGGTCGTTATGTCCCGTCTGGCAAGCAGCCCGGATCCCAAGGCCGCGGTCTGCGCCAGCGCCGGAAATCTCGGGCAGGCGCTCGCACATAGTGGCCGGACACGCGGAAATGGCGTAACCGTGGTCGCGGCGACAAGCGCCAATCCCGCGAAGATCGATCGCATTCGTCGGCTCGGAGCCACCGTCGAACTGGTCGACGGCGACATCGAGGAGGCGCGACAGCGCGCCCGCGAGATCGCGGCCAGCGACAATGCTTTACTCGTAGAGGATAGCGAAAACCTCGACACCTGCGAGGCCGCGGGCACAATCGGGCTGGAACTTATCGAAGGGTGCGACCGCATCGACACGATCCTGCTCGCACTCGGCGGCGGCGGGCTGGCCACCGGCGTCGGCCACGTCTTCAAGAGCTTGTCGCCCACAACGGAGGTGGTGTGCATCCAACCCAGCGGAGCACCCGCCTTGGCTCTGTCTTGGCGGGCGCGATCGGTCGTCACCACAGACCGCACCGACACTATCGCCGACGGTGTCGCCGGTCGCTTCCCGATCGCGGCGGTCCTTCAGGACCTGCTCGCCGTCGCCGATCACGTGCCGCTCGTAGAGGAAGCAAGCATCAAGGCGGGCATGCGCTTGCTGCATCGGCACGCCGGCCTCGTGGTCGAGCCCTCGGCCGCTCTCGGCATCGCGGCGATCCTGGAAGACTCCTCGCGTTACCGCGGCAAGCGTGTGGTAGCGGTGATCTGCGGGTCGAACGTGCTGCCGGAAGCGTTTTCGGAGTGGATAAAGGACTAGGGGTATAAGGCGACCGCGGCAGATGGCCGTGAACGTGTAGTTGAATATCTGATATTCACGGTCCGTTCGGCCTTAGCGTGTCTGGCCTTTATCAACCAAAGACAGCGACTGCTGATTTGACGATGATCCCACCATCCGGACTTCTGCGCATTTGACGGCCGGTAGCAGCGCGAGAGACTTGCAGCAATTGCAGCGCCGGCGGCACCCGTGACCAAAGGGTTTTCATGCGTTCCCTGCCATTTCGGCTTTTTCGCACAGCCTGGCCAGTAACAATGCGCTGTGACCAGCGGAAGCCGATCTCGTGGAATCAGGTCGGCATGCTGCGGGCTGATATGATGAAAGACGCCGGCAATTGTGCGGCGGACGCGGGAATTGAACCCTTCGACCGAATTGACATGGACGGCGTCCCGAACGTATTCGCGGCTGGAATGCTTCACGGTGTCATGCTCGGCATAGTTCTCGCCAATGGGCATGAACGCCTTCGCCTCATCGCTCATCAAACAGGCATGGGGTTCGATCTGCGTTTCGACGGCGCGCGCCGCTGCAAGTAGCGAAAGACCAGTCACCACCGCAGCACGCGCGTCACCGGCCGGAGTGCCGGGTGTGACGTCATCTGGTCGCTGCACCATCGCAATGACCGGTGTCTTCTGCGTATTCGCCTGACCTTTTCGTCCTCGTCCAGGCGGTGGATCGTCCGGATGCTTTCTCGGTCGCCCACCGAGATGAAAATGGTCGATCTCCACCGTGCCATCGAGCATGTGCTCGCGCGCCGCCATGAGACGCAGCGCGTGTCCCATCCGCCACGCCGTAGCCTGGCTCACCCCCAGAGCCTCGGCCAGGCGCACCGAGGACAACCCTTTATCCGACTGCAGCATCAGCCACATGCCCTTCAGCCAGACACTCAAAGGAAGCTTTGTGGAATGCAGAGGCGTGTGTGTCGTCACCGTGAACTGGAACCGGCAATCGCCGCTGGAGCATTGATAGAGACCCGGACGCGCACGCCGCTTGCCAGTATCGCGCCCGGCTATCGCGATCGAGCGTTTGTAACCACAGGCAGGGCAAACTCTCCCACCCGGCCACACCATGCTTTCCAGCAATCTCCGACACTGCTCCTCATCGCGAAANGGCAACCCTTGGATAGCAAGGCTATTGCTGTCTTTGGTTGATAAAGGCCGCGTGTCTGTGGGAACAGTTCTTGTTCCGACCCCATCCAGCGTAGATTTTGTGGGAGCAGGCTTAGCTTTCGACGGTGCAGCTGCCGCGGCTGCCGATCTCCGGGGCCTCTGTTCCGATGCGGCCGGCGGTTCCGCGGCTGCTGTGTTGAGCACGTCGAAATAGACAAACTTGTCGCAAGCGGCGATGAAAGGGCGAGGCGTTTTGCGCTCTCCGAAGCCACAAACGGTTACGGCCTGCTCGCGCAGACGCGCCGCGAGACGCACAAAATCGCTGTCGCTAGAGACAATGCAGAAGCCGGAAAAGCGACCGGTATAGAGCAGGTCCATGGCGTCGATGATCATCGCGCTGTCGGTAGCATTCGGCGAACTGCTGCACCGGCTGGATCGAGTGCTCGAGCAAGCATTCCTTCCACCCTTTGAGATTGGGGCCGGTCCATGTTGCAAGCTCACCTACGAGATGCCTCCAGGGGAGTTGTCAGCCTCTCGACGGAGCCTCGCTTGCGGCGGCTGCCGCAACTTGGTGAAGGCCGTAATCGGTGAGGTACCGCAAGCGCAACCTAAAAAGCGTCAACACTGCCATCGCACGTTGCGACATGTATTGACGCTTTCGAAAACGGTCTGACCCGCGCAGAATTTGAAGATCCAGCCTACCGACTAAAGGTCGCATTCGTGCCTATTGCAGCTAAGAGACCAGGATCCGCCGATTCTGCGATTGAGTTCGTGGCTGCAGGAAGTAACGAAGCAAACGAGGTTGGCAAGGTCATATTCAAAGAGGTGAACCGGCTGCGGTTCCCTCCTGCTGAAGTCGTGAAGAAAGCACAGGATGCCGGGTACCCCAAGTTTACGCTCCACAATCATAGCCAACTCTGGAAAGCGCTAGACGCTAAAGGAAAAGGAAACAAAGGGTACGGTTGCGAAGGAGACTACAAAGGGAGCTGGGTCTGGTTCGATAAATGGGTTGAACGCGTTCTCGAGCACTGTGAGGAGGAGGGCGCTGGCTATAAATAGAGACCGCGAAAGGTCGTCTATGCCTCTTCAGCCTCTCCACCTTGCGACAGAACTTGTACCAGGCGGTTGCAATCGGCGTTCTGGCCCGGCAGCAGGCTTACCGGATCGACTACACCTACACCGACGCCTACCGCATCTGCGGCCGCCCATGCCCAATCTTCCTGCGCTCGCTGGAGAAGCCTCGGAGCCTCCGTGGCAATGCACGCGCGTCCCGCCTCGACAATCTCGGCTGATGGCACGCCTTGAAGGCGCTCCGATACTTCAGCCTGCAGCGGGCCCACGACAAGGATGGCGAACAGATAGCTTAGGAATTCGGACACTACATTCTCCCGGTTGGTTGCTGCGGAAGATATAAGGGTCGGTGCAGACCAGCACCAGAGTGCGGTTGCGAAGACGAATCTGTCGCGTCGGAGCTCGGTCGCCGCTCTGAAAAATGCCGCGAAATATCAGTGGCTTAGTTCCATTGATCGACCAGTGTTCGGGCAAAGGTAACGGGTCCCTCAGGCGCAGATATGACGAATCTAAGAATGCGTCAGTTGGCATTCAGGCGTGCCGCTGCAATGTCCGCTAAGACAGAGAGCGCGAGCGATTGTGCGTCGCGCGCCTTGGCAAAGATGCCGATTGGCGCCTTGATGCGATTGATACTGTCTTGGCCGAAGCCAAGGGCATCGAGTTGCTCACAGCGCCGCTGATGTGTCCTGCTGCTGCCGAGCGCGCCGATGTAAAAGGCATTGCTGGCCAGCGCTCCCCGAAGAGCTGGCAATTCGCGGTCGATGTCATGATGCAGGAAGGCAACGGCCGAATCCGCGTCGAACAAGTCGGCGCTCGGCGGGCGGGGCCTAGTACAGTCCAGGACGACCACCTCATATCCGGCAGCTTCCGCTATTCGAACCGTAGCCTCGAGTTCGATCGAGCGGCCGCAGAGGACGACCGCGTCTGCGGCCGGTACGGGCGCAGGAAACATTCACCTTCCCACTTCGCTCTGTTCGCGGCTGCGCAGACCTCCAGCCGCTGCGTGCGCGGATCGTAACGCATCCCGCTGCGGCGCCGGGCCTGGAGGTGTGCAAGAACCTCGCGAAGAGGCTTGATGCGTCGAATGACGTGTATGGCAATGGTGATGCCGCCGCCGCACGGCAGTTGGATGTCGAAGAACTCTGAGCCCTGGCCAAGCATCAGGAAACGATCGCGGTCCTTATCGATGGCAGCCATGGCCTCGGCCGCTATTGCCGGCTCGGTGCAGCCGCCCGACACGTAGCCGCAATACAATCCATCCTGGCGTATTGCCATCTGTGCGCCGAGCGCGCGGGCCGCTCCGCCACGGATTTCGACGAGCGTTGCCAGGGCGCACCCCACTCCTTCGTCAACCGCTTCGCACGCAAAGCGCAGAATGGCCCCAGGCTCGTCAGAAATGAAGGCGGATCTTGGAACCGGCGAAATGGTCTCTTGAAAGAGCATGAGCACTCCCGCAGTGATCTACGGCTGTTATGCCGCCCGGGGCGCCTCGGTCAGGCGCGCAGTCACGTTGACTTAGCATCTTCCGCAACCACGGATTAGGCACGGAAATCGACATGGCGGAATTAGCTGTCGTTATGAATGCGAATGGGGCGGGCAAGTCGCGCATGGGCCGCGTCTGCCGACCCAGCCGACCAGATATCAGTGCCATCTTTGGACTGCCCGCCCAACCCAGCCGCCATCTGGTACGCTCCATCACGCATCAAACGCCAAGGCTGTTGTTCTTCAGGGGCAGCTGCCGGATGCGCTTGCCGGTGGCGGCGAAGACCGCATTCAGGACTGCTGGCCCGGCAACGGCGATCGTTGGCTCGCCGACCCCGCCCCAGAAATCACCCGACGGCATGAGGATCGTTTCGACAGCGGGCATCTGGTCCATGCGCATGACCTCGTAGGTATCAAAATTTTCCTGTTCGACGCGACCGCCATTGATCGTGCACTCTCCATAGAGGCAGGCCGAAAGACCGTAGACGAACGAGCCCTCCACCTGCCGCTCGGCCTGGGCGGGATTAACAATGTGGCCCGGGTCCGTCGCCGCAACGATGCGGTGGATCTTGAGCTGACCGTTTGTGACCGAGACTTCCGCCGCGGCCGCAACGTAGCTGCCAAATCCCATGATCTGAGCGAGGCCACGATGGATTCCGTTTCCTGCCGGCTTTTCCCAGCCGACCCGTTCGGCGACTGCCTCGAGAACGGCAAGGTGCATGGGATGGTCGATAAGTAGCTTGCGGCGGAATTCGAGTGGATCGATGCCCGCCTCATGCGCCAGTTCATCGATGAAGCACTCGACGTAAAGCGCGTTCTGATTGAGGTTGACCCCACGCCAGAACCCCGGGGGAACTGGCGGATTGCGCATGGCGTGATCAATCAGCAGGTTGGGAATGGTGTAGCCGAAGGCGCCTTCTGTCCCGCCGTCGTTCAAGCCCTGGAACACCGCCGGATCGCGACCGGTTTCGCGCACTTCGGCGCGAAGCGGCCACAGAATGGACTGGCCGCTGATGCGCATATGAAGGGCAGCCACATTACCACTGGCGTCGAGCGCCGCTCTGAAACGACATTGCGTTACCGGGTGGTAGGCACCGTGCAGCATGTCCTCTTCACGCGACCAGATCAGTTTCACGGGTGATCCTGGGAACTCCTTGGCCAGCCTCACGGCCTGACGAACGTATTCCTGATAATTGCCACGTCTTCCGAAGCCGCCGCCGAGATGGAGCTTATAGACCTCGCATTGTTCGATCGGCAGGCCAGAGGCTTCGGCGGCGGCGGCAAGGCTCGTCTCTCCATTCTGGGTTGGCACCCAGACTTCGCATTTGTCCGAGGTATAGCGTGCCGTCGCGTTCATCGGCTCCATGGTGGCATGGGCCTGGTATGGAAACGAATAGGTCGCAGTGACCACCTTGGCATCGCCGCCAAGCGCCGCTCGCGCGTCCCCAATCGCGGCGCCAACGACTGCATTTTCTGCGTCCAGGCCTTCTTGCAGCATCGAGGCGATCGTTTCGCTTGTGACGTTTGTGTTCGGGCCTTCGTCCCAAACGATGGGCAGCGCGTTGAGAGCGAAATGCGCCTGCCACCAAGTGTCGGCGACGACGGCAACGGCGGTTTCATCGACCTGAACGACCTTTCGCACGCCGGCCATTCCGGATATGGCCGCTGCATCGAAGCTCACGACTTTGCCGCCGAAAACCGGGCATGCCTTGATTGAGGCATTCAGCATGCCCGGCAACGTCAGATCGACGCCATATATCTGTTTGCCAATGAGTTTGTCGCGCGTGTCGAGCCTCGGCAGCGGCTTTCCAGCTATCTTCCACTCCTGCGGTGTTTTTAGAGTGATGTTCGCCGGCAGCGGCATCTGCGCAGAGAGCGAGGCGACCGCACCGTATGTGACGGCGCGCCCTGAAGAAGCGTGGGTGATGACACTGTTCGCGGCCGAGCACTCATCGGCGGGCACCTTCCAAAGGCTCGCCGCTGCGGCAACAAGCAATAGCCGTGCGGCCGCTCCGCCCTGGCGCACGTATTCGTGCGACTCCCTGATGCCGCGGCTGCCGCCGGTCGAGAAGTTGCCCCAAATGCGGTTTCGCCTCAGGCTATCTCCGGGAGTCGGATACTCCGTCGTCACCTTCGACCAATCGCACTCGAGCTCTTCGGCGACGAGCTGTGCGAGGCCTGTCAGGGTTCCCTGACCCATCTCCGATCGAGCGATACGGATGACGACGGTGTCGTCCGGGCGGATTAGCACCCAGGCGTTGACCTCAGGAAGGACGCTTTCCTGAGCCTGCGTCACGAAGGGTACATGGAAGCCGAGCGAGAGGCCGCCGGCCGTGGCGGCGGTGCCAATGAGGAACTTGCGGCGCGACAAGATTGCGACGTTCATGGTCCTCATCCTTTCTGAGAAGCGCTTGCGGTTTCGGCGGCGAGCTTGATGGCTGCCCGGACGCGATTGTAGGTGCCACAGCGACAGATGTTGGTGATCTCGGCGCTGATGTCGTCGTCGCTCGGCTTCGGTGTGCTGTTGAGCAAGGCTGCCGCTGCCATGATCATGCCGGCCTGACAGTAGCCGCATTGCGGAACGTCGAGCGCCAGCCATGCCTGCTGGACCGGATGGGACCCATCTTCGGATAGTCCCTCGATCGTGACGATCTGTTGACTTGGTTCTACAGCACTTACCGGCAACGCGCAGGAGCGCGTCGCAACACCGTCTATATGAACGGTGCAGGCGCCGCATTGCGCTATTCCGCAACCAAATTTCGTGCCGGTCAGGCCCGCCTGTTCGCGCAGCACCCAGAGAAGTGGGGTCTCGGGATCCACGTCGATATCCCGCGTCTCGCCATTAATGGTCAATCGAGCCATGACATGTTTCCTTGTCGGTCAGCGGCGGCGCGTGGTTGCCCTACCGGGTCGTCTCGCTGGAAATGTTTTGCAAATAAGAGATGATGGCGGAGCGCTGCGCCGCGTCGCGAATGCTGACGCTCATCGTGGTGCCCGGCACGGCCTGGCGTGGATTGTTCAAGTAAGCCTGCAAATGTTCTTCGTCCCAGACGAAGCCCGACGCGCTGAGCGCCTTCGAGTAGCGAGCACCTTCGACACTGCCGGCTGCGCGACCAACGAGCCTAGAGAGATGCGGGCCTACGCGATTCTCGCCCGTGTTTACGCTGTGGCAGGATGCGCACCGGCTGCGGAAAAGCCTCTCGCCTTCGGCAGCCGTCGGATCCTGTGCCAGGCTTACGCCGGGACCGAGCATGGCGCCGAGAATGAAGGCGGAGATCAGATGCTTTGTTTTCATAACAGTCCTCGGAATAGGCGGCTGCGAGCAGGCGCGAATGCCTCCCGTGCAGATCGCTTCGAGAACCGAAGGATAGTGGTCGTTTGTCGCAGAGATTTGCCGGTAGAACGGCCGAGTTGTAACCAATTATCTCAAAGGCATATGGGATGAGGCCGCACGCGGTCAAACAACTTGGCCGCCCCGCAAGCGGAAGGAGATCGAGAATCACTACTGCTCCTCCGTCCCTTGGCGCGGATTCCGACTGCGTTCCGTCGCGGGCTGCCCGCAATGCAAAAGAATGCGCGCCACATCTCCCCTGTGCGCCTTGAATCGTGCGATGTGGTGGATGAAAGTCGGCGGATCGCTGTGAGCAACAGCCCTAAAAAGGAAAATGCATGAAGACCATTGGCTTCATCGGCGGTATGAGCTGGGAAAGCTCGGCCCAATATTACCGGATTGTCAACCAGGAGGTTCGGGCGCGCCTGGGTGGCGCCCATTCCGCCAAGAGCTTGATGTGGTCGATGGATTTCGGCGAGATCGAACGCCTGCAGCACAGCGGCAATTGGGCTGCTCTGTCCGACGAAATGACCAATGCGGCGCAAAATGTGGAGCGCGGCGGCGCTGACTTCATCGTAATCTGCACGAACACCATGCACTGGATGGCCGATGGAGGTGGCTGCCGCTGTCTCCATTCCGCTGCTGCACATTGCCGATCCTACGGCCACGAAAATCAAAGGCGCCGGCCTTACCCGAATTGGTCTCCTTGGAACGGCCTTTACGATGGAACAGGACTTCTACAAGGGGCGGCTTGCACAGAAGTTCGGCCTGGATGTTCTCGTCCCGGACGACGAAGATCGTAAGACGGTTCACCGGATCATCTATACCGAGCTCATCGCCGGGCGCATTGAAGATGCCTCACGCGAGGCTTATCGAGCGGTCATTAGGCGACTGGTTGACAATGGGGCTCAAGCGATTGTCCTCGGCTGCACGGAGATCATGCTGCTGATTTCCGCCGCCGACAGCCCCGTTCCACTGTTTGATACGACGGAGATCCATGCCCTTGCGGCGGTGGATTTTGCGCTTGCCTAGTTCGGCTTTTGGCTAGAACCGCTTCGGTGCCACTGCGCTGATCCTTGTCTTGACGTCCATTTCCCTGCATGGCGCTGCTGTATTGGCAGCGCCATGCTAGTCGTGCGCCGCCTCACGAGCGAGCGCGGAGATTGACTTGAGCCCGACGTATGGTGCCCTCGTAGGTCTTGTCGGGATACCAGGGCATCTTCGCGATGTCATTGAAACCCGGAATCGTCTCCATGTGACGCACCATACGGTCGCGCATCGCTGCGTCCGGCAGAGGACCTGTCAGGGCGGCGATGTTTTCTCTTGCGTGATCAGGGTTGGAGGTCGACGGCAGTGCGCAGGTGATCGCCGGATTGGCGATGACCCATTTGAGAAAGAACTGCGACCAGGTCTCGGCGCCGAATTCCCGCGCGAAATCTGGCAGCGAGCGACCTTCCACCACCTTGTGCAGTCTCGCTTTCTCCAATGGCATATTGACGAGAACGCCGATCCCTCGTTTTGCTGCCGCGGGCAGCACCCGCTCCTCGGCGTGCCGGTTGAAGATTGAATAGTTCACCTGGACGAAGTCGACAACGTCCCGCTCGATCCACGAGGCGAGCGCGTCGTGATAGAGGTTTTCGTGGTGGCTAACCCCGACGTAGCGGATCTGTCCTTCCTTCTTCCAGGCCCGCAGAATGTTCACCACGTTGTCGACATTGGTCAGGCTATGGCAATGCATGATGTCGATCTGATTCCGCCAGAGCCTGCCCATCGATTGCTCCAAGCTTCTCATCGCGTGGCTTTCGTCGCCCGCGAACTCCCCTGTCGACCATATCTTGTTGGAAAGGATTACCTGATCGGTGATGCCGAGGCTGCTTGCAAAGGCGCCAACGCAGTATTCGGCCGTGCCGTAGAGCGGCGAGGTGTCGATTACCCGCGCGCCTCCATCCCAATAGGTGCGGATCACTTCCCGCAGATCATCGCGTTGCGCGCCGGGCAACCTGTCAAAGGTCAGAAAGGTTCCGAGCCCAATCGCCGGAACCGTGTCGCCGGAGCGCGGCAGTGTCCTCGTCGCTAGCGGACCCATCCCGGCATTGGTGCCGGTGCTGCTCTGGGCGGCGGCAGGCGCGGCGCCGACAAGCGAACCGCTTGCGAGCGTCCCCATCGCAACGCCGAGGCTCATGGCTTTCATCACCTCGCGGCGGCTTGGGCCTGTAGGCGTTTTCGTATGAGCATCCATAGTTCGACCTCCATGAGTTCCTTTTGACACCGGGCGCAGGAGCCCAAACGATAATTGGCGATTTTCTTCAGAGTTCCGCCAATAAAGGTGATGTCGACATGCATATATTCTCGAATTGTATTTGTTTTATATCTCGGCCGTTACATCGCCTGGAGTTATATTATCCAGTTGTCGCAAACTAAAACTTTGACACAGCTTGATACACATTACCCTCCATCCTGGGAAAGTATTGCGACAAATCACGTTTAGAGGCTGCCTCAAAAAGAAGTGGGTGATTTCAATGGGTTGTGATTCCTTCGGATTTGCAAAGATTCGATGGAGCTCAC
>MBFK01000055.1 GCA_001704765.1 Sinorhizobium shofinae
CCGACGACGCGGCGCACTTACGCAGGGCGCATCCGCGAGCTGATTGCAGGCCATTCGACCTTGGAAGCGATCGCTACGGCAAGGTGCGCGACGCGCTTGTGCATGAATTTGCAGGTTTTGAGCGCAAGCTGCGTGCCATCGCCCGCCAGGATGATAACGCACAGCGGCTGATGACGACGCCAGGCGTTGGCGTCCTGGTGGCGCTGACATTTGTCGCGGCCGTCGATGCGCCGGAGCGATTCCGCTCATCACGCGCGGTCGGGCCGCACTTCGGATTGACGCCGAAGAAATATCAATCGGGCGAGACCGATCAAAGCGGTCGCATCTCGAAGATCGGCGATGGGAGCGTGCGAACCGCGCTCTACGAGGCGGCCAACGTCATCCTGACACGACCGGTCAAAGGTTCCGATCTGAAGGGCTGGGCGTTGGCGGTCGCAAGACGTGCCGGTCCCAGAAAGGCGCGCGTCGCGCTGGCCCGCAAGCTGGCGGTGGTGTTGCATTGCATGCTCAGGGACAGAACCAACTTCATTGCTCATAAGGTAGCGACTTGATGGCAGGAGACGACAAGACAGGCTTTCGGACGGGCACAGCCATCAGCCCTCCGGAGCAAGGTCCCTTCGCCGGGTCGATGGATGGGTTAGGCCGCTATGCGATCAGCAGCACGAGGTGACTGCGCCTCTAAAGATTGGCCAACCGATCCTCAGCAGACCCCATAGAGCAGCGGCCAAGCTCCGACTGCGGACAGAAGCAAGCACTCGGCGAGGGATTAAGCTCACAAGGGATTGACGCAAAGCCCGTTACAGGAGATCGCATAATGTATCAACGGGAACCGCCCGCTCTGAATGCTCCATTCGAGAGTCCGCAGTTCAATCCCCTCAAGGCGAGGGACTCGCAGTCGGCTTGCCGCCGTGTCGCTCGGGCAAGCGCCGACGTCTCGAGCGGGTGGTGAGCGGAATTCCGATGCGCTGCAGGCTTCTAGGCGGTAAGCAAAACGTTTGCTACGTGCTGTCGGTTCAGCGTGCCCCAGTCGCAAAGCGGAATCAAAGCGCGCACGAGCGTCTCGCCGAAAGGCGTGAGCGAGTAGTCTACCATGGGCGGCACCTGCTGATGATCATGGCGGATCAGCACGCCAAACGCCATGAGTTCGCGCAACTGCTGGATCAGAACCTTCTCGCTGATGCCCTCTACCAGACGTCTGACCTCCGCCAAGATGGTAGCCCTCGTGACTGGGGCGAACAAAGGACTTGGAAAGCAGCTCGCCAAGGAATTGGCCGATCACGGATACATCGTTCTGGTCGGGTCACGCAATTTGGCCAACGGGCAGAGGGCAGCCGAGGAGATAGGGGAAGGTGCATCCGCCATAGAACTTGACGTCACCGACGCGATCAGTATCGCGAAGGCGGCGGAACGAGTCACTTCCGAATTTGGCCGCCTCGATCTCCTCATCAACAACGCAGCGATCATCCAATCAGGCCGCTATACATCGGGTCAGGAAGTCATACGCGCGAGCGCAGCGAGTGTCGCGCCGCTGGACGAGATCAGGGCGGTCTTCGAGACCAACGTCTTCGGCGCTCTCGCCGTCACGCAAGCGATGCTACCACTGATCCGATCTTCATCGTCGGGGCGGATCGTGAACGTTTCCAGCGGTGTGGGTTCACTGACGCTGAATTCCGACCCGAACTTTCCATTCCGGTCTCACTTCGGGGTGACCTATCCCGCATCCAAGACAGCGCTCAACGCCATGACCTTGGCACTTGCGCTCGAACTTGAGAACACCGGCATCAAGGTCCGTGCGGTCAGTCCAAGCTACACCGCAACCGCCATCAACGATTTCCAAGGAACCGACAGCGTCGAGGTGGGGGCGCGCCCGCTTGTTCTGGCCGCCCTGGATATGGAGAGCCCGACGGGAAGCTTCATTGGGCCGGAAGGCCCATGGCCCTGGTGAACCGATGCCGGCAGTCGCGTTGGGCATGTTGTTGACGACAAGCAGACACGGGAGGCACTCAAAAGGCACTTGAAAAATTGATTGCGTTCTAGCTTGCAAGCCGCCCCTCGAATTGAGGGGCGGACGCCGTCGAGCGAAGTGTCATGACCGCAAAGGGCCGGCACCGGAAATTCCGGCTCGTAACCACGAGCGGCAGCAAATGGGTCGAAGGGAGCCGTTCTTCTCGAGCCCTAAGTCGCTCAACGGCTCCTCGAACCTCCCTGGCAAATCCATCTGCCGGCTACAGCGAGGGGCGAACCGCGAGCTGTCCATCGACCGGGTCACTCGAGAGCGTTTGGAGGGCACCGACGATTCGCTCGACACTCCGACAATTGAGACCTGGAAAGATACGACCGGGCTTCCGTGGTTCGCCTTCTGGGCGAAGGAGCTGTTGCGCTGGTGGCACGCCCGATCCGTTTGTGGCCTTTACTCTTTCTCTCGGCATTGCGAAATCTCGCCCTGAGAGATACGCGATCAGTGTCTCAGATGCCTTGACGATGAATTGGAAGATTGGAGCAGCGAGGATCAGATCGATCCGAGCAATCTTCTGGCGTGGTCCAGAACACTGAGGACCCGCGGCGCGGGCCCAGCCAGAAACATTCCGATTGCTGCGGACCTTGAGGGAACGGATGGCAGGGCAGGGCGGTATGCCGTCATGCCCGTACGTTCACAAAAGCGTATTCGGTGGCTTGATGCATCAGGATTTTGCCTTGCGGTTTCGGCTATTCCCCAAGGCTTTCCAGCTGGATTTCGACAGTCCAACGACTACGATCTTTTAATCAAGAACGGTGAAGTCACTGTGATGCGGATCTTTTAGGCCACGCCTTGTAGATTTGAACGACACCTTGGAGATTGGAAACATGGCGCTCAAGCGGATGGACAACGTAGGAATCGTCGTCGAAGATATCGAAGGGACGATTGATTTCTTTTGCGAACTCGGGCTCGAGCTCGAAGGGCGGGCCACGATCGAAGGAGAATGGGCCGGACGGGTCACTGGACTGGGCGATCAGCATGTCGAGATTGCGATGATGCGCACACCGGACGGCCACAGCCGGCTCGAGCTCTCCCGCTTCCTCACGCCGCCTGTCGTCGCAGATCACCGGAACGCCCCGATCAACGCCCTCGGCTACCTCCGCGTCATGTTCACCGTGGACGACATCGACGAGACGCTTGAAAGGCTCCGCAGGCGCGGCGCGCAGCTCGTAGGCGAAGTAGTCCAGTATAAAGACGCGTATCGGCTCTGCTACATCCGCGGGACCGAAGGGCTGCTCATCGGGCTTGCCCAAGAACTCAGCTAAGCGCAATACGAAGACAGGTGGCGAAGAGTGACCATGTCAGCGAGCGCGTCCGAGGCCGCTCCGCCTGTTCAAGGTTCATCCCTCCACCATAGGCCGGGTTCTCACTAAGCACGACTTGGTCGTCAACCCGGGTCGGGGGTCGCCCGAGAAAGCCGCCGTCAGTAGCCTAAAGCCGATCTCGGGCGAAGCAACCACATATCGGATAAGAGTCTGAAGGCGCGAATAGCGCCGAGAGACGACAGCGACGTCGCGCACTTTCGGGAGCGGAACGTCGGCGCATCCTCTTCTGCGTAACATTGGGTCCATCAACACGGCCGACAAGCAGGTATTTTGTTTCAATAAATCGTTGTTATCTAACCGCTCTCTATTGCATGGTCCTAAGTTGGATTCCGTTCAAGGCGAGGGATCGAAAACTGCCGTCACACTGACGCGGCGGTCTCATCTACCCGTAGCCGGATCGTCCGCTATGGAGTAGAGAGCCGACGTCCCAAGCGAACAAGCGGGCTGAGGGGCACGATTTCTCGGTGCCTGTGCGCACGGGTCATGGAGCTCGCTACGCGGATTTAGCCGCGAATCCTGGCGATGTTCCACCTGAGCGGGTCAGGTGGCAGGGCCGATCCGAGCACCGATGAAGTCCCGTCAGGATCGTGTCCCGTCAGGTGGTGTAGGTCCTGAGGATTAGGGGGCCATCAGTGTTTTTCCGGCAGGGTCGGGTTGTTCAAG
>MBFK01000059.1 GCA_001704765.1 Sinorhizobium shofinae
AACTCGCCGGACGCGGCGTCATCGTGCATCGCTCCAATGTCGGGCGCCTTCTCCATCGGCTCGGATTGAGCCATAAAAAAAGCCTACGGGCAAGCGAGCATCAGCGTCCGGAGATCGCACGGGCACGTGAGTTGTGGATCAGGCGGCGCAGACGCTTTTTCAACAAGGCGCTGGCGCGGTTGATCTTTATCGATGAGACGTCAACCAATACGAAACTGACCAAGCGCTCGGGGTGGTCGCCGAGAGGCCGACGTTACAGCAGCCACGCACCCTTCGGCTCGTGGAANACTGACCAAGCGCTCGGGGTGGTCGCCGAGAGGCCGACGTTACAGCAGCCACGCACCCTTCGGCTCGTGGAAATCCCAAACCTTCATCGCCGGGCTGAGATCGCATGGGATGGTCGCGCCTTGGATTGTCAACGCACCGATGAACCAGCGCATCTTCGAGACGTGGATCGAAACGCAACTCGCCCCGACTTTGTCGCCGGGCGATGTGGTCATTCTCGACAATGTCGGCTTTCATAAAAGCGAACGCGCCGAGGAACTGGTCAAAGCGCAGGGCGCATGGCTTTTGTTCCTGCCGCCCTATTCACCCGATCTCAACCCGATCGAGATGGCCTTCTCCAAACTCAAGACATTACTGCGAAAGCGGGCCGCCCGAAGTTTCGACGCCATCGCCCAGGCACTCGGCGACATCTGCAGCCTGTTCTCCGTCACAGAATGCCGTAACTACTTCAAGGCTGCCGGATATGAGGCCAATTAAACGCGACAAGCTATAGTCACTAGATCCCGTCGAATTGTGACGAGTGAGGGAGTGAGGGAGGCCGCAACAAAATCAAATAGAACCAAACACACTCTTGCACCGGCAAAGGCTAGATTCTTCATCTCCTACGAGGAACTCGCCATGTCTATAGAAGCCATTCGCCCCAAGAAAATTCTTGTGTTTCTGCCCAAGGCAGCGGCCAATACCATTGCCACGAAACTGGCGGAGCGTGGCCATGAGTCCATCGCAGTGTCTTCGGTTCCGGAGGTTTTTGATGCACTCCGTTCCGATAATTGCTCCTTGGCCGTTACGACGCGACCGGTGATCGATCTCCTGCGCCGCATCCGCCCCATACCAGTAGTCAATCTTGAGATTTTCTTCCACGCAGAGCCTTCCGGCGACGGTCCATTGATAACGTCGAAACGGTTCGACGGGAGCGCATTTATGAAACGGATCGAGTTCCTTGTTCAGCCTACGGCTCGAGCTGAACCTGCCGACGTCGAGCAGGCAAAGAGCGAAGGCACGCGGGAACGCAGAGCGCCCCTATGGTGGATCGCCGCAAAGGTTATGTTGGGTTTGCCGCGTCAGCGAGAGGATTGAAGGATGTTCGATCCTCAGAGGCTTCCAGACGTCGCGGCGACTACTCGCACTCGAAAGCCGACCGCGCCTTTTGAGCCGCAGTCGCGTTTATGTCGGCTGTCCAAGGATTCGAACCAGTCGATCGACTGAATGCTCTTGAGACTCCCTGCGAATGACCATCCCACTACCGGGCGTGTCCGCGTCGACATCCTGATCAGCGACTTCGAAAAGGTAAGTCTCGAAGATCAGATCAATTAGGCCATGACCGCAATTTGCCGCCGCCCACAGATTTTTCGCCAGTGTATTGCTACCGTACTTATCTTTTGCGCGTCCGTTTTCCGACCCCATTGCTGTCCTTCCGAATCGCGTGGATGTGTGGCCGCTTAGGGTCGAACTCGTCCCTACCAGCCGCCAATCTGAACGTCTTCAAAGTCCGCGGAGCAGACCTTCTTTACAGCGTCGCCATCCGGCCGCGGACAGGCTTAGCAACCCCGACCAGCACGCCTGACCGGGGGCTGATCTCCCTGCCCTGTAGCAGCCATTAAGCCCTTGTTGCATTTACATTAGAAGTCACACCGGGTGGGTTCAAGGATGAAGTGCGACTTGCGATAGATACCAATGGGTTATCACTCGCAAGGAATGCTCATGAGACGCACCTACTCCCAGATCGATATGGATGAACGTCGCAGGATCGCTCGCTGGCGAGCGGCCGGCCTGGGCCCCATGGTCATCGCCGAGAAGCTCGGACGGCATCGTTCGACGATTTTCCGCGAGCTCAAGCGGAATGCTTTTGAGGATCCGCAGATGCCGGATCTGAGCGGCTACTACTGCGTGACCGCCAACGAGATGGCACGTGAACGCAGAGCGAAGCTGCGCAAGCTCGCCCGCTTCGTCCATGTGCGCCAATCGGTGATCGAGCGGATCATGCATGGCTGGTCGCCACAGCAGATCGCCGGCCGCATGCGGCTGGAGCGCCATCCGATTTGCGTCAGTTACGAGACGATCTACAAGTTCGCCTATTCCGCAGACGGTCAGGCCATCAAGCTGTGGCGGCACCTGCCGGAACGTCGCGCGAGACGGAGACCGCGGCATGCCCGACGGCGCCACGGTCGCCGCTTCAGCCCGGAACTCAACATTCTTCACCGTCCTGACACGGTCACCGAACGCAAGCAGTTCGGGCATTGGGAGTGCGATCTCATTCAGTTTCGCAAGAAGTTCGGCAAGGCCAACATCACGTCACTGGTGGAGCGGGTCAGCCGCTTTGCTGTCTTCCTGCGCAACAACGACCGGCAATCGAAGCCGATCATGGACGGGCTGATTGAGGTGCTCCAACCCCTGCCCCACGCCGCTCGACGCTCGATCACCTTCGACCGTGGCACCGAGTTCAGCGAATGGCCCTATCTGCAGGCCGGCATCGGAACGCAGACATGGTTCTGCGACCCGCAGTCGCCCTGGCAGAAAGGCACGGTCGAGAACACCAATGGCCGGGTTCGCAAATGGCTTTCGAGAGACGTGGATCCCCTGTCGATCAGCGACGGCGAGCTGAGGGAGATCTGCGACCGGCTCAACTCGACACCGCGGAAATGCCTAGGCTATCGAACGCCCGCGGAAGTCTTCCGCAAGAAACTGCTCGCGCAAATGCGACGTGTCGGTTGACGTCACACGCGCAAGTCGCAGTTCGGCATGAACTCACAATCACGCAGCCTCCCGGTGAGCGATCTTCGCGCCGGCCTTATTAGTTCTTATGCGACATTCTTAGCAGATAAAAATAGGGCAAGCCTACAACCCCGACGCGAGACAATCATGCAAGGGGGTCTTTGTACGAAGCGGCACATGAAAATCCATCCTACGAGCCTGGAAGCTGCGGACGTCCGTTCCCATCTCAATCCACAATACGTGTCGTGGAGGAAAAAAATGGAAACCGACACCGTGGAATTGAATCAGGAGGCGGTAGAGATAATTCCGCCTGAGCCCAAAAGATGCGCTGTGAAGGGAACCATGCGGTGCTCGGGTTGCCAGCACCCAATGGGAGACGACCCCGACGGGTCCGGCATCTGCCAGGAATGTGTCGAGTGTCCGTAAGCCCTTGGCGAAGCCGGCAGCAGGAGAACAGTGCCCGCGCGCTTCCAGTGGGCTGTCCGGCTGGCGACGATGCTGGAGGTGACGCTTGTTATGCCCTATCGCGCTTGATGGACACGGCACCTGATCTATTTCTCTGTTCTTGATAACATGGCGGCGGGAGGCAAATGGCCAACGATCCGTACGAAACCCTCGGGGTGGCAAAGAACGCGACTCAAAAAGAGATTCAAAGCGCCTATCGCAAGCTCGCGAAGAAACTCCATCCTGACCTGAATCCTGGCGACAAGAACGCGGAGGACCGGTTCAAGGAGGCGTCCGCGGCATATGCGTTGCTGGGCGACGAGGAGAAGCGCGCACGCTTCGACAAAGGCGATATAGATGCGACCGGGGCAGAGCAGGCAGCTCGAAACTACTACAAGGAGTATGCAGCGTCTCCGGGTGCTGACACGCGCTACCAAAGTACGAGCGGCTTCTCGGATTTTGGCGAGGCCGACGACATTTTTTCGAGCTTCTTTTCACGAAGGGGCCATGGGCAAACGCATGCGCGCGGAAGAGATCTTCATTTCGCCATGGAGGTAGATTTCCTTGAAGCAGTCAACGGCGCGAAGAAACAGATCACGCTGCCGGACAGAACCACGCTTGACCTGCAGATCCCTCCAGGCACCCAGGACGGGCAGCCACTTCGGCTTCGAGGTAAAGGCGAACCTGGCCCCGGCGGCGGGCCGGCTGGTGACGCATTGATTGAAGTTCACGTACGGCCTCACCCGATCTTCACCCGTGATGGTGACGACATCCGGATTGAGATGCCCATCTCCCTTCGTGAAGCGATCCTCGGGGGAAAGGTGTTGGTCCCGACGATATCTGGCAATGTGACACTGACGCTGCCGCCCAATTCGAGCACCGGGAAAACGCTGCGCTTAAAGGGCAAGGGGGTCACCAAGCGGGGCGGCGGCAGCGGCGACCAGTACATTACCGTCAAGGTCATTCTTCCCGATCCCGCAGACCCTGACCTTGCAGCATTCGCCACATCATGGTCGGCGGGAGAGGCCCAAAATCCTCGCAGAGCTTGGGGAGGTTGATATGAGACATTCGGAGTTTTGCGAACGACTTAGCATCGAGCACTCAACGCTCAGTATATGGATGGAACAGGGCTGGGTCGTCCCGGCCAAAAACGATGGACGGGGAGAGTTTCATGACGCCGACGTGGCGCGTGGTCTCTTGATCCTCGATCTCAGCGAAACCATGGGGGTCAACCACGAGGGTATCGACGTCATCATGGCACTCGTTGATCAGGTCCATGGTCTGCGCTCCAAGATACAAGCATTGACGGATGCGATACGAGATCAGGATGAGCAAGTTCAGCGGCTTATTCTCCAAAGCCTTGAACGATGCAGTTGAATTCCCAGAGTATGTGGCGCGAAAGTCCCGGCATAGCACGGGGAAAGATTGCTTGACCAAGATTCTCTACGGCGAGACGTCGCTGTTTGTCGGGCGGCACCATGTCATCTCTGTCCAGCAGGGCTCTGCACGTGCACATACCGAGTTTCGCTCACAACTGGAGGCCTCTCCAACTGTTGCAGAAGGGGCCCGACTATGTACTGCATGCGATCATCGAATTCTCGTGGTGGCGATGTCACTTGGTCGAGCTATCGCCTTCTCGGTTACATCATCCCCATCATTGGCAGCACAAGCAGCTTGTCAGCCACCTGTTTCTGAGCTCCGTCGAGGGCTTGATAGAGCGGAACGAGGGCGGATTTCAGCTTCCGTGTGCTTTCTAGCTGCCCGGCCAGGGCGCTTTCTCTTAGCTCAACACGCTGCAACGGGGTCGCGGCTGCCCCAATCGGCTCGCCCATCCCCAGGCGCGTGCACATAGTACCGAGCCCGCGCCTCCTGCCGACTGACCCTGACCACGTCTTGGCAGATACAAAAGAGGAGGCGTTTGCCAAAGCACGAGCTATCATCGATCGTCATCTCCAGGACTACGAAATTCCCCCCGATCCAAATTTCGGAGAGAACACGTGAAGCCAATTGATCGGCGTCCAGGAACGAGTGCAGATCCATTGTAGGATATCCCAATGCGTATCTTTGCACTGAATGCATCACAGAATTTTGGGACAAAGCTTGCTCTCGCACTTGGCGTTCCAATAGATGAACACGAGGAACGCGATTTTGAGGACGGTGAGCACAAGGCCAGACCGCTTGTCAGCGTGCGTGGCGAGGATGTCTATGTTCTGCAACAACTGAATGGAAATGCCCGGGAAACTGTCAACGATAAGCTTTGCAAATTGCTATTTTTCATCGCTTGCTGTCGCGAAGGAGGCGCTTCACGCGTGACGGCCGTCGTTCCTTATCTCGCTTACGCGCGCAAAGACCGGCAAACGAAGACGCGGGACCCGGTGACCACACGCTACGTGGCACAGCTCTTCGAAGCAGCAGGCACCGATCAGGTTCGCTCGATGTTCACAACATTGCCGCTTTCCAGAACGCCTTCCGCTGCCGGACGGTTCATCTGAGTGCAAAGCAGCTATTCGCCGACGTGATTGCCCGAAAAGCTGCAGGCGGGCCGGTCACGATTTTCTCCCCAGACGGCGGAGGTATCAAGCGAGCCCAGCTTGTGTGAAGGAGGCCTATGAGCGCCTGTCTGGCGCCCCTGCGGGATTCGGCTTCATGGAGAAGGCCGCAGCCATGGCGTCGTTTCGGGCGAGCTCTTTGCGGGAGACGTGGAAGACGCGACGGTCTTCATCCTCGACGACATGATCAGCACCGGCGGCACCATGCTGAGAGCAGCGGAAGCCTGCCGGCAGCGCGGCGCCAAGGCGGTCTATGCGATGGCGACGCACGGCCTTTTCAGCAAGGGCGCCGAAGCAATGCTCGCCCATCCCGCGGTCGACGGGACGATCGTAACGGACTCCATTGCGCCATTCCGGTTGCCTGAACAACGCTTGCGAGCGTGCGTCGAGGTGGTCCCGAGTGCGCCGCTTGTTGCTGAAGCCATTCGTCGGCTCGCCTTCGGCGGCTCGATAACGGAGCTTCTAGGCGGCGATGACTGACGGATGCCGCCGGGCTTGTGTCAGATAGGCAAGCGCCAAAGGACGCCATTTCTTCGATTCCCGGACCGGATGCTCCAGGAGATGAACCAGGCACAGCCTTGCCCGCAGCAAGGCGCGAAAGCGGCCATAAAGCGCAAGCAAGGGGTCGTCGGGACGATCGCCAAGCTCCCTTTCCAGTGCAGACAAGAGCAGAGGCCTTATCCAATCGGCCCCCAGCACCTCGCATTCGAGCGCCACGTAGCCGATTTCGTCGTAGGGATCGATGATCCGCATCGAGCGGTTGAATTCGAGACAATCGATAATCTGCGGTGGGGTGACCAGGCAGACACGAGCAGCCTCGACAGCACACGGTGGAATTTCCATCTGCAGCACGACCATCTCGCCTGCATTCATCCCCTCGAGCACCGACCGTGCATCGTCCTCTTCGACCTGACCGTTGGCTCCGGGCACGACCACGATCGCATTCTCACCACCGGCGTCCACAACCACATGGGCGCTTCCGGTGGGCTGCTTGACCGCTCGAACGGGCGACAGATCGACGGATGCGTCCTTCAGCAGGGCCAGAGCTTCGGCGCCGAAGGGGTCTTGGCCAATTGCTCCCGCCATGCGCACGCCCGCACCGGCGCGACGAGCCGCCACTGCCTGATTGGCGCCCTTGCCGCCAGGCGATGCGGAGGACTGCAGGCCGACCACCGTTTCTCCCGGGCGCGGCATCTTGCTTGCGATGGCGACGAGATCCATGTTGATCGAGCCGAAAACCGTTATCATTTCTGTCTGCCTGCCTTCTTCAATTTACGGGTCGCTGCTGTTATCTTCACGCTCGGCGGCCGCATCGTCCTCGCCGATCTTTCGCAGGAGGTACAGCAATGCCACCTGTTCGGCGACGTTCAGCCTGCACATGGTCTTTTCAGTGATCGTCTTTGCGCGCGGATACATCTCCTCAAGGACAGTCTCGCCCGCCGGCAGCAGCGACATGATGACTTTCCGGCCATCATTTGCATCGCGCGAAATGTCGATGAGACCGCGCGCCTTGAGCCGGTCGACGATGCCGCGGATGGTCGCCTGATCGACTGCCGTCGCCTTGACCAGTTCGGCCTGGGAAACCGGCCCCAGGTCATGCAGGGCGCAAAGCGTCACGAACTGTACCGATGTCAGGCTGGGATCGGTGGCATTGTCCTGAAAGATGGCGAGGTGTCGCTGGTAGGCCTTCCGCAACAGGTGCCCCACCTGTTCGGTTACGCGATAGCGGTCCTGCCCATCATGTTCGTCCATGTCTTTACCTACAGCCTTCGTCTGCCGATCCAACAATGTCGCAATCGTTCCTTCTAGACGCCGAAACGCCGCAATAAAATCGGCCCTAGGCTGATGACCTTTAAAAAAGGCGTAGCGACCTTACAAGCGTTGGCAGCGCGGGTCCTCAGCCGGGGTAACCGCGATGGTGCAAGGCACCACCGCGGATGAATCACCGGTTCATTCGAGTGCCTGGCTCTTCGTCTCAACATCGATCAGCCAAACGCTCAGCGCCCCCAGCAGCAAAAGTCCGGAGATGATGCCCAGCGCCAGTCCGAAGCTATTGCCCATGATTGGTGCGACGATTGAGGGCGCAAGCAGTCCGCCGAAGCGTGCCACCGAGCCTGCGGTGCCCATGCCGCTGGCGCGCAGCCCCGTCGGATAGACCTCTGGTGTGAAGGCATAAATTGCCCCCCAGGTCCCAAGCAGCGCAAAACTCATGAGGAGCGACGCGCTCACCACCACTTCCAGTGTCTGCCCCAGCCCGTATGCCAATGTGCCGACGGCGCTCAGCAGAAGGAAGCCGATCAGGGTCGGCTTGCGGCCCCACCGTTCGACGCCATAGGCAGCCAGCGCGTAGCCGGGCAACTGGGCGATTGCCAGGAGCACCAGAAATAGCTGACCACGGAGGAAGCCGAACCCATCATTCGCGAGCTTGACCGGCAGGTAGACGAACACGCCGTAGTAGGAAACCGAGATCAGCAACCAGGCCAACATCAAGAAGACGCTGCGGCGACGGAGTTCAGGCGATAACAGGGCGACGAGTGATTTGCTTTCGGGCTTCTGCGGCATCAGGGGTGGAATTTCCGTGGCATTGCCGTTGGCCTTCGCAACGCGCTGGAGGACCTGACGGGCCTCCGCCGACTTTCCTTTTCGGCTGAGGTAAAGCGGCGATTCGGGGACATAGAACCGCAGCACCACACCGACGAGGGCCGGAAGCCCGGTGACAAAGAAGATCGTTCTCCATGCTTCACCGCCTTGACTGCCTGCAGCGAGGGCCAAAATAGCAAGTGCTACCGTGCCGACGGCCCAAAAGCCCTCGAGCAGCACGAGCCAGCGTCCGCGACGATCGGAGGGCAGGAATTCGGCCATCATGGCATAGTCGACCGGCAGTGTGCCGCCAACGCCAACGCCTGTCAGAAAGCGCGCAACATAGAGCCAGTGCAGGTCGGGTGCGAACGCCGAGGCGACGCCAAACACGGCATCCAGGATAATGGCAGCAAAAAGAACCGGCCGGCGACCGATACGATCGGCGAGGCGACCGAATACGAAGGCGCCGATGAGCATTCCAAGAAAGAACATCGTGCCGGTCTGCAAGGCTTGCG
The DNA here is from genome assembly GCA_001704765.1 of Sinorhizobium shofinae. Lineage (GTDB taxonomy): Bacteria > Pseudomonadota > Alphaproteobacteria > Rhizobiales > Rhizobiaceae > Sinorhizobium > Sinorhizobium shofinae. Next base: position 9,086 of record MBFK01000059.1, read on the forward strand.
GAACGGTAATGCCGAAACTTGCAGCAATCGATTGCGCAGTGAAGCCGATTGCCAGGACCTGCATGGCGTCCGCGGCCCAGACGAGACCGAAAATGACAAACAGGCGACGCTGGAACGTGCCGACACCGGCGGTTTGGATTGCTTGTTCTACTGAAACTGGTGATTGCATGGAGACCCCTCATGTCGATTGATGCCAGATTTCTTGTCGCGCCTCGCTGTGCACGTGCCGTGATCTATCGTCACGTTGCTGGCCGCCGTCGGGCGGCCAGGGACTTGTTCGGTCAGTTCGCCTCAGTCGAAGTTGTGCTGCATTTCCTTCACGGCGATGTCGCCGTCGAGGACCATCGGCTCGTCATCGAGGAAGAGGCTGCAACCGCGCATCGGAATGTCCAAATGGCATGCGGTGTCGTTCGGGCCGCCCAACTCGTTGTTCGGGCCGGTGGAGAACATGACGTTTCCGTAGAAGGAGCGCAGTTCCATGCCCATGCCGCCGCCGAAGTCGCAAAGGCCGTGCCAGTTGGCGCGGTGGTCCAGCCCCCAGCCGACATGCGACATGCCCATGCCGCGCGGATCGTTGAAGGTCTTCATGTAGGACTTGATGAGGTCGGCCTCGAGGCCTCCGCGGATGTCCTGAATGAAGCCCTTCTCGATCGTGTAGATTACCGGCTCGCGGACATAGATGTTGAGCGGCAGAAGGACATCTCCCGGTGCCAGTACGATTTGGCCGTCGACGCCGTCGTCGGCAGCACCCGAGAAGACGAATGCCGCCGGCCAATGGTCCCAGCGGCCCGCCTCGTCGGTGCAACCGTATTCGCCGACCGTCGGATAGACGCCCATCTTGTAGAGAACGTCGGTACCCGCCTTGCTGGTGATGCGAAGGGTCTTCGCCTTCTTCATGTATTCCACGCCGACTTCGACGCGCTCGCGAAGCTGCTTTGTCGGCATGAGCCGGCCGAGCAGCGGCGCCGGTTCGACCGCCGTCAGGACGCGCGCACCGGCGGCCTGGATAGCCATCTGTTCCGGGCTGAACAGCAGGAAGATCAGGTCGACCACCATGTCCGCCTTTTTCAGCGCTTCGACGGCTTCGGGGTTTCCGGCAAGCCCGGTCTGGCCGACGGCCCAGCTCCCATCGCCGGGAAGCGGAGCAGGCAGGCGCAGATGGTACATGCGCGCGCCCAGACGCTGGCCGGCTGCCAAAAACGCATCCGCGTAGTCGAGCCGCTCGTCTCCCTGCGAGAGCACGACGACCTTTACACCTTCATGAACGCCGCTCTGCTTCAATTGCTCAAGGCACAGTTCCGTGAATACACTTCTGTCCATCTTTGTCGGTCCTCTGGTTGGCTGTTCTTGTTTTCGTTCGTAACGCTGTGTCTAAGGCTACGGACAGCTCGCGCCGCCGAAGGCTGTGATCGCATCCTCGCGGGAGACGACATCGCCGTATTTGCTGTCGATGTCGAAGAGATTGGCGTTGTGCGGATCGGGATGACGGTCGCCGACGCAGTCGCCGACGACAATCGTGCGGAAACCGTGCTGGACGGCGTCCACGGCGCTGGCCCGGATACAGCCGCTCGTGGAGCAACCGGCGAGCACGACCGTATCGATACCCTGCGCGTGAAGATGCGAGGCGAGGCTGGTGCCGAAGAACGCGCTGGCGTATTGCTTGACGATAACCGGTTCGCCGGCAGCCGGCGCCACTTCGTCGCAGAACTCGGCCAGCGCGTTGCCCTCGACCATGGCCTTCATCACCGGCGCCTTCTGGACCCATATGCCGCCGTCGGCGCAATTTTCCGCCAGATAGAGAATCCGCGTATGGATCACCGGTACGCCGGCGCGACGGGCCGCCTCGATCAGGTGAGGCGTGCGGGCGACTGCGTCGACCACGCCGGGCGCATAGAGGGGGGAACCCTCGATCGTGTAGCCTTTGAGGAAATCGATGACGAGAAGAGCCGGGCGCTGGCCGAAGCCGATGCGGTTTCCCCAGACACCCTTGTAGTTGGCTTCGGCGCTCTGCATGGCGGGCTCCTCAGTATGCGCCGGAGAGCAACGCGCCGGCACCTGGCACGACAGCCTCGAGGCCAAGCGCCTTCAGCATGCAGTATGTCGTCGCGACCGCTGCGGTCACGACCGGCTTGCCCGTCATCGCCTCGACCTTGGCGATCACCGGCAGCGAAGGCATCTGCACGCACGCCGACAGCACGATAACGTCCACCTCGGAGAGGTCGAGCGTCTGGACGATTGCCGGAAGGTTCTCCGGGTCGTGGCGGGCGACGTCGAGATTGTCCGGGATTTCCAGGGCCTGCCAATCCATGACTTCGAAGCCTTCCTCGCGAATGTAATTCACGACGAGTTCGGTCAGCGGCTTCATGTAGGGCGCGACGACCGCGATCTTTTTGGCGTTCATCACCTTCAGGCCTTCGACCAGCGCGCCGGCACTGGTGACGACCGGAATGTTCGTGTCGTTCTCCTGCGTGCGTCCCCTCAGTCGCGCCTCGGACTGGCGATGATAGCCGAGGCCCATTGCCATGATGGCGACGAGGCAGGCATAGCCCAGCACATCGACGCGGGCGTCAGAGAGCTCTACGGCGCAGCGGTCGGACTCGGCGTCCATCGCCGCCAGCTCTTCCTTCACGACCTTCTTCATGCGCATGCGGCTCGAATGAAAGGTGAAGCGCTCCGGGCGGATTGACTGACGCGCCGTCAGCATCGCCGGGATTTCGGTTTCCATCGTGGTGTTGGAACTGGGAACGATCTGGCCGATTCTGTAGATGTTCTGCACGGAATTTGTCCTCTGGTATCAGGCTTGCATTCGAACGAAGCGGCGTCCAAAACACGCCGCAGCCGTCATCGTCAGCGGGAGAGAAAGTCACCGAGTGCGGCGAAGAAGCCGTCGAAATCATCCCACGGGATCATGTGGCCGGCGTTCTCGACGCGGGCGATCTCGATTGCGGGATTGAGCGCAAGCGCTTCGTCAATATCCGCCTGCTCTATCACGCCGCCGCGTCCCGCCACCATCAGCATCGCAGGAACCGAAAGCTTCGGCAGGTCGGGGAAGATGTCGTCCTTGTGGAAGTCCTCGAACGCGGTGACGATCGCCGGCTCGTAGCAGGTATGCAGCCACTCGGCGCGCAGCTTCAGCTGCTCATCCGTCCAGGTCGGGCAGAAAGCCTTCATGCCTTCGGCGTCGATGCCCTTGAGGGAAAGCCGGATGGAATCGACGTACCACGGCAGCTTGCTCGGATAGGGGCGCCGTCCGGGACCGGATACGGGGGGATCGACGAGAACGAGACGAGAAAACGCCGCAGGCTTCATGTTCGGCGCGCGGATCGCGATGCGGGCGCCCATTGAGTGTCCGAGCAGCGCAGGAGCGTCAACCTTCAGCGCCTCGGCAAAGTGGACAACGTCGGACGCCATCGAATCCAGGCCGTAGTCGAGATCTGGCCCGGTCGAGGAAAGTCCCCGGCCGCGAACATCCAGGACATAGACATCGTGGTTTGCCGCCAGTCGTTCCGCGACGAATCCCCAGGTGATGGCCGGGCTCGTTATGCCCGGAACAAGCACGACCGGCGTCCCCTTGCCGCCATAGCGAAGATAGTGCTGGCGGATACCGTTGGCGAAGATATTCGCGCCGTACAGGAATTGGCCGCTCATGCTGCGCTCTCGCTCTTCAGCGGCTGCGCATAAACGTCATAGCCATAGACCCATGAGGGGTCTTCCTGGTGCAGCAGGAACGTATTGGCGTTGGAAACCGTCTGAACGCGCGTGGCGCGGTCGCGGCGGTTGACCTCGTAGAGCTTGAAGGCGGTGGCGTAGCCGCTGATCCCGGTCTCCTCCAGGCAGCGCGTCAGCATGGCGGCATCTTCGATCGCCATGGCAGCGCCTTGCGCCATATGCGGCTTCATCGGGTGGCAGGCGTCGCCCAGCATGACCAGACGGCCGCGGCTCCAGAGCGGCAGCGGATTGCGATTGAAGAGCGGCCACTTCGTCACCTCGTCGGTGCATTCGATGAGCGCCTGAATGACGGGGTGGTAGCCCTCGAACTCGGACGCCATTTCCTCGCGGCTGCTTTCGACGAATGCCGAGTCGAACTCCCAGGCGGGATGCGGAACGCCGGTGACATAGTAGTATTCGTCACGCCGGCCGGTGGTGTAGTAGACCATCATGTGACGGTCCGGACCCCACCATTTCACGCAGTCCTCGAACTCCAGGTCGAACTTCTTCAGCTTCTCGGCGGAAATCAGGGCGCGATGGCCGACCCAGCCGCTGTAGTTCGGCTTCTCGAAGCCGAGCAAAGTTTCGCGCACCTTGGAATTGATGCCGTCGGCACCGATGACGATGTCCGCGCGCACGGACGTTCCGTCCTCGAATTCCAGCATGACGTCGGTGCCGTTGTCGTCGAGACGGACCAGCTTCTTGCCGAAGTGCAGCGTGCCCGGCTTCAACTGATCGCATTGCAGCGCCTGCAGGTCGCCTCGGTGGACCGTGCAATAGGTCGCGCCGTAGCCATCGAGGGGAATGCGAGACAGGTAGTCACCCGTAAGGCCGTCGCGGCTGAACCAGTGGCTCGGCGTGCTACTGATTGCGACAACCTGCTTGTCTACGCCGAACCGCTCGAAAATCTTGAGCACGTTCGGACCCATGTGGATACCCGCTCCGAGCCGCGAAAAGCTGGGCGCCTGCTCGTAGACATCGACATCGAACCCGGAATGCTGAAGCAGCGCTCCGGCGACAGCTCCACCGAGACCAGCCCCGATAATTGCGATTTTCTCTTTTCTTTCCGTCATGATGACCCCTCGCGGCGACGAACCGAATGCCGCCTTTTTGGCTTTTGCTATTGGCGCGATAATAAGCGTGTACGCTTTAAATAACAATAGCAAAATGGCGGAGTGGGCGGCGGATCGCCCATATGTTTCAACTTGATGCACTTGATTCTGTTGTTTTGTCATCCTTATTCGTCATTGCCATTCATCACTTTATAGCGTATACGCTGGTTATAAATATAAGGGGCGCACCCGGAGAACGCGTGGCGGAAGATCGCTCGTCGCATCGGAGTGCAAATCGAAATCTGACGTCGACGGCCATCGTCCGTCGCGGGAATGGGAGTGATTATGGCCACTATTGCCATCTTGCGCCGGGTAGCGCTCGCGCAGTCGGGCGACCGGGCACCCTCCTGTTGCGATCGGGGATGATCCGGTGGTCGCAATACCGATGCAAATCAACGTCAACGGCGAGGCCCGCAGCATCGAGGCCGATCCAAAGACGCCCCTTCTTTACATCCTGCGGAACGATCTGGCCCTGAACGGGCCGAAATACGGATGCGGGCTCGGCGAGTGCGGGGCCTGTGCGATTCTGGTCGATGGGCGTGCAGTGCGCTCCTGCACCATACCGCTCTCCGCGATCGGAGATCGCCAGGTCGTCACACTGGAAGGGTTGGCCACGGGCCAGGAACTCCATCCCGTGCAGCGTGCCTTCATTGAGGAGGCCGCCGCGCAATGCGGCTATTGTCTGAACGGAATGATCATTGCGACTGCGGCCCTTGTCGCGGCGAAGGTGAACGCCGACGAGGCCGATATTCGCGAAGCTCTGCGGCACCACCTCTGCCGCTGCGGAACACATATGGAAATATTGGCGGCGGCGCGGCGGGCAGTGCGCTATGCGCAGTCCGAGCGTCAAGTCGTACAGACGTCGGAAGCGGAGAAGCAGGCATGATCCGGGATGAAGAACAGCACGGATCCGCTACGGCGGAGGCCTCCGGGCAGCTCTGCGTGTACGCTGCCGGCGCCGACGGCCGCATATATCTTTCGATCGATCAGGCGGGTGTCGTCCGTGCCTTCAACGGTCACGTCGACCTGGGCACCGGAATACGCACTTCGCTCGCCCAGATCGTGGCCGAAGAGCTGGATGTTCCGTTCAGTCAAGTCGAGATGATCCTCGGCGATACCAGGACTGGCCCGGACCAGGGCGCAACGATCGCGAGCGAAACCATTCAGGTCACTGCGATCCCGCTACGGCAGGCGAGCGCAACGGCCAGAGCCTATCTCCTCGACAAGGCGGCTGCGCACCTCGACGCGCCAAGGGACCGGATCATCCTCGACGAGGGGATGATCCGGGGGAGCGAGGGCGAGAACTGGAACATTCCGATCGGCGATCTGATCGCCGGCGAGGACATAAGGCTGGAGATCGACCCGGAAGCTCCGGTCAAGCCGGTCTCGTCCTATCGGCTGGTCGGCTCGTCGCGGCCGCGTGTCGATATTCCCGCCAAGGCGACCGGAAAATGGACCTACGTGCACGATGTTCGCGTGCCGGGCATGCTGCATGGCCGTGTTGTTCGCCCGCCTTATGCCGGTTTCGATCAGGGCGACCACGTCGGAAACAGCCTGATTGCGGTGGACGAGACATCTGTCGCTCATATCGACGGTCTCGTCGCAGTGGTGGCGATCGGGGATTTCGTCGGCGTGGTGGCTACGCGCGAGGAGAATGCGGCCGAAGCAGCGAGAAGCCTGAAGGTCGACTGGCGCCCTGCTCCCCATCAGCCGGATCTGAATTCGCCCGAGAACGCCCTTCGCGCCAATCCGGCGACGCCACGCAAGCTTGCCGACAGGGGCAATGTCGATCTCGCACTGGCGGCCAGCCCGCAGCCGATAGACCGCACCTATGTCTGGCCCTACCAGATGCATGCCTCGATCGGCCCGTCCTGCGCGGTCGCGGACTATAGCGACGGTCGGCTCACTGTGTGGTCCGGCACGCAGAATCCGTTTCCGATGCGCCGCGATCTGGCCCTTCTGCTCGACATCCCGGAAGACTTCATTGTGGTGGAAAGGCTCGAGGCGGCCGGCTGCTATGGGCGCAACTGCGCTGACGACGTGACCGCCGATGCCGCCCTTCTGTCGCGCGCCGTCGGCGCGCCGGTGCGCGTCCAGCTGACCCGCGAGCAGGAGCATGCCTGGGAGCCGAAAGGTGCGGCGCAGGTGATGGACGTTCGCGGAGGTCTGGATCTGGAAGGCGGCCCGGCGGCCTACGATTTCCAGACGCGCTATCCCTCCAACCTTGCACCCACGCTGCCGCTTATTCTTACGGGCAAGGTGCCCCCCATAGCAGACGTCGTGCAAATGGGGGACCGGACTGCAATCCCGCCCTACGCTTATGGCAATCTGAGGGTGACCGTTCACGACATGCCGCCGATCGCGCGCGCCTCGTGGTTTCGCGGCGTCTCTGCGATGCCGAATACGTTCGCGCATGAGTGCTACGTCGATGAGCTTGCAGCCGCGGCCGGCGTCGATCCCATCGAATACCGGCTGCGCTATCTGCACGATCCGCGCGCTGTCGATCTCGTGCGCGCGGTCGCCGAGCGGTCGAAGTGGGTTCCGCATACGACGCACGGCACGCTGGGCGGTGAAGGCGACCTGCTTTACGGGCGTGGCTTCGCCTATGCCGTCTACGTGCACGGCAAGTTTCCCGGAACCGCCGCCGCCTGGGCGGCCTGGGTGGCCGACGTCGCGGTCAACAAGAAAACCGGCGAAGTCGCGGTGACCAAAGTCATCTGCGGCCAGGATTCCGGCCTGATGATCAACCCCGATGGGGTCCGCCACCAGATCCACGGCAACATCATCCAGTCGACAAGCCGCGTGCTGAAGGAGAAGGTCGATTTCTCCTCGACCGCCGTGACCTCGAAGGAATGGGGTGGCTATCCGCTGATCACCTTCCCGGAGGTGCCGGATATCGACGTGCTGATGATCCCACGGCAGGACGAGCCGCCGCTCGGCGTGGGCGAATCCGCCTCCGTCCCGAGTGCGGCCGCGATTGCGAATGCCGTGTACGACGCTTCCGGCATCCGATTCCGTGAGCTGCCCTTGACGCCGGAGAAGATTCTCGCAGGGCTGAACGCCGACGAGCCGCGCCGTCCGCAAGCTGCTTCCCGGAAGCGGTGGTGGCGCAACATCGGCCTTTCGGTGGCTGGCGGCGTTGCGGCTTTGTCTGGGCTTGTGACGATTGCATCGCCCTGGCGTCCGGCCTTTCCGAGCATCGAGCGTCCCGGCAGCGACGTCTACAGTGCGGCCACGATCGAGCGCGGCCGCCTTGCGTCCGCCGCCGGCGCCTGCAACGTCTGTCATGTCGGGAACGACGGGACCCCATTTGCCGGAGGTCGTCGTTTCGACACGCCATTCGGCGCCGTATATGCCACCAATATCACGCCCGATGTGGAGAACGGCATTGGCGGCTGGTCATACACTGCCTTCGAACGTGCCATGCGCGAAGGTGTCAGCCGCGACGGGCGCCACCTCTACCCCGCCCACCCCTATACGTCCTTCGCCGGCGCAGACGACGCCGACCTGCTAGCACTCTACGCGTATCTGACCACCCAGCAGCCGGTCGCCGAGCGCGCGCCGGAAACCAGGCTGAAGTTCCCCTACAGTTTCAGGCCGATGATGGCTGGATGGAACGCGATGTTCCACAAGGCCGAGCCGTTCAAGTACGATGCGAGCCGCGACAGCCAATGGAACCGCGGCGCCTATCTGGTGGAAACGCTGGGCCATTGCTCGGCCTGCCACACCGAGCGGAATGCCCTCGGTGCGGAAAAAGGCGGCGCAGCGCATCTTTCCGGCGGCTTTGCCGATGGCTGGGAAGCACCGGCGCTGAACGCCGTCGCCAAGGGGCCCGTCGGCTGGACCGAGGACGCCTTCTTCGACTACCTGCGCAAGGGACATTCGAACCAGCACGGCAGTGCCGCAGGGCCGATGGCCGACGTCGTCAAGGCGATGCAGCCGCTTCCCGACAGCGACATACGCGCAATTGCCAATTACCTTGCCAGCCTGAACGCGGACGCCGCCCCGGACAAGGCCGATGCGCAGCGCGAGGCGGCCATTGCCGCCAGCAACGCCGCCAGGACTGAGGCGGCGCGGATCTCGCCGCGGGGCGAGCGCCTCTTCAATGGCGCCTGCGCTTCCTGCCACGGAGACGACAAGATCCTGTCGTCGCTGGCGCTGAATTCCAATCTCCATGCCAACACGCCGGACAACCTTCTGCAGGCCCTGCTGAACGGCGTCGAGGCTCCCGCCATTCTGGCGCAGACGACGGGTCGCGAGGCTCCGGAGGTCATGTCGATGCCGTCCTTCAGGCAGACACTTGACCGGCGGCAACTGGAAGACCTCGCTGCCTATGTCCGCGCGCGTTTTGCGCCGGACAAGCCTGCGTGGGACGACTTTGCCGCAGCCATGCACCGTGTTAACGCCGCATCGCATTGAAGAGGTTTGTCGTGCAGCAGCAGTCGCACTTGGAGCGGCCGGGGGAGGACATTTTCCGCAAGCCTCCTCACGCGTTCATGCCGTCTGCCTATTGGTTCTGGCATTCGGTGCCGGACGAGGCGACCTGCCGGGCGCAGCTTGTAGACTTCAAGGCGCAGGGTTTTGGTACTGTGCTGATACAGGCACGACTGGCGATGCCGGTTGCGGACTACCTGTCTCCTCCCTTCATCGCCGCCTACCGGTGCGCGATTGCGATCGCTGCTGAACTCGGCCTCAAGACCGGCATCTACGACGACTACAACTGGATCAGCGGCCATGCGGGCGGAAGAACCGTCGCAGAGCACGACCATCTGCGGGAACGCCACCTGTTCTGGTCCGCCGGCAGCGATCGTGACGGCGAGATCAGCGGCATACGCCCGCCGTTCGTTGATGGCATGGGCCCCGATATTGTTGCCTGGCAGTATGAGCGGGGGCGGGTCGAATGGTGCGATTGGAAGATCGAAGCGGCGATAGTAAGCGCCACGGCAGTTCCTCATAACCTTGAGCAAATCGTCGAGGTGACGCTACAGACGCGCATCGTCAGCAGCGATGCTACCGGCTGCCGCTTTGCCTTTGAGGGCGCGGTTCCGGAGGGGCATGTGCTCACCGTCTTCGTCAGCGCCCGCTCGGCGACCTCCCGGCTGATCAACTATCTCCTTCCCGAGGCCGCGAGGCGGTTTATCGAAGTCGGCCTTGAACCATTGATGGAGCCGCTGCGGACATTCGTGCCGGATACGCTGGGCTTCGTCTTCTACGACCAGCCCGCCGCCGGCTTCTATCGGTGGGACCAGATCTCTGGACATGTCGGAAACAGCCTGCTCTTTTCGCAGGAATTGCCGTCAGCCGTGGAAGCGGAGACCGGGCTTTCCTTTGCGAAGGCCTTGGCGGCGCTGGTACATGAGGTCGGGGCGGACACGGCGAGATTGCGTGCGCAATTCTTCGCTGCCTATTCCAGAAGAATGAACGAAGCATTCTTCGGTACGCTGCGCAATTGGTGCGCGCGCACCGGGATCGCCCTCACGGGACATGAGATCCTGCCGCATGTCAGTTCCTGGTCGCTCAACGGCGGCTTCACCAGCATCGATCCGCGCGTCGCACCAGCCGTCGATTTCTTCGGGATCGATGCATTCCGGGACGAAACCGCCGTCGACGCCAACAATTTCATCCCGCAGCTTGCTCCGAAGCTCGGCGATTCCGTCGCCCGGGCCAACGGCCGAAGCCGGTGCGCAGTCGAAACCTATGCCAGCGCGTTGCGCGCCCCGGTGCGGGCGGCCGGACAATGGGAGCTGACGCTCGAGACCTTGCGCGCCCACGTCATCCGCCTTCATTGCCTCGGCATGCGCCAGCATGTCTGGCACGGGGTCTACCAGACAGACGGCCGCGACGACGATCCCACACCGTTCACCAATCCGCGCTTCGATTTTGCGCCAGGCATCAACTTCGAGCCCTGGTGGCCCTATCATGGACTGTTTGCACAAGAGTCGGCGCGGCTCTCGGCCTTCATGGAGCCGGCGAAGCCGCTTGCGCCCGTCGCCATTCTCTATCCGCTGTACACGGCATGGGCGGAGGGGCCGTGCCACAGCCATGCCCGCCACGTCGGCGCGTGGTGCGAAGGGCTTCTGGAGCTCGGTTGCGACTTCATGTTCGTCAGCGAAAGCGATCTTGCAGCGGGCAAGGTGAGCAACGGGCAAATCCAGGCTGCGGGCCTCACATTCGATGCGGTCGTCCTGCCTTCGGTAACGGTCGTCCAATCCGACGCCGTGCTGCAAAATCTCGACCGCTTCGGCAAGGATGGCGGGCGTGTGTGGTCCTCGGGCGATCTGCCGCGCATTTGTTGCGAAGCGACGACCGGTTCCAGCACCGTGTTGCCGTCGACGCATGCTGTGGACGCGCCGACACTTCAGGAGCTCGCAAAACTCGTCTCCGACCTGCCGAATCGCGGAGTGAAGATCAGCACGACCATGCCGCGCAAACCCTGGACATGGATCGGTGCCGAACCCGATGGCGGTTGGCGGGTGGTGCTGTTCAACGACGGCGACGACCCCGGCAGTTGCAACATCGCGTTCGGTTCCGCGATGCGGTGCGAGATGTGGTCTCCGGCGGATGGGGATATTGCCGCGCTTGCGGATTGCGACAGGCTCTCCGTGGTGCTGGACGCGCAGGAACTGCGATGCTTTCGCTTTCTGCCAGCCGCGGCCGCTGGCAAATGCGCCGCCTCGGCCATGTCGTCCCTGCCATCCGCTAACGGCATCTCGACGGTTCTGGACGGGGTCTGGAACTTCGCCGTCGATGGAGACCCTGCATCCGTTTCACTTTCCGTCGACGCCGGATGGGAGGAGCAGGGCTTTGCTTCCTTTTCCGGAACCGGCATTTATTTCCGAGAGATCGCGATCGAGACGGAAGGCGACTGGTTGCTCGAGGTGCCGGAGGCGTATACGGCGGTCTCGGTGCGGATCGACGGGCACTTCTGCGGGCGCCGTGGCTGGCGACCCTACCGTTTCGCGCTGGGCCGGCTCGCCAAGGGTATCCACCGCCTGGACATTGCCGTGTCCAATACGGCGGCCAACCGCTATTACCGCAACACACCCTATCAGGGCGACATGCAGGACCGGAGTGGACTTGCCGCTCCTCCCCGCCTCGTCCTTCTTCAGGAAAGCTGAGCGACCATGCTGAAACATGCGACTGTCCCGATCGAACGCGCCTGGAATACCTGGTCCGATCGGCCCGCCGAGATGGTGTTCTTGCCGCTTGGCGTGCGGGTGACGCCCATACTTTATTCGACGCGGACGCGAACGACCTCGGCGATCGAGCCGCGCCGTGACGCTGTAAGGTTGGGTCGACACGCCATCGACGGTTCGCTCATAGAGCTGGAAACCGATCACGCGGGAACCACGCTTGCGTTTTCCTGGGACAAGACCGATCCCTTCGCCATAAGAGGCGAGTGGCACGGCAAGACCAGCGGCGAATGGGGGCTCCGGTACTGGATCGCTCTGGCGATTTCGTCCGAGGGCGGCGAAAACGTGCAGTATCGCGTCGATGATGGCGTGGCCCTGGTCAAGGTTGGAACGCGCTACGTCGCAGTGGCGAGCGCCGACGCTCCGGTCCAGGTGACGGGGCATGACGATCTCGATGCCCTGCGGGCCGACTTCGAAACGAATGGCTATTTCTATCTCGGCAGCCGAAGCAACGACGCTCCCGTGCTTGCGCTTCGTTTCAACCTGGAAATGATGCGCCACGGTGCATATGCGGCGGCCGTCGCGGATAGTGCCGAACTTGCCATCGGGAAGGCGCGGGCCGAACTGTCGCGAACGACCGCCGCCGGCCGTGCGGATGATCATGCCGGCCTTTTTGCCGGATCGCTTGACGCCATTCGCGACGTCGTTGCCTGGAACACCATCTGGGATGCGACCAACGCCCGCCCCTACACGGCAGTCACACGGATCTGGAATCTCGGCAAGTTCGCCGTCTGGTACAACGATCAGATTTTCGCCGCGCAGTTGGCAGGAACGTTCGACGCCGATCTGGCGCGCGAGAACCTGGCTGCGGCGCTGGCGGGAGCGACGCCGCAGGGCAACATTGCGTGCATCGTGACGTCGAACGATGCCTGGGTCGACCGCAGCCAGCCGCCGCACGGCGCCCTTGCCGTCTGGCAGCTCTATCAGCGCACCGGCGAGCGTTCTCTTCTGGAGGCCAACTATGTGGCCCTCGCCCGCAATCAACGCTGGTGGCGAAAGAGCCGCGACCCCGAAAAGCGCGGGCTTCTCTCCTGCGGCACATCCGACGTCGGCGAGGCGCTCTACAAGGGCACCGTCTTCGGTGCCCGCAACGAAACGGGCATGGACAATTCGCCGACCCATGACGAGGCGATCTACGATCCGGCGACGCGTACGCTGTCGACCTTCGATCTCGGCCTGAACTGCGCGGCCGCGCTGGACGCGGAAATACTGGCGCGCATGGCCGAAATCCTCGGCCATTTGGAGGATGCGAGCGAGTTCGCGGGGATTGCGCAAAACAGCCGCCGGCTGATCCGCGAGAAATTGTGGGACGACAGCCGCAAGATCTTTGCCAACCGGCAGCGCAACGGCGGCTTCGTCCGCTCGCTGTCTCCGACGAGTTTCTATCCGCTGTTCTGCGGCGCGGCCAGCGACGAGCAGGCCGCCTTCCTCCTTCAACACCTTGCGGACGAGCGCACGTTTGCGGGGACATTCGGCCTGCCGAACGTCACGCGCGACGATCCGGCCTTCGCCGACAATGTCTACTGGCGTGGACGCATCTGGCCGAACGTCAACTACATGGTCTGGCTGGGACTGCGGCGATACGGCTTCTACGCCGAAGCGACGAGGCTCGCGGAGATGAGCCACGCGCTTTTCATGAAATCCTGGCGTCAGGACCGGATCGCCGCCGAGAACTACAACGCCACGACCGGCGAGGCGATGGACCAGGGCGATACGGATCCCTTCTACATATGGGCGGCCTTGCTGCCGCTGATGGCGGTCGGCGAGGTGGTAGATTTCGATCCCTGGAACGGATGGGAAATCCGCAATCCCGGTCGCGATACAAGCATCGGACCGATGCTGTCGCCGATGGGAGAACTCGGCATCCGCGTCGAGAACAAGCTTCTCACATTGGAACTTGACGGAAAGACGAGGCTGGCCACCGACCTCCAGGCGCGCCTGTCAAACATCGAATTCTGGCCCCGCGGTTTCAGTTGCGTCATCGGTGCGGATGATGCGGCCGGCAGCATCCGCATCGTCGATGTCGAAGCCACGTCCGTCGTGGCCGTCCGCCTGAACGGAACGGAAGCGCGCTGGAGCCTCGTTGGCCGCGACCTGCAGATCGAGGTTGGGCCTGCAGGTGCTGCTCGGACGCTTGACGTTTATTTTTCGACCGCGCACAGCGCGACTTCATAAGGAAGAACTTGACAGAACGAAATTCTGTCTTATTAATTTGTACACAAATAAAAATAACAAACGTATAGCCGACGTTCAGAGGGTTTGAGCAGGAGTTTCGACCGAGAGCAGAATGTCTCTCGTCGAGACAATTGGGATAATGCGCATCAATGGTAATTGAGCCCTCTGTTTCGGCAGGAGGGGGTGGTTTCCTGTGCGCGGTCTCCCTTCGTGCTCTTCCGGTTCTCCCTGAACATTTAATTTGTGTACGAATTAAATTCGGCAAATCTTTTCCCACTGTCCGCCAATTCCGGATGGTGCGGTGAACAACCGCAGTCGGTGGCTGTCGCCGCGATTGTTAACAACAGCAGGTCCACCAGAGGGGTGCAGCAATGGCTGAATTTTCAAGACGCAACACGCTGAAGCTCATGACGGCTACACTGGCCGCCGGCGCAAGCTTCTCACTCTTGCCGCGCAAGGTTTTCGCTTCAGGTCAGATCACGGTGCTCAATTGGCAGGGCTACGGCACCGACGAGGCCTGGTCGCTGAAGCAGTTCACCGAGAAGACCGGCATCAGCGTGGTGCATGACTACTACAGCTCCGAATCCGAGATGCTGACCAAGCTGCGCACCAATCCCGGCGCGTACGATCTGGTCGTGCTCAACGCCGCACGCTGCGCCCAGGCCGTCGCCGAAGACCTGCTGCAGCCGATCGACTTCTCGAAGGTGCCGAACGCCGCGACCGTCGATGAGACCCTGCGCAACAACCCCAATTTCTCCAACGACGGCGTAGGCTTTGCGGTTCCGTGGGTCTGGGGCATGACCTCGCTCGCGATCCGTGAGGGCAAGCCGAAGCCGGAGAGCTACAAGGCGCTTGCTGACGCGACCTACAAGGGCCGCGTGGCAATGGACGACGACGCCATCATCAACGTCGGCATCGGTGCGCTCATGACCGGCCAGGACATGAACGATCCGCAGGACCTGGCTGCGGTGACCGAGGCCCTCAAGTCGATCAAGCCGAACGTCAAGCTTCTGTGGTCGACCGAGGACCAGTGGAACAAGTCGTTCGCCGCCGACGAGTTCGATCTTTCGGTCTTCTGGTCGGGCGGCTCGGTCCGGTCGAAGCGCAATTCGAAACTGCCTGTCGAATTCGTCGTTCCGAAAGAGGGCGCGGTGGGTTGGGTCGACGGTCTCGGCATCCCCGCTACCGCACCGAACCCGGAGGGCGCGCTTGCCTTCGCCAACTGGCTGATCGACCCGGCCTTCTATGTCGAATGGGCAACCAAGGTCGGCGCCCCCGCATCCTCGAACTCCGCTGCGCTGAACAGCTTGCCGGCCGACGACCTGAGCCGTCAGGTGCACAACCCGGATTACCTGAAGACGATGAGCATCATGTCGGCACTGCCCGACGATCGCCGCGAAGCCTTCAACAATGTCTGGCAGGAAGTGAAAGCCTTCTATGCAGAATGACCAGCTCGCCCTGGCGCAGACGCGCGGATCAGTCGATCCGCGCGTCAAGCGCCCCCTCCCTGCCTGGGTCTCGACGACGGCGCTCTTGCTGCCGACGTACGGATGGCTCACGCTCGCCGTCTTCCTGCCGCTGCTTACCATGCTGGGCTTCAGTTTCATGTCGGCCACCCCGATGGGCAAGACGCCGGTCGAATTCACGCTGAAGCAGTACCGGGCCTTCATCGATCAGCCCTATCTTCTGCGGATCGGCTTCAACTCGCTGATGATGGGTTTCTGGACGACGCTGTTCTGCGCCATTCTGGGCTTTCTCGCAGCCGTGGCACTGGTGCGTGCAACGGTCGGCAAGGCGCGCGAGGCACTCCTTGTGCTGATCCTGCTGCCGTTCTGGACCAATGGTCTGGTCCGCGTCTTCTCCTGGACGATGGTGCTTCGGGAAAACGGCTTTCTCGACAATATCCTGCACATGGTTGCCCCCGATGCTGGATCGATCAGCATCCTTTACACGCGCTACGCCGTCGTGCTCGGGCTGGTGCATGGCTATCTGCCCTATATGATCCTTACCTGTTACATCGCGCTCGTGACGATTGACGACGCGATCATCGAAGCTGCCGCCAGCCTCGGCGCGCGCTGGTGGACGATCCTCTACAAGATCCTCATTCCGATGGCCGCGCCCGGCCTGATTTCCGGCGCCGTGCTGATCTTCATTCCGGTCATTGGCTCCTTCATGGAGCCACGCATCCTCGGCGGACGCGTCGGCGTCACGATGGGAACAGTCATCGAGGACCAATTCACGCAAGCCTTCAACTGGCCGCTCGGCGCTTCGCTGTCGTTCACGCTGCTTGCCGTCGTTCTTGCGATCTTCGCTACATTCTCCGGCGTGCTGCGCGGCAGGACGGCAGGTTGAGGAACGCACCATGAGACAAATCGGACGCTTTTACCTGATCGCGATTCTCCTGTTCCTGTACACGCCGATCGCCGTGATGATGGCGATGGGGTTCAACGAGTCGCCGCTTTACGAACTGCCCTTCACCTTCTCCACGCGTTGGTACGAGGCTTTGCTTTCGAACCAACCCCTGCTGAGGGCCGGAGCGAACAGCATCATCATCGCGCTGATCACGGCGGTGATCGCCACCACGCTTGGCACGATGGCTTCCGTCGCGCTGTCGCGCCGGACTTTCCGCGGAAAAAGCCTTCTGCAGGTCCTGCTTCTGCCGCCGATTGCCATTCCGTGGCTCATCACGGGCACTGCGATGCTGATCTTCTTCTATTGGAGCGGCATCGGGCGCGGCATGCACGCCTTGCTCATTGGCCACGTCGCGCTTGCCATTCCGTATGTGGTTCTCGTGGTCGGAACGGGTTTCAAGACGGTGCGCGCGGATCTCGAGGAGGCGGCCATGAGCCTGGGTTCCACGCCTGTTCACGCCTTCTTCTCGGTAACGCTGCCGCTGCTCTACCCGAGCATCCTTGGCGCCGCGCTCTTCGCTTTCGCGGTCTCCCTGGACCAGTTCGTCATTTCCTACTTTCTCGCAACGCCCGGCTACACAACTCTGCCGGTGCAGATCTACTCGGCAATCCGCAAGGGCTTCACGCCTGAAATCAACGCGATCTCGACCTTGCTGCTGCTCGGTTCGATGGCCGCCATCCTGATCTTTGCGCGCTTCGCCAAACCCGGAGACACCCGTGACAAACGTTAAAGTCAAGTCCGTCGCCAAGACCTACGGCCCGATCCCGGTCCTCACCGATATCAGCACCGAATTTCCGGAAGGATCTTTCACCAGCCTTCTCGGCCCTTCCGGCTCGGGCAAGACGACGCTCCTTCGCATCATCGCCGGCTTCATCAAGCCCGACGAGGGTGTCATCATGATCGGCAACAACGACGTGACGAACGTGCCGGTCTGGGGCCGCAACATCGGCATGATGTTCCAGTCCTACGCCTTGTTCCCGCACATGACGATCGCGCAGAACGTCGCCTTCGGCCTGGAACGCCGCGGCATCAAGGGAGAGGCGGCCCACAAGGAGGTGGATCGCGCCCTGGAGATGGTTCGCCTGTGGGGCTTCGGCGATCGCACGCCCAAGCAGCTCTCCGGCGGCCAGCAGCAGCGTGTTGCCCTGGCGCGGGCCATCGTCATCAAGCCGAGCGTGCTGCTTCTCGACGAGCCGCTTTCCGCACTCGACCGCCGCCTGCGGCAGGAGATGCAGGTGGAACTGCTGCGGATCCAACGCGAAAGCGGCCTGACGACCATTTTCGTCACCCACGACCAGGAAGAAGCGCTGACGCTTTCCGACAAGGTCGCAATCCTCGATCGTGGCCGCATCGTGCAGATCGGCGACCCGGAAACGGTCTACGAAAAGCCGTTGACGCGCTTTGCAGCCGAGTTCCTCGGCGATTCCAACTTTCTTTCCGGGAAGGTCGAAAACGGCGCCGTCCGGCTCTCCAACGGCACGGTCGTGCGCAGCGACAGCGCGCTGCCTGGCAACGGTGCGGACGTCACGCTGGCGATCCGCCCCGAAAAGATGTCGCTGGCGACAGCGGACAGCCAGCCGAACCGGCTCTCGGCGCGCATTACGACGGTCATTTATGCCGGCCCCGTTCTCTCCTACATCCTGGAGACCCCGGATGGGCTGCCGTTGAAGCTATTTGCGCAAAATCGCGATGGCCGTGTCCTGCGCGAAGGCGAAACCGTCAGCCTGAGCTGGTCGCCGGAGCACACGATCGCAGTGGCGAACTGACCAGATGCCCGGGCGTGGACTTTGGGACAATGCGCTGCATGTCACGATCGACATGCAGCGGCTCTTTGCGGAGGACACGCCTTGGCACACGCCCTCGCTTGGCTCCATTTTGCCAAACGTCGTTCGGCTTTGCGAGGCGCGGCCTGACAGGACCGTCTATGCCCGGTTCGTCGTGCCTGCCAATGCGCAGCAGGCTTCCGGCAGCTGGAAGGCCTACTTCGATCGCTGGAACATGATGACGGGAGATGTGCTCGATCCGGCGATGCTCGATCTGGTCGAGCCGCTTTCATCGATCGCCGCCAGGGGTTGGATCGTGGACAAGTCCACCTACTCGATTTTCGCAGTCCCCGGCTTCGCAGAGAGGCTTGCTGGCGAACAGGTGGACACGGTTATCATGTCAGGCGTCGAGACGGATGTGTGCGTCTACGCAAGCATGCTGGCGGCAGTCGATCTCGGATATCGGGTGGTGCTCGCAACCGATGCGCTCGGAAGTGCCGACCCCAAGGCTCATGACGCCGTGTTGCAGCATCTTGTGCCACGACTGCCTGAGCAAATCGAACTCATGACCACCGCCGCCATCCTTGAGCGGTGGAAACGGTAGCTACGCGTTGGCCGCGGAACAGAAGACCGCCAACCATTGAGGAGCCTTTGGATGGACATAAGCTCGAACGAGCAGCACCTGTCCGGCAAGCCAACCAACAACGGCACCGGGCCTGCGGGATCGGACCAGTATGCGCTCGGCGAACAGATAGGCTTTTTCCTTCGCCAGGCCAACCAGCGTCACGTCTCGATCTTCGCCGGACTTATGGCAGAAAAGCTGACGACCACGCAATGGGCGGCTCTGGTCAAGCTCAAGGAAATGCAGCCCTGTTCCCAGGGCAGCCTCGGACGGGAAACGGCCATGGACATGGCGACGATCAAAGGCGTGGTGGATAGGCTGGTAAAGCGCAATCTCATCAATACCGCCCCCGATCCGAGCGACGCGCGACGGCTGGTGCTCACGCTGACGCAGGAAGGAATCGCGATCGTCCAACGCAACCTTTCGGTTGCGCTGGAAATATCGCGGGAAACGCTTAGGCCTCTGAGTACGGCAGAGCAGATGATGTTGATGGAATTGCTCCGGAAGATCAGCTGAACGCCGAGCTAAATTGCAGGAAATCGTGATGTTCCAGGATGCCAACGTCGCTGTCGCGGATGTTATTGCGGCCATGACCGACGAGGAGAAGATCGATCTTCTCAGTGGACGGGGGCTTTGGAAGACTGCCTCTATCGCGCACCTGAATATTCCGTCGATCATCATGACGGATGGAACCTACGGCGTGCGCTATTCCACGACGCAGATAGACGCGGGTGACGACGACGAAGACAGCTTGCAGCAGTTTCTCGCGATCGTGAACCAGGATGCCGACGACGACACAGGGATGTTCGGCACCACCCTTCCGGCGACCTGCTTTCCAAACGGCAACCTGATCGGCTGCTCGTGGGATTACGATCTGACCTACCGGATGGGACAAGCCCTGGCCGCGGAGTGCCATCAAATGGGTGTCCAGCTTCTCCTCGGTCCGGGCATCAACACCCGGCGGACGCCGCTGGCCGGTCGCGCCTACGAATACTACTCCGAGGATCCGGTCATCAACGGCGATCTCGCCGCAGCCCTGATAAGCGGCCTGCAGGACAACGGTATCGGCGCCTCGCTGAAGCATTTCGCCTGCAACAATTCCGAAATCGACCGCACCAACACCAGTTCGGACGTCAGCGAGCGGGCGCTCCGCGAGATCTATCTCGCCGGGTTCGAGCGGGCGATCGCCAGGAGCGCGCCATGGACCGTGATGAGCGCCTACAATCCCGTCAACGGCGTGCAGGCGGCGGAAAACCACTGGCTTCTCACGCAGGTGTTGCGTCAGGAATGGGGATATGACGGGCTTGTCGTTTCCGACTGGCATGCGATCAAGGATCGCCCGGCGTCGCTTGCAGCGGGGACCGAACTGGACATGCCGGAAAGCAAACCACGCAAGGCGCAATTGCTGGCCGCCCTGAAAACCGGTGAGATCGACCGGCAGGCTGTCGATGCCGCCTGCGGGCGGATGCTCGATTTCGTGCGCAAATGTCTCGCGGCCAGACCTGGCGGTCCGGATGCAGACCTCGACCGACATCATGCACTTGCGCGCGACATTGCAGCGGAGTCAATCGTTCTCCTGAAGAACGAGAAAGCGGTGCTGCCGCTTGACCCGGCTACGATAAGGCGCCTCCTCATCGTCGGTGACGGCGCCGTGAAGCCCCAGATCCAGGGATCCGGGTCGGCAACCACCAATCCTTATCTGGTCGATATCCCGTTGTCGCAGATCGAAGCACGGGCGGCCGGGCGGTTTGTCCTCGAACACCTGCCCTCGCCCGACGGCACGGCAATGGAAATCGAGGCGCAGGTCGCCCGGATTTGCGAACGCGCCCGGGACGCTGACGCAGTCATCGTCTTCGCCGAAAACGAAAAGGGGCGCAATGGTGAGGGCAACGACCGCGATACGTTGGATATCGTGGCCGCGCAGAACGCGGTGACAGCAGCGCTGGCAGGTGTCGCAGACAAGCTCGTCGTCGTGCTCACCATGCCCGATGCCGTCGAGATGCCGTGGCTGGAAACGGTGCATGCCGCACTTGCCTGCTTCTACCCCGGCCAGGGGGGCGGCGAAGCCATTGCGCGCATTCTCTTTGGAGAACAGAACCCCTGCGGCAAGCTGTCGGCGACGATGCCCGTCAGGATCGAAGATATCCCCGGCTGGCACAGCTATCCGGGCGAGCACGGCCGTCACCTCTATAGCGAGGGTATTTTCGTCGGCTATCGCTATTACGATCTCAAGGATATTGCGCCGGCTTTTCCCTTCGGGCATGGCCTGAGCTTTACCACTTTCGGCTACGAGGATCTGGCGATTGACGCCAGCGAGATCTCGCCCGGCAGCAGTTGCAACGTCACGCTGACGATCCGCAATACCGGCACGGTGCCTGGAAAGGAGATCGTGCAGATCTATGTGCGGCCCGTTGCACCCGGCCTGAAACGGCCCACACGAGAACTCAAGGCTTTTGCGAAGATCGCTCTTCAGCCCGGGGAATCCAGATCGGTGACCTTTTCCATCGCGCCCCGCGATTTCCAGTATTTCGATACGTCGCATGGAAACTGGGTCCTGCAGGCGGAGGGATTTGTCATCGAGGCGGCAGCTTCATCGCGGGACATTCGGCTGTCTCAGCTCGTCCCTTGCCGAAGTGAGCGGCTCCGCCCACCCGCCTTTACCGAGCATTCTCCAACCTCAGCGATCTTGGCCGATGCGGCCGCGGCCGAGACCGTGCGAGCATTTATTGCGGAGAAGCTTGCCCTTTCCGATGATGAAGCGAGGATCATCACGGAAAAAGTTCGCGGCTCCTTCCTCGGTTTCCATGAGAGCCTCAGCTGGTTTATCGGCGACAGCATCTCAAGGGAGGACGTTGCACAGCTGCTGTCCGATCTCAACAACGGAAACTGTGGTTCAGGCGCCGGCAGCGACCGGGGCTTTCACAGGTGCGGTAATTTTGTCGCCTGACTCGCCGGTCTAGTAGCTGCCGACGCCGGCGGACATTTCCGGCTAGCGCCGGGCAGGCCAAGCTCTGATCTACAGAGCAAGGGGGCAAGTTTTGGGTGCCGATTGACACGCCGAGCCTGACTGGGCCATGCCGCTCGCATCGCCCCCACAAGGCGTTACAGCGCATCCGCCCAAGTCCGCTTGCCGGCGTATCTGGCGAACATGATTTCGACGTGCGCCCCAAGCGGCTATGGACGACGATCTCGAAGGGGCGCGGACGCGTGATGACGAACTGTCGCACGCTTTCGTTCTCGCCCGCACCCTGAGGTTCGGTTACCCTCTTCCGCTTCCGGTAGTGAGTTCGGCGTCCCGGCATCGTGCCCCCCGAAGGCGAGGGCCACCATCCACCGCCTACCGGCACTCCTGACCCTACTAGTACGCGATCTGCCCGTCCACCATCCGGCCGGTCGACGGGGTAAGCTCGCGCTTCAGGACTTCGCGCGCCTCGTCGCTGATCACAGCGACGGGAGCCGCGATGGCCACGCGCGCCGCCGAACCGGCAAAGTTGGCGGCAGAGAGCCCTACGCGATCCGCGAACGTCGCCTGTCCGCCGACCAACGTCTGACCGGCCAAACGACGCCCAGGCATGCCCACGATCTCAGGGCTGTCGGCGAAGGCATTGTGGCCGAGTGGATCCTTGGTCGCGTGTCGCTTTGCAGTTAATTATGAGAACTGCATTCCAACGATTTCAGATAGTTAGCCTGTCACATAATTTGATGGGGTGGAGCGGCCTCCCTATGGCATCTAGCATCGTCGTTGTGAGAAAGACGGAAAGGAACCACTCCATGAACCAGATTGTGACAATCGGACTCGACCTTGCCAAAAACATCTTCCAGGTTCACGGCATTGACGCTTGCGGGAAAGTAGTGGTCCGTAAGCCCTTGGGCCGGGGCGAGGTGATGAAATTCTTCGCTGGCCTTCCCCCTTGCCTCATCGGCATCGAGGCGTGTGCGACGGCTCATCATTGGGGCCGGGAATTGGGCAAGCTCGGCCACACGGTGCGTCTGATGCCACCAGCTTACGTAAAAGCCTACGTCAAGCGCGGCAAGACCGATGCGGCTGATGCGGAGGCGATCTGCGAGGCAGTAACACGACCAACCATGCGTTCGCGCGGCCTCACTATCGATATGGACCAAGTATCGATAGGGATGGCTTTGCGTCGCAAATCGCCGATGTCGGCCGCCCTGGATCAGTGGATTTGCTTGGAAATCCGGGCTTTTAGCCGCTTTTCAACTTTGTTCAGCGGACTCATCTGCCGGATCGAATGGAAGGGCCCTCGTCCGAGCGGTAGGCGGCAGAGCTTTCCTCAGTCATTTTTCCATCCCAAAGGCCGCCTGAAACACCAGCGCGATACGTGCTGCCTTCAAAACAACCGAACTCGCGGCATTTCCGCCACAGAAGCCCGCTGGCGCGCGTTAGCCTATGTTCATGACCCGACAGTCGTCCACGGCGGTATTTTGAATCTGACGGTCTTCCATTCAGACCATAAAACACGCTTGCAAAGGACCGTTTGTTCGTATCTTCTCCATGTGGACGGCGCCCTTGCCGGCGGGATTTGATACATCGATAAATGTCGATTCTATCGGCACGTTTCTTGCGATGTGTCGTCGTCATCGACATATCTGTGACCATTTGGCCTCAAGAATGGGATTTCCGTATGCCATTCCGACCGGCCCTATAACGATCTACCAGCACTGCGGCCAACATAGGACGTCGAGACGATAACCGTTCTGAAGGCCTGTATCACCGCGCGCGGTTCTGGTGGACCTTAAGATCTCCGGCGAGCTTATCCCGGTGCTAATCAATTCCATCCCCTTGCTCGAAGCGCAGGCGAGCTCGGAAAACAGTTGTCAGCTGATGCCGCCTGCCTGCGCCAACTCCGCCAGCCGCTCCGTGCAGATCGCCTCGACGAGCCCGTGAAGATGTTCGGTTCGCTCAAGAAGCCAGCCAAGCGCTTCGTCAGTGATTTCGAAGTGCTTCGAGTAGCGCGCCTTCACATAGGCCTCGTTGAGGATGTTGTACCAGGCGGCAAAACGGTGCTGGTCGCGCGGCCAAGCCTCGACCAGGCGCTGGTCCCGATCCTCAGCAAGCCCGCGCAAGAATTTGAGATTATGCGAAGGCGGACTGTAATTCGTCAGCGTCAGGAGCACGCACGAATAGGCAGCCTCGACTGCTTGATGGAGTTCAAATGCGGCGCGGCGAGGGTTCCCTTTCGCCAGATAGAAGCGGAAGCCCGCCGTCAAATCGCCGATTTCTGGGAGATGCAGATCAACATGTTCCCTTGCCACCCTGAGCGCGTCGACTGGAGAAAGCCGTTTCGGTTCCGCCAGTGGCCGGTCGTCGAGCTCGTAGAGAACGATACCCTCGCGCGCGATGTCGACGAAGAAATATTGCCCGTCGGCCAGGAAGTTGTTCACCTCCCGGGCGCCATGGGCGATCAGTCCCACCGGGGTCGAGATCCCCTTGTCCCACATCAGCCGGTCCGTCGCCTTGTCCCAGAATTGTGGTTCGGCGAGCTTCTTCGAATTGACGATGACAAGGATGTCGTAGTCGGAGCGGTAGCCCTTCAGCGTGTGCGGCTCGTCGACGAAGGTGCCGCGCGCATAGGAGCCGAACAGGATGATCTTCAGGATTCGCCCGCGCTTCTTGAAGGCGGCGGCACTGCCCTCGAGCGCATCAGCGAACTCCTCATGGATGATCTCGACGACGCGGGCGAGTTCGCGCTGCTTCTTCTCCGGCAGATGTTCGAGGCTCGATCTCATGCCCAACCGATAGGACAAAGGCGATTCGCCGTCTACTCCGGGAATTCATTGGACCTGGGGCTTATGCCGCGCCCCAAGGCCAGAATTCCCCCTGCGCCCGACCTATGGTCATCAAAAATTAGCCCAAACGCCGCTTGCGGAGCCCGGTTTCGCATCGCGTCCCGGTCGTTGCTTTTCGCTCGCCCGTAGCTTGAAAGCGGGCGATCCCCAAATTGCGGCGAATGCTAATACTCGAAGGGTCCATCAGGTTTACAAAGCGATGAGACAGATCGATTCGCAGGCCAAATATGGGTGGTGGGCCTGGAGGGACGCGAACGAAGCGTCAGCCGTCATTTGACGTCGGATTTCACGAACTGACGCAGTTCCGCCGTCTGCGGATTGGCGAACAGCGCGGCAGACGGCCCCTGTTCCCAGATCTTTCCCTTGTGCATGAAGATCGTCTGGGTGGCGACGCGCCGGGCAAAGCCCATTTCGTGAGTCACGAGGATCATGGTCATGCCGTCGCGGGCGAGCTGCTCCATCACCATCAGCACTTCTTCGGTAAGTTCCGGGTCGAGCGCCGAGGTCACCTCATCAAACAGCATGACCTTCGGCCGCATCGCCAGCGAGCGGGCGATGGCGACGCGCTGCTGCTGGCCGCCGGAAAGCTGATCCGGATAGGAATCGAACTTTTCCGACAGCCCGACGAGTTGCAGCACTTCGCGAGCCACCTCTCGAGCCTTCGTCTTCTCCACGTCCTTGACGATCCGCGGTGCCAGCATGATATTTTCGCCGACCGTCAGGTGCGGAAAGAGATTGTAGCTCTGGAAGACGATACCGACGTCGGTGCGAAGCTTGCGAAGCGCCTTTGCGTCTTCCCCGAGGGCGTGGCCGGCGATCTCGATGCGGCCCGAATTGATCTTCTCCAGGCCGTTCATGCAGCGCAGCAGTGTGCTTTTTCCCGAGCCCGACCGGCCGATCAGCGCAAAGACTTCGCCGCGCCCGACCGTCAGCGACACGCCCTTGAGGACTTCGAGAGCACCAAAGCTCTTGTGGACGTTTTCAACGACTACTTCCGGCATGAAGCCTCCTTTCCAGCAAGCGCGAGAGCTGGGACAATGGGTAACAGACGACGAAATAGAGGGCGGCCACCGCGAGGAAGACGCGGAATGGCTGGAACGTCGCATTGTTGATGAGCTGGCCGGCCCTCGCCAGTTCGACAAAGCCGATGATCGAGGTGATCGAGGTGTTCTTCACCACCTGGACGGCAAAACCGACTGTCGGCGGCAAGGAAATGCGCATGGCCTGCGGCAAGATCACATAGCGATACTGCTGCAGCCTGGTCATGGCTAGGGATTCCGACGCCTCCCATTGCTGCTTCGGCACGGCCTGGATGCAGCCCCGCCAGATTTCGGCAAGATAACCGGATGCGTAGATCGTCATCGAGGCACCGGCGGCAAAGAGCGGCGGCAGCTCGAAGCCGGCGAGGCTCAGGCCATAATAGGAGAGGAACAGGATCATCAGCACCGGAATGCCCTGGATGATCTGGATATAGCTGGCCGCGGCAATCCGGACCGGCTTCAGCTGCGACGTGCGGGCGAGCGCAACGGCGAAGCCCAGAAGACCGCCTCCGATCAGTGCGATCACCGTCAGAAGTATCGTCCATTGCAGCGACAGAAGGAGAAAGCCGATTTGGTCGGCACCGAAGGTCTTGAGCGTCATGCCTGCACCTCCGGCACGGCCGTCATCGTTCGCCGCGCGACGCGGCGCCCGAAAAGCCACATGCCGATAAGGGCAAGGGCGGCACGCAGCGCCAACGCCAGCGCGAGATAGATCAGTGTGACGGCAATATAGATCTCGAAAGACCGGTAGGTCTGCGATTCGACGAAGGCAGCCGAGGCGGCCAGTTCCTGGGTCGAGATGGCAGAGCAGATGCTGGACGCCAGCATCATCAGCACGAACTGGCTGCACAGCGCCGGATAGACCTTGGCGATCGCCGGTATGATGATGACGTGGCGATAGATCTGGAAGCGGGTGAAACCCAAGGCCTCGCCAGCCTCGATCTGCGACTTGTGGATCGCCTCGATCCCCGCACGGATGATCTCCGTCGAATAGGCGGCGAGGTTGATCGTCATGCCGATCAGCGCAGCCGTATCGGCGCCGACGCGAAGGCCGAGACCTGGCAAGCCGAAATAGACGATGAACAGTTGAACCAGGAAGGGCGTGTTGCGGATGATCTCGACATAGGCATCGACGAGAAGCCGGACTGCGCCGCCCCAGATGGAGCGGACCGAGGCAAGCACCATGCCGGCGGTGCAGCCAAGCATGATCGACAGCACTGAAATCTTGATCGTCAGCCAGATGCCGCTCAGGATCTGATCCTGATATTGGGCCAGCACGCCGAACTGAAATGTGTAGGACATGAAGACTCCGTCGACGTTGGGGGATCCGCCGGAGGAATCGCCGGCGGATCTTGAAGAGACGCGATCAGAACGTCGGAAGCGTCGGCATCGGGCGGCCGGTCCACTTCGTCGCGATCTTGTCGAGATCGCCGGAGATCTTCATCAGGTAGATGGCGGTGTTGAGCCACTGCCGGATTTCGAAGTCCTCCATCCGCGTCGCCATCGAATTGCCCTGCTGGAAGAAGGTGAAGCCGACCTGCAAGCCGGCATCCGGGCGCTGCTTGATGATCGCCTCGCCGACCGTCGAGGGCAGCGCGACCGCATTAACCTGGCCGGCGATCAGCGCCTGCGCGCTGGTGGAGTCGTCCTCGTAAACGACGATTTCCAGGCCGGGAACCGCCGCCTTGCGCAGCGCCGTCTCCTGCGACGAGCCGCGGTTCACGGCAACGCGCTTGCCTTCGAGATCGGCAAGCTTGGCAAATTTCTGGTCGGGACCGGAGATGATGTCCATGTTGAAAGCGCTGTAGGGCTGGGTGAACATCACCGTCTTGGCGCGCTCCCCGGTCGGCGCCAGTGTGGCGACGAGAAAATCGACCTTGCCGGTCTGCAAAGCGGGAATACGGGCCGGCGGCGTCAGCGGCACAAGCTCGACCGGCAGCGACAGATAGCCGGCAATTAGGTTGGCCACGTCGACGTCGTAGCCGGTCGGATTACCCTGCTCGTCGACCATTCCCATTGGCGGCGCGCCGGTCAGGACGCCGATGCGGACGGTACCGCGCGAGATGATGTCGTTCAGCGTGGCGGCCTGCGCCTCCACAGCCGAAGCGAGACCGGCTGCAGCAATTCCAATGGCTGCCACCACTGTGCGCATAAAGCTTGAGATCGTCATAGTTTCTCCTCCACTTGGTAGATGGTCATTTCCGGACTTCGCCCAACTCCTCGCGGGCTTACGAAGGCCGAGCCTCGCCGTGATACCCTTCGCGCCGCCTGCACTCGCCGGTCGTAGCGGCGCGTTCTCGCCGCGACCGCCAAGGCGCCCGCCCGCAAGTCAAATCGCTCTTCCATTCAGCGGCTATTCACTTGAAACGAGCCGAAGGTTATCGTTAACTTAGCCGATGTTATCGATAACAACTCGGCTCGTCAATCCATGAAGCAGCGTTTGGCGGGGAAAAGGAGAACGCGGTGAGTTTGCGCGGCAAGGTGATTACGCTTCACGACGTGGCCGTCAGGGCCGGCGTCAGCCGGATGACCGTATCGAAAGTCCTGCGCGGCGCGGGAAACATTTCGGCGGATACCCGCCGAAGGGTAAAGCAAGCCGCCGACGAGCTCGGCTATCTGCCGAACAATCTTGCCGGGTCGCTGAGCTCACGCAAAAGCCGGATGGTGGCGGTGATCATCCCGTCGATCAGCGACATCGTGTTTTCGGAGGTCTTGAGCGGCATCAATGCAACGCTTCGGCCGCGGGGGTTTCAGACTTTCATCGGGGAATCGCTCTTCGAGCCGGAGACCGAAACCGAGCTCATCCGGGCCATGCTTTCGTTCCGACCGGCCGGGATCTTGCTGAACGGCGGCATGGCGCGAAGCGTGGATGCGGAAGGGCTATTGGCGCGGCGAAACTGCCCGGCGATCCAGCTTTGGGATTGCGACAGGCGGGCGCTGGATTTCAGCGCCGGTCCGTCGCACGAGGAAGCCGGACGCCTGGTTGCAAACCATTTCCTCGAGCGCGGGCTGCGGCGTATCGCCTATGTAGGCGCCGAACTCGACAAGGACCTCTGCGCCCGCCGCCGTTATTTGGCGCTGAAGTCGTCGCTTGCCGCCGCAGGCATCGATCTTCTCAGCGTGACTTGCGAAGACAGGCCACGGCAAGCAGCCACAGGACGCTTTCTGACTGAGCAGCTGGTGCGGACGCATCCCGAGATCAATGCCATCCACTTTCTCAACGACGCTATGGCGCTCGGCGGTCTCTCCTACCTGTACGAAGCCGGGCTCCCGGTGCCCGGGCGGGTCTCGGTGGTCGGTTTCAATGGAACATCGCTCGCAAACGCGGTGCGAACGCGGCTCACCACGATCGACGTGCCGCGAACAGTGATCGGCGAGAAAGCCGCACAAGCGCTGTTGCACATCATCGCGGAGGAGCCTGTGCCGGACTCCTGGCAAGCGCCGCTCGAGCTCGTGCAGGGAAATACGACCGTGACCGCATAGGTCTGAAAAAAGGGGCACCATTCGCGGTGCCCAAGTTCCTGGGAGATTACATCTTGCCCCAAAGCTTCTTGTATTGGTCGCGATAGCCATTGTCGGGATCGAACGTGTTCTTGGGCCCGCCGTCGAACTCGACATTGTCGGCCGTCACCACGTGCAGCGGAGACAGATAGCCCGACCATTTTTCTCCGGCGAAGGCGCGGTTCAGCTCGTCGACCAGCTGCCAGCCCTGCAGGTTGAGCGGCTCGGCGACCGTCACCTTCTGGAACTGGGCGGCGCGGATGCGCTGATAGGCGGATTCCGAGCCGTCGCCTGCCGCGACGTTGATCGGCGCGTCGGTGCCGCTCTTTCCGGCGGCCGCGAGCGACGGTCCCATGAAGTCGAAATACAGGTCGTTGATCGCCAGCGAATGCGTCCACTGGTCGCCGTATTTCTGCAGCAGCGACGTGGTCAGCTGCGGCATGCGCTGCGACGTCTCGGCGATCGGCGTGTCGACATATTCGAGGACCTTGCCGCCGAGCGCTTCGATTTCCGCCTTCATTTTGTCGGCCTTGGCGATCGCGATCGCATAGGTCGAGTCGGTAAAGATCACGACACCCGGCTTGCCTTTGGCGTCGACAAAGGCCCAGTTGGCTGCAGCCTTCGACACTTCCATCGCGTCGGTGCTGACATTGGCGAAGAGCCCGGTCTTGTCGTCCGGACCGATCACCGGCCCGGCATGCCAGGCGACGAGCGGGATACCGGCGGCCTTGGCCTGTTCAAGCGCCGGCGCCTGCTCAACGGCGTCGAAGCCGTTGATGATGATGCCGGCCGGCTTCAGCGCCATCGCCTGGCCGAAGGCCGCCGTGCGGCCGCCGATCGAGCCGGCGCCGTCGATCACCTTCACCTCCCAGCCGATCGCGGCCGCAGCCTCTTCGACGCCGGTGGTGACGCCCAGGATGCCGCCGTTCTTCAGGTCACCGGCGAGCACGACGATGGTCTTGCCCTCCTGTGCCTTCGGACCCGCCGATGGCCCATCCCAGGCGCTCACCTTGTTTGCATATTTCGTGACGATCGCCTGAGCATCGGCCATCGAATCGGCCCAGGCGACATTGGCGCCCATCAGCGCGATTGCCGCAACCGTGCCTGTCATGAAAGTCCTGCGCTTCATATACCCTTCCTCCCTTGGGTTCGTGCAGATCATTTGGTTCACTTCGTCCCGGCCAACTCCGCGACCGGAGCCGTCGGAGCCTTGCGCGCAACAGTTCCCCTCCTTCGCTGCGCGTAGCCGGCTATGCCGATCGCGACCAGCAGCGTGACGCCGTTGAACAGCGGTTCGACGAAGAACGAGCCGCCGAATTGCTGGATGCCGGAGATGCCCACCGCCAGGATGATCACGCCGATCATCGTGCCCCAGACATTGACGCGGCCGGGCTTTATGGTGGTCGAGCCGAGGAAGGCCCCGACCAGTGCGGGCAACAGATATTCGAGACCGACGCTCGCCTGGCCGATCCTGAGTTTCGAAGCAAGTAGCACGCCGGCGAGCGCCGCGAGCGTCCCCGAGGAAACGAAGGCGCCGATGACGAAGCGGCGGACGGGAATGCCGTTCAGTGCCGCCGCCTTGGGGTTCGCGCCGATCGCGTAGACATAGCGCCCGATCGGCAGATATTCGAGGACGAGCCACAGCACCAGCGCGAGGACGAGGACATAGAAGCCGGTGATCGGCAGGCCGAGGACCATCGTGCCGTTCAAGGAATAGAAGCCTTCCGGCAGCACGCCAACCACCTGCCGACCGCCGGTGTGCCAGAGCGCCAGCGCGTAAAGGATGGTTCCGGTGCCGAGCGTGGCGATGAAGGAGTCGATCCGCGCCACCTCGACGAGCAGGCCGTTCAGGAAACCGGTGAGCGCGCCGAGCAGCAGGACGATCAGGACGGCGACCGGCCAGGGCACGCCGAACATCGTCTGCAGGCTGATGGCCAGGATATGCCAGAGCACGATGCCGTAGCCGACCGTCAGATCGATGCGTCCAGAGGCCATCGGAATCATCGCCGCCAGCGACAGGATGGCGATGATCGCCTTGTCGGAGATGATCGAACGAACGTTGAGAACCGTCGGAAAGGTCTGCGGCAAGAGCAGCGAGAAAAGGACAATCAGCAACAACGTCAGGACGACGAGGCCATAGACCGGCAAAAAGCGTATCAGCTTCTGCGCCAGGCTCAGGCCGTCAAGCTCGCCACGGGTCGGCTCAAGCGCGGTGGATTCGATCGACTGCATTTTCTTCTCCCGGAACTCAGGCCGCTTCGGAGGCCGAGGCGGCGGCTATCACTGCCGAGGTCGTCAGTTCTTCGCCCTGCAACTCGCGGACGATGCGCCCGCGAGAAAAGACCAAGGCGCGATGGCAGATATGGGCGATTTCCTCGAAATCAGTCGAGACGACGACGACGGCGAGCCCCGCCTCGAGCGCCCGCGCAATCAGCCGATAGATGTCGGCCTTGGCGCCGACATCGACACCCGCGGTCGGGTCTTCGGCGACGAGCAGCTTGCGGCCGGTTGCGAGCCAGCGGCCGACCACGACCTTCTGCTGGTTGCCGCCGGAAAGCGCCTCGATCGGCAGGCTCTGGTCGTTCGGCCTCAATCCCACGCTTTCACCGATCGCCTCCGCCAGGGCGGCTTCCTTGGCAGGCGCGAGGACAGAAAACAGGCCGCGGCCCGCCGCCTGCGGATTGAGGAAGGTGTTCTCGCGCAGCGACAGCGACATGGCGACCGATTCTTCCGTTCGGTCGCGGGCGATCAGGCCGACGCCGGATCGCATCGCCGCCACCGGGCTCGTCAGGTCGGGTTGCTGCCCGCCGATCGTGACTGTTCCCGAAAACGGCTCGCAGCCGAACAGGGCGCGTCCGACCAGTTCCTGACCGGCGCCGCGCAGGCCAACCAGCCCGATGAGTTCACCTTTGAGCACATCGAAGGAGACGGGCCCGACACCCTGGCAGGCGAGATGCTTGACACTCACGACCGCTTCGCCCGGCGTGCTCGCCGCCTTGACGAAAAGCTGATCGGCCTTGCGCCCGACGATCATTTCGATGAGCTCGTCGGGTGTCGTCTGGGCAACCGGCTTCTGGCCGACGAGACGACCGTCGCGCAGCACCGCGACGCGATCGGCGATCCGGAAGATCTCGTCGAGCCGATGCGACACGTAGATCATCGCGACGCCGCGTTCCTTCAGGGGCCGAATGGCGTTGAAGAGCCGCTCCACCTCGTCTGCCGGAAGGCTTGCCGTCGGCTCGTCGAGCACCAGCACATCCGCCTCAACGGCAAGTGCCCGAGCGATCGCCACCAGTGATTTTTCCGTTCGCGTCAGCGCCTGGACGCGCGTCGAGGGATCGAAATCGCAGCCGACGAGACGCAGGGCCGCGCGCGCCCGCTCCTCCGTGCGCCGCCAGTCGATCAGCCGCGTCCGCATCGAGAAGCCCTGCGCCAGACCGACATTCTCGCCGACCGTCATCCACTCGATGAGGCCGAGATCCTGGTGGATGAAGGCGACCGGCTGCCGCTTGTTCGGCTTCGGCGGCTGGTTGACATAGGCTTCGCCGCGGAACCTGATCTCGCCGCCATCAGGCCGGTAGATGCCGGCGAGCGTCTTGATCAGCGTCGACTTGCCCGCGCCGTTCTCGCCGAGAAGCGCGAGGATTTCTCCGGCTTCGAGAGCGAGCGAGACCTGGGACAATGCCCGGGTGCCGCCGAACTCCTTGGTGATGGAACGGAACTCCAAGAGCTTCTCACCATCCATGCGCTCCTCCCAAAGCCGGCGGTTGAGGAGGAGCTTATGTTATCGATAACATAATGGTCAAGGGGGATATTAAACCGGAGCGTTGGATCTGCAGGCACGCGCCGACATCATCACGCGCTTGTCGGCCTCACCCGAAGGTTGTTTTGCACATAGGAGACGCCGGAAACACCTTCCGCGCAATCCTCCGCCCACCTCTTGTCCTGCCGGCTCGAAACAAAGCCGCGCAGGGTGGCCTCGCCATCGGAAACCGAGACTTCGATGTCGGAAGCATCGAGCCACGGGTCTTCGGTCAGCCGATCGTTGACGTCCTCCGCGATCCGGGCGTCCGATCGTTTGTAACCGCGCGGACCTTTGCCCCGGAAGCGGCCCTCCTCGCCGCGCCTCCTCCGGCCGCCGGGCCAATCTTCCTGACCGGATCGGTTCCGGAAGGGCGCAGCATTCTCGTAAGGATCGAAGGAACCGAGTTCCTCGATGCGGCGCTGCAGATCGCGACCCCCGCCGCCATGAAAATTGCCGCTGTCTCGGCCACGATCCGAATGTCGCAGCGCGTCCGCGAACCATGCGCCTTCGCCACCCTCGTCACCGCGGCGACGCCACCGCTCCTCATCGCGGCACCTCTCGTCGAATGGTCTACCATGCCTCCCGTAGTCACGGTCGCGCCGCGGCTCACCGCGGGTCGGGTCGTCCCGCCTGTTGTGGCCCTGCCAATCGCCTTTCATCCATCCTCCTCCTTCTTGTGTTCACCACGTGCGAAGGGAGGCCCGCCGGCCGATCTGGCGGGCCTCGGTCTTCGCGATACAGCGCTACGCCGCCGCCAACCACGAGACGAAAGGTTTGTTCCCTGGAGGTTCCTTGCCGGAACGCATCTGCCGTAGCCCGTAAGGAGTAGGGCATTTGAATTCGTTCACGAACCGTTGCCCCGCTGTTCGTACTTATTTCAGCCATTCATTATGGAGGTGGCGAGGCGCGTCGAAGGCTCGGTTTTGACCCGTCGGAACAACTTGCCGCACGGCCGAGTTGAACGCGGCTGGGCGCAAAGACGGGAGCGAAAATGAAGGAACACCTGGAGGCGATCGCTTCGGCGTTGAAACGGCGGCATGCGGTGCTGTTCGTCGGCGCCGGCGTGTCGATGAGCGTCGGGTTGCCGTCCTGGAAGACGCTGATCGACCACATGCTGAAGGACCTCAATCTCGAGGGTTCCGTGACGAAGGAACCGGACGTCACCTATCAAACGATCGCCGAGTGCTATCGTCTGGAGCATGGCAATATCGACAGGCTTTGCGCGTGGATGCGTGAAAACTGGCGAGTCTCGCCGGAACGTATCCGGAAATCCAACCTGCATCGGCTGATTATCAGGCTCGATTTCCCCGTCATCTACACCACCAACTACGACAGCAATCTGGAGATGGCTTACGACATTCATGGCAAGCGCCATGCGAAGATCAGCCATGCGAGAGACATGGCGACCGCGCCTGCCGGGGTGACGCAGATCATCAAGTACCACGGCGATTTCGACGATGCCGAGACGCTCGTCCTTACCGAGACCGACTACTTCAACAGGCTGTCCTTCGACTCGCCGCTCGACGTGCGCTTCCGCAGCGACGCTCTTGGAGCGACGGTGCTTTTCATCGGCTACAGCATGTCGGATCTCAATATCAGACTGCTGCTGCACCGCATCTGGAGTACCTGGCGGGGCTCCGGATACGAGCGCGACCGGCCGCAATCCTACGTTTTCATGTATCAGCCCAATCCGGTCCAGAAGGCGGTCCTGAGCAATTGGGGCGTGACCGTGCTCGCCGGAGAAGGGCCTGATCCGCAGCAGGCGCTTCTCGCTTTCATGCGCGCGCTTTGCTCGGAGGTCGGTTAGACCGAGAGGGACAGGCTCGATCTCGCCAGCTGCTGCGGTCGGGGGACTGGACGAAGCGCCGGACCGGCAGCGACTGCGCTGAACTGGTGGGCCCGAGGAGCCCGGGCGTTGTCGACCGACGCGCCGGGCTCGTTCCGTCGCAAAGAGCCTTGATCCTACAGGGAGCGGGTAAGCCCGCCGTCCACCCGGATATTCTGGCCGGTGATGTAGCCCGCGCCCTCGGAGGCGAGGAAGGCGACGGTGGCGGCGATCTCCTCGCTCGTTCCGTAGCGCTTCATCGGCACGCTGTCGCGGCGGGCTTCCGTCGCCGGCAGGCTGTCGATCCAGCCCGGCAGGACGTTGTTCATGCGGATATTGTCCTTCGCATAGCTGTCCGCATAGATCTTCGTGTAAGCGGCGAGCCCGGCGCGGAAAACCGCCGAGGTCGGGAACATCTCCGAGGGCTCGAAGGCCCAGGCCGTCGAGATGTTGATGATCGAGCCTGCGCCCTGCTTCTGCATGATCGGTGTCACCAGCCGCACCGCGCGGATGACGTTCATCAGATAGGTGTCGAGGCCCTTATGCCAGTCGTCGTCGCTGATCTCGATGATCGGGGCGCGCGGTCCATGGCCGGCGCTGTTGACGAGCACGTCGATCTGCCCCCAGGTGGAAACGGCAAGATCGACGAGCTTCTTCAAGTCCTCGTTCGACTGGTTCGAGCCGGTGACGCCGACGCCGCCGAGTTCCTGCGCCAGCGCCTCGCCCTTGCCGGAGGAGGAGAGGACCGCAACCCTGTAGCCATCCGCAGCGAGCCTGCGCGCGGCCGCCGCCCCCATACCGCTGCCGCCTGCCGTTACGAGCGCCACTCTTTCCTTTGCCATATCCTGTCCTTTCGCGGGAGTCGCCCCAGATTTCCGGCCGAGTTTGACATGGGGCGCGGTCCGGGTCTAAGCAGAAAAATACTCTCGTGCCTGTAGGAAAACTACTGGATGGCTGGCGGACAAGGACCCTACACATTTCCCCCTCTGAACGCGCTCAGGATGTTCGAGAGTTCAGCGCGCCATCTGAATTTCCGCATCGCGTCGGAGGAACTGGGCGTCACACAAGGGGCCGTCGCCCAGCAAGTGCGCGCCTTGGAGGAGCATCTGAACACCAGGCTCTTTGACCGCCGCGCGCGCGGCCTCGAACTGACCGAGGCGGGCCGGCGCTATCTGAAGCCCCTCCAGCGTGCCCTGTCGCTGATCTCGGACGCCACGCAGGAACTGAAACCCGCAAAGACCATCGTCACGATCAGCGTTACGCCGTCCTTTGCCGCGAAATGGCTGATCCCGCGCCTCGGCAAATTCTCCGATTCGAACGGCGACACCGAGATCCAGGTGCTGGCGACCAACGGGCTTGCGAATTTCCAAAGCGACGGAGTCGATCTCGCCGTCCGCCAGACGAGGCCGCCCTTCGGGTCGGGGCTCACCGGCGACCTGCTGTTTCCCATGCGATTCGTTGCGGTCTGCAGCCCCGCCATCGTCGCCGAAACCCCCATCAGAACCGCCGAGGATCTGACGCGGCACGTGCTGCTCCACGACGCGCACGGCATGTGGCCGGTCTTCCTGGAGCGCGCCGGCGTTGTGGCTGACGTCAGGACCCTGAAGTCGCTCCGATTTTCGCATAGCTCGTTGGCGATCGACGCCGCCGTGGCCGGCCAGGGTATCGCGCTCGCCACCGAGGCGCTCGTCGAGGACGACCTTGCCGCCGGGCGCCTTTGCCGCCCCCTTGATTTTGCCGTGACCGACGAGCTCGGCTTTTACATCGTCCATCCACGCAGTCCGCGCAATGCCGAGCATGTCAGATCGATGCGGGACTGGCTCCTCGCCCAAAGCCACGGCAGCGGCTAGGCGTCATGAAAGAACTGGACGGCGACAATTCCGGGACAGCGCCAGAAGCTCCTGACCGGCCGCATCGACCTGATGCCGATCTCGGAAAAATACTTCGACAAGCTGAAACGCGAGGGGGCACCCATCGAATCGACGGTGGTCCTTGCCGAGGACATATACTCGATCGCCTGCAATCCCTCCGTTCCGGACGAACTGATCGGCCGCATGCAGAAGGGCCTCGACAAGGTCATCGCCGATGGAACGCAGGCGCGTCTGTTCGAGAAATACGGCATCGCGACCGACCAGCAGCAGTGAGCGGCAGCAATCTCAGTATAGGCCACCGACGCCTGGCCCTATATGATCCGTGGAATCTACGCTTTCGCGAGGTCGGCAGACACAGATGTCCCGTTTCCTGATCATCATCGGCCTCATCATCGTCGCCGTCGGTGTTCTTTGGCCCTGGCTCACGCGCATCGGCTTCGGCAGGCTGCCGGGCGACATTATGATCGTGCGCGAGAATTTCACCATCTACATTCCGATCACCACCGGCCTGCTGATCAGCATCCTCCTGACCGTGGTCCTCTGGCTCGTTAACCGGTAGGGGCCTTCCGCACGATCCGCCGTGGCGGGAAGGGAACGAATCCGATTTCGCTCGGTTATCTGATGGAAGTTAAGATCCTGAATCTCAAGCGAGCTTTTGATGAGCGACCCGGCCCGTCCTGTGACAACCCTTTCCGAGCCGCTGGTTGTGATATCGTCCAGCAAGCTCTCCTGGGCAGCAGTGTTCGCCGGCGTTGCCTTGGCACTCGCCATCCAATTTCTGCTTAATCTGCTCGGCGTCGGAATCGGCGCGGCAGCCTTCGATTCCGGCGGCGGCGGCAATCCGGGGCCCGGCACCTTCTCGATCGCGAGCGGCATCTGGTTCGCTCTTTCGGGCATCGTCTCGGCCTTTGCCGGCGGCTACCTGGCCAGCCGTCTGTCGGGCGGCAGGGGTACGACGACGGGCACCTATCACGGCCTGACGTGCTGGGCCGTCACGACGCTGATCGTCGTATATCTGCTGACGACCTCGGCCGGTGTATTGCTCGGCGGGGCACTGAGCGGGCTCTCCTCCGTCGTCAACGGCGCCGGGGGTACCGCCGCGACTGTAGCGACGACGGCAGCGCTGGCGACGGCAGACGACCCGTTCGCGGATATCGAGCGCCAGATCCGCGCGACCATCGGCGGCAATGACCCGGCAGCGATGCGGGATGCAGCCGTGGCGTCGATCCGCGCCCTCGTCACCGGCGACGAGGCGGAGGCTGAAGACGCGCGTAACCGCGCCGCCGACGCCCTTGCGCGGGCACAAAACCTTCCCCTCGATCAGGCGCGCGCCCAGGTCGAAGACTACGAGCAGACCTATCGCACGGCCGTTGAGGACGCACGGCGAATGGCCGCCGATGCGACGCATACGGCCGCGACCATCGACTCCAGCGGCGCATTTCTCGGTTTCTTCTCACTGCTGCTCGGAGCCGCTGCCGCCTGGGTTGGCGGCTGGTGCGGCACGCGTCGCCTCGACGCGTTGTCGGACGTGCCGTAGGCCGAGTCCAACCGGGTCCAACGGGCTCCCCCGACGATGGCAACAACAATGCCGACGGGCAAGCCGGCAGACCATTCAGACGATCGCCCGATCCCAGCCACCATAATGCTCCTCGCTGCGCGTCCCGCGCGGCAGGCTGAGGGCAATGAGGGCTATGCCGAGCGCGACATCCGCGAAGCTTGCCACCGTGCCGCCGGAGAGCAAGAACGGCGATCCCGCGACCCATGCGCCGAGCGCGACATTCATGAAGCGCACCGGACGGGCGACCTCCGCCATTGCGGTGACAGCAACCATGATGACGAGGCAGCCGACGACATGGTCGCTGTAATAGAGCGGCGGGGCGCTGTCGAAGATCAGCGGCGTCATCATTAGAGCAGCGCCGAGAAACACGCTCGTCACTAGCGTCCACGGGAAATTCACGCCACTGGTGATGAATTCCTTGAGCAGCTCGGAAGCGGGCCTGTCGAGATCCGGTTCCGGTGACTGGTTCTGCGAAAGGGCGGGGCCGCCCATCCAGAAGGTCCGCCAGAACGGCTGGCCAGCCTTCCTTGCCCGCCAGAGATACTGGATGGCCGCCAGTATCTCGTCGATCGAATAGGGAACCAACACGACGGTGACGGCAGCCTGGACGATGCAGAGCGTGCAAAGCGCGCCGATCAGCGGCGGCTGGATGATGATGAAGGAGACGCTGACGATGCCGAGCGGGATGATAAGCAGGCCGAAGAGCAGCACCATCCACGGCATGGTGCGCCAGCGGCGCTGATCGCCGATCGCGCCGGCGAGGATGTCGAGCGCATAGGCAAAGGCGCCGACGCCGGCATCGGCGATCGGAAAGCCCTTGGATACCCACGACGTCACCACGGCTTCGCTGCCATTGCGGACGGGAGCCTCGCCCGGGTCGAAGAAGGGGTCCCAGAGGCCGTCGATATGCCCCATCTGAAAGGCGGCAAGGTAGCGTGAGACGAACAGGCCGACAAAGGCGAGCGCCACGATCGGAATGCGCTGCGTGAAGGCGGAGGGGGAATAGCTCCAGCCGAGCGGTCGGTCGTCATCCGCCGCGAGCGCTCGACTGCTGATGCCAGGCGTCGGCGCGATCATGACGGCGAAGACCGGGATCAGCAGGCCGGCAAGCGTGTCGATGGCGTAGGCGGCAGCGCTGGTCGTCCAGAAGACCAGCGGCGCAAGCATGACCCAGACGCCGAGACCCGCCGTGATCCATTGCGCCCAGGACCAGCGGCGATACATCCCGAGAAGCGCAAAGACCACGACAAGCAATCCCGACGCGATCTCGCTCATACCGAGACGCGCATTGCGGATGTCGGCCGACGCGATCTCGTGCCCGAGGGCGGGCGGTGGCGGGGCGACGACAGGATCGAAAAGGCCGAGCGTCATCGGCGAGGCGACAAGCCACAGCCCCAGCGCGACGTTCACAAGGGGCGCCCAGAGTGTGCGAAGCCGATGGCCCTTCACGGCGGCCTCGACCTCCATGTTGCTGCGCTCCAGCGGTGCTTCGAGCCGTCTTTTCGCCTGCTCGATCTCCGGCTCCGAAGCTGCAACGATCGAGGCTTCGAGCTTGTTCTTCTCGTACCAGTCGGTCGGATCCTGCTTGAGGCGCCGGATCATCTCCGGCAGGGTGCGGGCGAGGCTGTGTTTTGGCTCCCAGCCGATCAGGGTCCGGGCGCGGGAAATGTCGATCTCGAAATGGTCGTCCGAATTCTCGATCATCCACGGTTTGATGTCGCTCTCCTGATCGAGCACCTCCGTCTGCATCCATGACCCCGTCTTGGCGAGACCCTTTGGCAGGACGAAGGTGTGCCAGTCCTCGCCATGGAGAAGCCGCCCGATGCGCTTCTGCAGTTCCCCGTAGGAAAGCGTTTCCTCCTCGCCGACCAGCATCACGGTCTCGTCCGGCAATTCGGCGCGCCGGTCGACGGTGCGCACGACGGCTTCGACCAGGTCGTCCTTGTGCAAATAGGGCTGTCCCGCCTCGAGATCGCCGGTGAACAGATAGGCGGTCGGCACCCGCTCGAAGATGCGGGCGATCTGCTGGGCGATGAAGGCGGCACGGCAATCCTCGTCATAGACGCCGGCGAGCCGCAGGATCACCGTCTTGATCTGGCGGCGCTCCTTGGCGATCATAGCTTCGGTCTCTGCCTTCGACTGAGGATAGGCCCAGGAAGGCTCGAGCGGCGAGTCCTCGTTGATCCGCACTCCTTTGCGCGGGCTCGGCGCATGCACCAGCAACGTGCTGGCAAAGATGAATTGCTCAGTCTCCAAGGCGTTGAGCGCCGCAATCAGCCGGCGCGTGCCCTGAATATTGACTGCGTCATATTTCGGGTCGTTCTTGCCCGTCGTGTCATAATAGGCGGCGAGATGGATCACTGAGGCCACGCGGCCGCCGCTGCGCTTGCGCACCTCCCCCACCGCCTTTCCGACGCTGTCATCGGAGGTAAGATCGATCTCGATTGTCTCCAGGCGATTCGACGATCCTTTCGGCGCAGCCACGTCCAATCCGATCACGCGGTATCGGTCCTTCAGGCCGCGCACGATTGCCTGTCCAAGAAAGCCACTCGAGCCGGTGATGAGAACGGTCGGTCGATCTGTGTCGTTCGGCATTTTGAAACCTTCGCGGGAGTTTTGCAGCAAACGTCCCTCCGAAGGGGAAGGTTCCGAAGCCTCCTCCATGCCTGCGGCGCAACCAGGATCGGGTTTGAACCGGGTCCTCACCTTCTGCGTCGGAGACGAGAGAATTGCTCGCGGTCGGATTCTCGGCTGGCGGCGCAACCATTCTGCGAGTGCCCGGCTGGCTCCGCAAGCACAGGCAGCCAAGGTCTGCGTCGCGGGAACAAGAGCCGCTCTCGGCTATTGTTGCAGGTGAGATCCGCCTTGCCATTTTGAGCGAACGCATCCCCGCCGCTCCTTGGCGCGATCACAGGAGTTAGCAATGAAAATTGCCCAGATCGCCCCGCTAGCAGAACGTGTTCCGCCGAAGCTCTACGGCGGAACGGAAAGGATAGTTCATTGCCTTACCGAAGAACTCGTCAGGCTCGGCCATGACGTCACGCTCTTTGCGAGCGGCGACTCGCTGACCCGTGCCAAGCTGGTACCCTGCTCCGAAGTCGCACTCAGGCTCAACCCGGACGTCGCTGACTTCCTTCCCCATCATGTCGTGATGCTCGAGGAGGTCCGGCGCCGTGCGCAGGAATTCGACGTCCTGCACTTCCATATCGATCTTCTGCATTTTCCGCTGATCAGTGACTTCGCCGACAGGACCGTGACGACACTTCATACGCGTCTCGATCTACCGGATCTCCTCCCCTTCTATCGAACCTTTTCGGGCATTCCCTTGGTGTCCATATCGGACGCCCAACGCCGCCCTATACCGCCCGTAAACTGGAGGGGCACCGTCTATCACGGCCTCGACCCGGCGGCCTTACCGTTTCGTGAAAAGCCCCGTGGCAACTATCTGGCCTTCCTCGGGCGCATTGCCCCGGAGAAGGGTCCGGACAGAGCGATCGATATCGCCACACAGGCCGGCATGACCTTGAAGATCGCTGCAAAAGTGGACAAGGCGGATCGGGCCTACTGGGAGGCGGTCGTCGAGCCCATGGTGGCGAGCCATCCGAATGTCGAGTTCATCGGCGAGATCGACGAACAGGAGAAGGCGGACTTCCTGGGCGATGCGGCAGCGCTCGTCTTCCCAATCAACTGGCCGGAACCTTTCGGGCTGGTGATGATCGAAGCCATGGCCTGCGGCACGCCGGTACTCGGTTTCCGCCATGGTTCAGCTCCGGAGGTGATCGAAGACGGCGTGTCGGGAAACCTGGTCGACACGGTGGCTGAAGCCGTCGAGAGGTTGGATGAGGTTCTGAGGCTCGACAGACGAAAGGTGCGCGAGGTCTTCGAACGCCGCTTCACGACCGAGCGGATGACGCGCGACTATCTGGAAATCTATCGCAATCTTCCTGGCGTCCGCAGCGAGACGAGTGCGAAGCGCGGGGCTGCAGAGCGGATCGGCCTCGGGGTCGCCCACCAACCCTGGCGATCCTCAGGCAGCAAGAGCCCGGGGGCCATCCCGGTGGTCCTGGACGGACCCAAGACCGTCGGAACGGAGCAACCCCGCGGCGGACGGCCCGGTCAGTAAGACTTCTGCAGGTGTGAGGATGAGGCCACCTGTTGGGCGCCTTTCTCTGCCTGCCGCAGCGCCCGGTACTCGGCCATCGCGGCCAGGCCGGCGTCACGCAGCAGCGCCACGTCGTGCGGGCCGGCGATGACGCGATAGCCGCGGTCAATCAGTTCGGCGACAGAGGCGCCCGCATTCGGCACCGTCCCCATGATCTTGCCCGAGGCGAGAATTGCCTTCTCGGCCCGGGCAACCAGTTCGCGCACCTCCGGATGACCGGTCTGTTCGAGGCGGCCGATCGAACCGGCGAGATCGTTGACGCCGATGAAGATGATGTCGGCGCCCTCGGTT
Organism: Sinorhizobium shofinae; assembly: GCA_001704765.1. Taxonomy (GTDB): domain Bacteria; phylum Pseudomonadota; class Alphaproteobacteria; order Rhizobiales; family Rhizobiaceae; genus Sinorhizobium; species Sinorhizobium shofinae. Next base: position 51,932 of record MBFK01000059.1, read on the forward strand.
GCGGCGATCGCCTCGGCGTTTTCGACGGCCGTATAGGACTCGATCTGCACGGCGATCAGCATGTTCTCGTTGGCTTTGTGGATATAGTCGGGCTCAAGCCCGAAGGTCGAGGCGCGTACCACCCCGGCCGCATAGCCGCGTATGCCCTCCGGCGGATAGCGGCACGCCCGGACGGCCGCCAGCGCCGCCTCTGCCGTATCGACCGAGGGGATCATGACCGATTGCACGCCCGCATCGAGCACCCGCTTCAGGAAGACATGGTCGTTCCAGGGGACCCGCACCAGCGCCGGCGAGGGCGTCGTCTCGATGGCGCGCAGCGTGTCGATGATCTCGCTGGTCTCGCCGACGCCATGCTCATGGTCGACGAGCAGGAAATCGAAGCCGGCATGGCCGAGGATTTCCGCATTGGTCGGCGAGCCGCCGCCGACCCAGCATCCGAACGCGACATGACCGGCGGCAAGGTGGGCTTTCAGGCGATTGGGTGTGTACATGGACAGTCAGCCTCGAATTTGACGGGATGGGAAGCATGGAGCGTCGTTCGGACGCACGGCGCCGTAATACGCTCCATGCCGATGGGCGAAGATCTCAGTTTGCGGCGCGCACCCGCTCGATCGTTTCGTTGAGCGCCTTGACGAGGTCCGGATTGGCGGAGGCCGCGAATTTTTCGGCAACCGGCTTGGTCTTCTCGCGGAAGCGGGCGATTTCCTCGGGTGGCAGCTTGGTGACCGTCATGCCGGAGGCGGCAAGCGCTTCGACCGCCTTCTGATCGGCATCGCGGGAGAGCTGGCGCTGGAAGGCGGCCGCCTCGGTGGCGGCTGCCTGCAGCAGGTCCTTCTCCTCCTGGTCGAGCTTCTCCCAGAGGGGTTTCGAGAAAAGCAGGACCATCGGATTATAGGTGTGGCGCGTCAGCGTGATGTATTTCTGCACCTCGTTGAGCTTGGCCGTCAGGATGCTCGGCGCGGGGTTTTCCTGGCCGTCGACCGTGCCGGTCTCGAGCGCCGTATAGACTTCCGGGAAGGGCATCGGCACCGCATTGGCGCCGAGCGCCTGGAACATTTCAAGGTAGATCGGCGACTGCACGACGCGGATCTTCAGGCCCTCGATGTCGTCGACCTTCTCGACGGGGCGGCGGCTGTTGGTGAGGTTGCGGAAGCCGAGCTCCCAATAGGCGAGCACGACGAGGTTCTTGTCCTCAAGTTCCTTGGCGAACGTCTTGCCGACCTCGCCGTCCATCACCGCGTCGGCTTCCTTGGTCGATTCGAACAGGAAGGGCAGGTCGAGCACTGCGAAGTCGGGCGCAAGGCTCGCCATCAGCCCGGCATTCATCACGGACATCTGCAGAAGCCCGCCCTGCAGCGCGGTCACCGACTGAAGATCGCCACCGAGCATGCCGGCCGGGAAGACCTTGACGTCGATCTTGCCGCCGCTCTTTTCCTTGACGATCTCGGCGAACTTGCGCTGGCCGATGACGAGCGGCGAGCCTTCGGCGCCGGCGCTGGCGAAGCGGATCGTCTGCTCGTGGATCTCGGCGCTTGCCGTCAGCGGCACGGCCGAAGCCAGCATCAGACCGGTTATCACTGCCATCAATGTCTTACGCATATCGTTTCCTCCTTGATACGATGCGACTTTTTTCGAAAATCAGCGCCCCAGCCAGGCGGCGGGCCAAGTGACAAGTTCGGGAAAGGCGATCATCAGCGCCAGCACGATGAGCTGGGCGACCATGAAGGGCGTGACGCCCCGGATCACCGTTTCCATGTTGAGCCGCGAGACGCCGGCGACGACGTTCAGCACCGTGCCAACCGGCGGCGTGATGAGGCCGATGGAATTGTTGATGATGAACAGCACGCCGAAATAGATCGGGTCGATGCCGGCTGCCTGCACCACCGGCACCAGCACCGGCGCGAGGATGAGGATGGTCGGCGCCATGTCCATTGCCGTGCCGACGATGACGACGAGGATCATGATCGCCAACATGAGCAGCTTCGGGCTGTCCATGAAGGGCGACAGGAGTTCGATCACCTGCCCAGGCAGATCGGCGATGGTGATCAGCCAGGCCGAGACGAGCGCGGCCGCTACGAGGAAGATGACGACGCTCGTCACCTTGGCGGAGGAGACGAAGACGGCGTAGAGCTGGCCGAGGCTGAGCTCGCGGTAAATGCAGGTGGCGACGAAGATCGAATAGACGGCGGCCACCACGGCTGCCTCGGTCGGGGTAAACAGGCCGAATTTCAGCCCGAAGATGATGATCACCGGCAAGCCCAGCGCCCAGAGGCTTTCGCGCAGCGCCTGCAGCCGCTCAGCCCCGCTTGCGCGCGGCCTTAGCTCGATCTCCTCCTTGCGCACCATTAGCCACCAGGCGACCGCAAGGCCGGCACCGATCATCAGGCCCGGCGCAATACCGGCCATGAAGAGTTTCGAGATCGAGAGGTTGGCGGTGACGCCGAAAAGGATGAAGGCGATCGACGGCGGGATGATCGGTCCGATGACAGAGGCCGAGGCGACGAGGCCGGCGGAACGCGCCTTGTCGTGGCCGGCCTTAACCATCATCGGCACGAGAAGCGCTCCGAGCGCTGCCGCGTCGGCGACGGCCGAACCGGAGAGGGCGGAGAGAACACAAGCGGCGATGATTGCCACATAGCCGAGCCCGCCGCGCACATGGCCGACGAGCGTGAGAGCAAGCTCCACGATCCGCTTCGACAGCCCGCCGGCATTCATCACCTCGCCCGCCAGCATGAAGAAGGGAACGGCGAGCAGCGTGAAGCTGTCGGTGCCGCCGACGAGGTTCTGCGCCAGGATCTGCGGATCGAACATGGCGAGCTGGACCATCAGCGCCACGCCGCAGATCAAGAGCGCATAGGCAATGGGCATGCCGATCGCCATGGCGGCGAGAAGGGCTGTGATGAAGACCAGAATTGTCATCGCGGACCAACCTTTGCCGTCGATACTGGAGGGAAGAGACCACGCCCCTTGGATCGCGGCTGCAAACTTTCGGAGGCGCCGGTGCGGCGCGTTGAAACGTCGTCGGGCATCAACCTCAACGCGGCGGGGCGCTGCCCGGCGGTATCTGCGCGATGTCGAAATCCTCTTCCGATTCCCGGACGCCGATCAGTTCCTCGTCGCTGATCCGCCCGCTCAGCGAACGCAAGAGCGAAAGGCAGAACCAGGTGGCCGCGAAAGCCGTGAAGATCAGCACCGGCACGAAGAACCAGGCCTGGGAGATACCCATGACCGGCGTCGTCATGCCGAGATTGATGCCTGCCTGCTGCCAGGTTCCGGAGAAAATCAGCCAGGTCGTATAGAGCATCAACAGATTCGAGAGCACGAAGCAGACGAGGCGGCCCTTGCGTGACAGGCGCCTGACCAGCGTATCGACGCCGAGATGGGCCTGCTCGAACAGCGTCACCGCGGCGCCGAGAAAGACCATCCAGACGAAGAGCAGGCGCGACAGCTCCTCCGACACGGAAATGCCGGTGTTGAAGGCATAGCGCAGGACGACATTGCCGAAGACCAGAACCAGCATGGCCGCAAGACAGGCGGCAAGCAGAAACTGCACGGGGTTCAGCAGGAATTTCCGGATCGCGATCAAGATAGCTCCTCCTCCGACGACGGCTGTCCCGATCATGCGCCTCAACACATGACCGCCTCCGGAAGCCAATCAGATGTAAGCGCTTACATAGCACTTTCAACCGACGTGTCAAATGGAATGTAAAAGGGCTGGAAAAACAGGTGTAAGCGTATACATATTTTAACGATGGAGGGAGAATCGATTCCCATGGGACGTGGAGGAAGAGAGAGGAACGGACATGCGGGGGCTCGCGCCCTCGACGTGGCGGCGCTCGCCGGCGTTTCGACCGCCACGGTGTCGCGCGCCTTCAATGCGCCGGAGAAGGTCGCGCCGGAAATTCGCGAAAAGGTGCTGAAGGCCGCAGCCGAGCTTGGCTGGATGCCGCACCCGGCCGGCGCGGCGCTCGCGAGCCGCCGCACCTGGCTTGCCGGGGTCCTCATTCCGACGCTCGACAACGACGTCTTCGCTTCGCAGGTCGGCGCCTTGCAGACGCGCTTGTCCGCAGACGGCGTCACGGTGCTGATCGGCTGTTCGAACTACGACGCCGACCAGGCCGCCAACCAGGTGCGCATCATGCTGGCGCGCGGCGTCGAAGCGCTGGCGGTCGTCGGTGAATCACACCGCCCCGGTTTTTTCGAGACGATCGCGGGGCGCGGCGTTCCCTATGTCGTCACCTATTCGCATCGGCCCGGCTCCCCTCACCCGAGCGTCGGTTTCGACAATGCCGCCGCCTTCCGGCGGATCGCCCGCCACCTGCTCGAACTCGGCCATCGCGATTTCGGGCTGATCCATCAGCCGTCCATAGACAACGACCGCGTCCTGGCGCGGCTCGAGGGACTGCGCACGACGCTTGCCGAAGAAGGTGTGGCGCTGAGGCCCCAGCACGTGCGCGAGGGGCCGGTGAGCATTGCCTTCGGCCGGCAGAGCCTGCGCTCGATCATGGAAGCCCCGGGGCCCCGTCCGACGGCGGTCGTCTGCGGCAACGACGCGCTAGCGATCGGCGCGCTCATCGAGGCGCGGGCGCTCGGCATCGGCGTGCCGGAAGAACTCTCCATCACCGGTTTTGACGACGTGGCGATGGCGGAACAGACCGATCCGCCGCTCACCACCATGCGCGTCGACAATGCCGAGATCGGACGGCGGGCGGCGGATTATCTGCTGGCCTGCCTTGCCGGCCGGCAGCCCCCGCCGCCGCCGCCGCTCGAAAGCCGCCTCATCCTGCGGGCATCGACCGGTGCCGCCGCCCGTTCCGCCTGAACTAAAATACGATGAACTTAGGTCGGATCGACCTAAGTTCATCGTGATTGATTCTAAGAAGTCAGAGCGGGGACGCGGGCGGAAAACGGCGGACACTTTTCCTCATCCAAACCCCAACGCAGGAATATCATCATGCCCCACGCCTCACGCTCCTTCGAGCCCGCCCATCTCGCCCAGCGTTTTGCCACCGCAAAAGATCGCATCGCCGCCGCGCAGTTGCCGGTTCCCGACACCATTGCCGAGGCGATCGCCGTGCAGGCCGAGTTCGTCGCGCCCGATGACGTACCCGCCGCGGGATACAAGGTGGCGCGCTCGCCCGAAGGCGTCGGCGTCGCCGGCCGCCTCTCGCCGATCGCGATCGCCGGGCCGGATGCGCAGCCTGTCACCTTTCGCTGGCGGAAGGGCCTGCGCGTCGAGCCGGAGATCGGCTTCCGTCTTGCCTCGAGCCTGCCGCCGCGAGAGGCCGGCTACAGCCGAGACGCGGTGATCGCCGCCATCGGCGCGGTCCATCTCGGGGTCGAGGTGCTCGACAGCCGTATCGAGGAAGGCGGCAAGGCCCCGTTTCTGCTCTTCCTCGCCGACCGTCTCGGCAATGCGGGTTATGCGCTCGGGCCTGAACTGCCGCGCGATCTTCTCGACGGCGTGGAGGGACGGAGCCTCGAAGTGAGCCTCGACGGAGCCTCGCTCTTCGCAGGCGAGGCCCACCACCCGGCAGGCGACGTGCTCGCCTGGCTCGTCGGCTGGGCCAACGAAAGGCAAAGGGCGCAAGACACACTCCGCGCCGGAGAGATCGTCACCACCGGCAGCCTGTGCGGCGCCCTCGAAGTGGGCACGCCCGGCCGCATCGAAGTGAGGCTCGATGGCAGATGGAACCTGCCGCTTCGCCTCGACTAACTGAATGCCCTGAGGCGACACTCCAGGGGTCCTGCGATCGCGCTGCCGGCGGCCTCAGATTCGAAATGGTGAATAAGTCCGCTTGCTATAAAAGATGTCTCTAAAATTCATGCCGCGGCATCACGCCGCCTGGCCGACCGTGAGCAAGCGGACGAGCACTAGGCCAGCAAGCAACCCGAGAAGCGAAAAGACCACGGAGGAAGCGGCGTAGATTGCCGCGGCCACCCACTCGCCGCGCTCCCAGAGGCTGATCGTGTCGAACGAGAAGGTCGAAAAGGTCGTGAACCCCCCGAGCACGCCCGTCGCCAGGAACAGCTGCACATCCTGAGGCAGCTGGCTGCGCAAGCCGAGGTATTCGGCAAGCAGGCCCATCGCGAAGGAACCGGCGACGTTGATCGCCAGGGTGCCAAAGGGGAAAGCAACACCCAGGGCCTGAGCGGCGAACTGATTGACTCCATGGCGCATCGCCCCGCCCAGTCCGGCACCGAGGAATACCAGCAAATAGGCCATCACTATATCTTTTCCCTCTTACGACACGACCTTGGACCTCTGATTAGATGGCCGGCGCTTTGGTGGCAACGCAATTTAGGAACGACGCCGTTCGGGCGCGCCAGTTGCGGGCAGTTCCATAGGTGAACCAAATTCAGGTTCGGACCCGAGCACTGGTCCTATCCACTTTCTGCATCAAGGTGTCCACTTTCCGCGCAATCTGTTTGGCTTGCGTTGTATTTAAGCGTTTGTTTACTCAAGGCCGGTTGGATAGTGATTGCGACTGCGATCGCCAATGCAACCGAGGGACGATATTTCACGACCCCTCGGGGTGTCGATCCCAAGAAAGGCTTGGGCCCTTTCCCCCTTCGCTCCTGCGGGATGAGCCCGCCGGAAGACGCCGCCGAGGCGCAGCGAGCCTTCGCACGCATGGTGCTCGATCGCGACAACCAGGTCGTATTCAGCCGTTTCAAGGGATCCCTGCCGGTACGCACCGACGTCGATCCGAGCGGGCTCGACCGTTGCGGCCGGCTCGGCCTGGAGAAGATCGCCGAGAAAAGCGGTGTCAGCGCGCACTCGATGGCCATGCCCACGCAGATGTCGGAGGGCTGGATCGGCGTACTGGCCGCGTTCTTCAACGACGAAAGCATGTCCATCGAGACCGCCCAGCAGCGCCTCTATGACACCGTCAACCGGCATTGAGCCGGGCCATTTGGTACCTACAACTGCCGGGCCAACTGAATGATTGGTTTCTACGGCGCCTGAAACCTCCCCTCGTTCCGTTGGAGGCATGGGAGGCGTTCATGCTGACTTTGCGACAGATCGATGTATCCGCGCTCTCATGGTCACCGGCACGATCGCCGGTGCGGCAAAACTCCTGGGCGTCGCAGCTCCCGGCGTCAGCTGCTGATGAAGTACACGGATGACAGTCTTCGGGTTCACCGCAGCCATGGGCGATATGTGCCGAGGCCGGAGGCTCCTAGCCGAGGTCGCGAGCACTGGTCGAGAGCAGCCGTTCACACATCACCGCCGCCTGGGTGCGGCTGACGACGCTGAGCTTCTTGAGGATCGCCGAGACATGCACCTTCACGGTCTGCTCGGCGATGTCCATCTCGCCGGCGATCTGCTTGTTGAGCTTGCCCTCGATGATCTTCGTCAGAATGCGCAATTGCTGCGACGACAGCGAGGCGAGGCGGGCGCTCATCGCCGCATCCGGATCGGCCGCCTCGGCCCCGAAGCGCGGCGGCGTCCATATTTCGCCCTCAAGAATGGAGCGGATCGCACTCGCCATTTCCGGCAGGTCCAGCGACTTCGGGATATAGCCGGAAGCACCGAAGGTGATCGCCTTCTGGATCGTCGCCGCGTCTTGCTTGGCCGAGACGATCGCCACCGGAAGGGTCGGATAATGGGCATGCAGCAGGAACAGTCCAGCAAAGCCGTCCGTGCCGGGCATGGTCAAGTCGAGAAGGACGAGGTCCACCTCGTGCCGATCGCCCGACAGAACCTCGAGGACCTCATCGACCGACCGGCATGCGATCAGTTCGAGGTCCGGCAGCACTGCGACGAGAGCGCTGCGCAAGGCTGCCTGGACCATCGGATGATCATCCGCAATGACGATGCGCGTGCTCATGTTCTTCCTCCCCCTGCAGCCCGGCGCCCTTGAGCAGGGCGACGGCATCCAGATATCGTCTCAAGGCGGCCGGTTTCACCGGCTTCGCCATGACCTCGCAGCCGAGGGCTTTCGCCTTCGCGCTGACCTCCTCACTGCGGTCCGCGGTAATCACCAGGCCCATAATCTCCCGGCCCCAGTGCTTCCGCAGCCCGCCCAGCACCTCGACGCCGGTCGTGCCGTCGAGATGGTAATCGACGAGCGCCAGATCTGGCACCTGGCCGTTGCAATTGGCAAGCGCCGCTCTCTCGCCGCTCGCGACAATCGGCCGGTGTCCCCAGCGGGAGAGCAAGGCAGCGAGCCCTTCTCGTATCGTTTCGTCATTGTCGACGCAGAGCACGGTGAGCGCGGCATGGCTCACCACCGAGGGCGCGGCGGCCTTTTCCGAAGCGGCGACCGCTGCACCTTCCAACGCGATCGGAACGGTAACGACGAAGCACGTTCCGTGGCCTGGGCGGGAGCGCACTTCCAGGGGAAGATTGAGCAAGCGGCAGATGCGCTCGACGATCGCCAGGCCGAGGCCGCTCCCCTTCTCCCGCTCTTCGCCCGTGTCGAGCCTGCGAAACTCCTCGAAAATCTCCTTCTGCCGCTCCGGCGCGATGCCGATGCCCGTGTCGCGGACCTCGATGCGCAGGCCGTCCTTTCGCCGCCGGCAACCCAACAGAACCCTTCCCTTGGGCGTGTAGCGTAAGGCGTTCGAGAGAAGATTTTGCAGCACTCGACGCAGGAGCTGCGGGTCGGTCCGGACCGAAAGCGCGGAGGAAACGACCTTGAGCGTGAGGCCGCGCTGGCGCGCAAGGGCGGAAAATTCCAGCTCGAGTTGGGCGAGAAGCGAGCCGACCGAAAAATCGACGGGCTGCGCCCGCACCGCACCAGAATCATAGGACGAGATGTCGAGCAGCTCGTCGAGCAGCCGCTCCGTCGATGAAAGCGCAGCCGCCGCGTTCTTCGCAAGCGCCCGCTCCTCTGTCCGCAGGTCTTTTTCGGCTTTTTCGGGCTTCAGGCGCAGGCTCTCGTCAAGCGCCGCCAGATAGAGCCGCGCCGCGTTCAGCGGCTGGAGCAGATCGTGGCTTGCCGCGGCGAGAAATCGGGTCTTGCCGATATTGGCGCGCTCGGCCTCGGCCTTGGCCTGCTCGAGCGCCTGCGTCCGCTCCTGGACACGTCGCTCCAGTTCCTCGTTGGCGCGGCGCAGACCGACCGCGGCCCGATGCCGCTCGGTCACATCCATGTAGGTCGAGATGTAGCCGCCCTCCGCCATGCGATCATAGGCGATCTCCAGCACCATGCCGTCCGGCCGCTTGCGCTCGTAGACATAGGGCCAGGATTGCGTGGCGAGATCCCGGTTGACGAGCAATGCCTTGAGGTCCTCGGCGTCGTATTCACCGCGCTCGCGGTTGAAGTCGACGAGGTCGGTCAGCGGCAGGCCGACGCGGATCAGGTGTTTCGGCAGGTCGAGCAGCGTCAGGAACCGGCCGTTCCACGCCTCGATGGCGAGGTTCGCGTCGAACACGCAGATGCCCTGCGGCACGCTTTCGAGCGCCCCTTGCAGGAGCTTGCGATTGAAATGCAGCGCCTGTGATGCCTCGTCCAGCATCCCCACGGCTGCCTTGCGCGACAGCGAGCGGCTTTCAAGCGCTGCGGCCATCACCACACGCGCCGACGCCGCGCCGAGCGCGCCGGCGATAAGGTTCTCCGTGAACCGCACCGCTTCCATGTCGGCAAGTCCGTCATGTCGTGAGCGACGCTGTTCCACGAAGTCTTCGAAGGCGGAAACGCTGTGCTCGGGTCCGACGAAACGAGCGGCGAGCGTCTTCAGGTCGTCAAGGCGCGTGACGAGCGGCAAGGAGGCCAGCGGGGGCTGATGCGCCGGGATTCCCTCGGCGAAGGCCTCCGCCTGGAGACGCTCGAGCGGCGAACGATCGGCCAGCAAGGACAAGGCCGCAAAGACGGCGAGATTGGCACCAAGGCTCCAGAGCGTCGCATGCGAGATCGGATCGAGGTCTGCGATGCCGAAGAGCGATTGCGGCTTGAGCCAGACGAGCCCGAACGGTCCGTTGGCGACAAGGTCGTCGACGGCGGGCACGAGCGGGGCAATCGAGGGGACGAGCAGCGTATAGATCCAGAAGGCGAAACCGACGACAATGCCTGCGCCCGCCCCCGCGCCCCTGGCGCGCCGCCACAGCAACCCGCCCAGAAAGGCGGGGCCGAACTGGGCGATCGCAACGAAGGAGAGAAGCCCGATGACGGTCAGCGGATAGGCCTGGTCGACCAGGCGGTTCATCATGTAGGCGAGCAACAGAATGGCCGCGACGGAGATCCGCCGTACCAGCAGCAGTGCCGACGGCGACGGCCAAATTGCGCCGGAACGGCCGACTAGGCGCGAGCGCAGCAGCAAAGGAACAATGACGTCGTTGCAGAGCATCGTGCTCAATGCCACCGAGGCGACGATCACCATGCCGGTCGCCGCCGAGAAGCCGCCCAGAAAGGCGACCAGCGCCATCATGGGCGCGTCGGCCGCAAGCGGCAGCGAGATCACGAAGGTGTCGGGGTTTACCGTATCGGCAAAGCGCGCAATGCCGGCTATGGCGATCGGCACCATCAGGACGCTGAAGACGAGCAGATAGGCGGGATAGAGCCAGGCAGCCGCGCGCGCCTGCGACAGAGATTTGTTCTCTACCACCGCGACATGAAACATGTGCGGAAGGCAGAGAAATGAGATCGCGGCGATGATGGTGTTCGATATCCAGGTCGGATCGGAAAAGTCCGGCGCCAGCAAGGACTCCATGCGCGGATCCGCCTGTGCGCGGGCGACGAGGTCACCGAGGCCGTCGAACATGCCGAAGATAATGAAAAGCGCCACGATGACGAAGGCCGAAAGTTTGACCAGGCTCTCGAAGGCGATCGCCGCCATCAGCCCCCGATGATGCTCGCTCGCATGAATATGCCGCACGCCAAACATGATGGCGAAGAGCGCCATCGAGGCGGCGACGGCGAACGTGCTGTCGCCGCGGATCGGCCGGACGCCTTCGGGAGCGACTGCCGGCGAGGTCAGAATGTCGAAGCTCGTGCCGACCGCCTTCAACTGCAGCGCTATATAGGGCAGCACGGCAAGCAGAGCCGCCATGGTGACGAGCGCGGCGAGCACCTGGCTCTTGCCGTATCGCGCCGCGATGAAGTCGGCGATCGAGGTGATGTTCTGGCTCTTCGCGACCGTGACGATCTTCGCGATCAGCCGCTGCCCGAAGATGAGAATGAGAGTGGGGCCGATATAGATCGACAGGAAATCGAAGCCGCTCAGGGCCCGACCGACCGAACCGTAGAAGCTCCAGGACGTGTTGTAGACGGCGAGCGTCAGCGAATAGCCGAGCGCAGCCATCCACTCGGTGGGCACCGGCAAACGGCGGCCCGCACTTTGCCGATCCGTCCACCAGGCAATCAGGAACAGGATAACGACATAGGCTGTAGAAACGGAGAGGACGACCCAACCGGGCATGGCACCTCGCTGCCCAACTGCATGACCCCATAGGTCGCAACCGACTTAAGGACAAAATCATGCAGCAATTCAAAGTGCTACAGCGCCTTTACGGATCTGGTCAGACGCGCGTCGCTGTAGCGCGGCATACCCTTCGGCGCCGCTATTGGTTCATTGCCATATCGCCCGCCGAATGGCAACGCGACGCGCGAAAGCCGGCACCGGCGAATGGAGCAATCGGCAAGGGGCCGGCCTGATCCGGCCGGCCCCTTGGACTTAGCTTCGCGAGTCGGCCTCGGCGACCGTGAGGTCATCGTCGGCGGTCTCTTTCGCCGGCACGATGAGGTTGACGACCACCGCCACGGTGACGTTGAGCGCCAGCGCCAGCAGTCCGGTATAGACCGAGACCGTCATCCCATCGAAGGCGAGGGCATGCAGCGGCTTCAGCCCATCCGACCAGACGAGAGCCGAACCGCCGATGAACCCAGCCGCCCAGCCGGCAAGCAGCGCCGGAGCCCGGAACCAGCTCGTGTAGAGGCCGAAGACGAGAGCCGGCAGCGTCTGCAGGATCCACAGGCCGCCGAGCAGCTGCAGGTCGAGCGCGAACTGGGTCGGCAGCAGCAGGATGGCGAGAAGCGCCCCCACCTTGACGAGCATCGAGGTGATCTTGGCGACCTGCGCCTCGCCGGCGGCCGTGACTTCAGGGTTGACCCAGACCTTCCAGAAGTTGCGCGTGAAGAGGTTCGCCGCGCCGATGCTCATGACGGCCGCCGGGACGAGCGCGCCGATGGCGATCGCCGAGAAGGCGAAGCCTGCAAACCAGCCCGGGAACAGAGTCTTGAACAAGGTCGGGACGACGTCGTTGTTGCTCTGGAGCTGAAGCCCGGCAGCGTGGCCCATATAACCGAGCAGGGCGAGCAGGCCGAGAAGCAGCGTATAGGCGGGCAGCAGCACCGCATTCTTGCGGATCGTATTGGCGCCAGACGAGGCGAAGATGCCGGTCAGCGTGTGCGGATACATGAAGGCGGCAAGGGCCGAGCCGAGTGCAAGCGTCACATAGGGGACGAGCTGCGTGGGATCGAGCAGGATGCCGCCCTTGCCCTTCGCCTCGAAGGCCGCATCCGCCGCCGCGAAGACGGCGCTGTAGCCGCCGAGCTTGGAGGGAACGACGATGATCGCCGCGAGCACCACGATATAGATCATGATGTCCTTGACGAAGGCGATGAGCGCCGGCGCCCGCAGGCCGGACGAATAGGTGTAGAGCGCCAGCACCAGGAAGGCGAGGATGATCGGCATTTCGCCGGTCAAGCCCAGCGCCTTGATCGCTACTTCCATGCCGATGAGCTGCAGCGCGATATAGGGCATCGTCGCGATCACGCCGGTGGAAGCGACGGCAAGCTCCAACGCACGCGAGCCGTAGGTGCCGCGGACCACGTCACCGGCCGTCACGTAGCCGCGCTCCTTCGCTGCCTTCCACAAGAGCGGCATGACGGCAAAAACCAGCGGATAGACGATGATCGTGTAGGGCAGGGCGAAGAAACCGTAGGCGCCGATCGCATAGACCAGCGCCGGCACGGCGATGACCGTGTAGGCGGTGTAGAAGTCGCCGCCGACGAGGAACCAGGTGATCCAGGTGCCGAACTTGCGGCCGCCGAGGCCCCATTCGTCCAGGTGATCGAGCGATTCCGCCCGGCGCCAGCGCGAAGCGAAGAAGCCCATGGCCGTGACGAGCACGAAGAAGAAAATGAAGACGGCGAGCGCCGGCATGTCGATGTTAGCCGTCATGACGCACGCTCCTGTAGACCAAATAGGTCAGCAACGACGTCAGCGGCACCCAGGCAAGCTGGTACCAGTAGAAGAAGGGAAAGCCGAAGAGCTTCGGCTCCTCGAAGTTATAGAAGGGTACCCATAGCAGCCCGATATAGGGCGCCAGCAGCAATAGGCGTATCACGTTATCCTCCCGCGATGTCTGGACTAAGCGGGATGAGGAAAAGTATGCGCGGTTTCCCGCCCGCCTCCCGCTCTAACTATCGATGGCCACGTGATCCTCGGCACGTGTCCCTCTCGCTTAGCGCCAAACGCCGCGCCGCGGCCTCCCTACTTTCGCTCCGGCACCCCCCTACTTTCGCTCATCCCTCTCGCTGGAGACTGGAGCCGGCGCTACGGCACGATCACCTTCGCGCCGACCTTGACCCGCTCGTAAAGATCGATGACGTCGTCATTCGTCATGCGAAAACATCCCGAGGAAGAGGATCGGCCGACGCTTTCCGGTTCGTTCGAGCCGTGGATGCGGTAAAGCGTCTCGCCGAGGTAGATGGCGCGCGCGCCAAGCGGATTGTCGACGCCGCCGGCCACGTAGGCCGGAAGCTCCGGGCGCCTGGCGCGCATGTCGGCGGGCGGGCGCCACTCCGGCCATGCGCGTTTTCCGCTCACCACTTCGGTTCCGTGCCAGCCGTAGCCTTCGCGCCCGACGCCGACGCTGTAGCGCAGGGCCTTTCCATGCGGCTGGATGTAATAGAGGGCGTAGCGGCTCGTATCGATGATGATCGTTCCGGGCGCCTCCTGGGTGCGGTATTCCACCAATTGCCGCGGCATGAACGCGCCCCCATCCGGAGTGACCAACGCCCCCCGGGCGTGGCGCGGCGGGTAGGCCGGCGGCGACATCAGGAACTCGATATAGCCGCTGTCGATCCAGATCCTCTTGTTCTTCTTGTCGAGGATCGGCGGCGAGGGCTGGCCTGCCGTCGCATGCGTGGCGGTCGACGTCAAAAGAAGGATAAAAAGCAGCGGCTTCAGGCATTGCCTCCTCGGCGGCAAATCCGACATGTGAAGTCTCCTCGGACGTTGCGAGCGTTCAAATCAAACCATTGGCCACCAGGCCATTCGCCACCTCCTGGAAGAGCCGGTCAGGAACCGGCGCCCCGACGGGTGTCTTGCTAAGCTCGGCGGCGAGCTCCGCGTCGGCCATGAAGGGAATTCCATGACTTCTCGCCTGCGCTCTCATCGAGGACGCCGCCGCGCCGACGGCGCGACAGACGACGATCGGCACGGGCGTTTCGCCGCGGACATAGCGAATGCCGACCGACACCGACCGGTCTTCGCCAATCAGTAGCACGGCACTCGCAAGTCCAGTCCTCGTCGTTCCAAAGAGGCGCGCCAGCTTGCGGCGCTCCTGTCTTATGAGCGGATCGCCTTCCGTGTCCTTGTGTTCGCGTTTGCTCTCTGACCGGGTCATCCGCATTTCGCGCATGAACAGCCAGCGCTGCAGGAAGACATCGACCACGCCCATGACGACAAAAGCGGCGATCGCTATGAAGGTGATGGTCTTCAGCATGGAGAGCGACGTCGCATGCAGGCAGGCGAAGCCGCACGTCGGCGACTGGAACAGCGACCCCAGCCCGGCATGAAAGACGACGGCAAAGGCGATGGAGAGCGCAACGATCTTGAACAGCGCCTTGCCGAAATCGACGACGCTCTTCAGCGAGGCGATCCGCTTCAGCCCCGATGCCGGATTGATGCGGTTGAAATCCGGTTCGATCGGTTTGGCCGAGAAGACGAAGCCCTTAGTGATCGCGACATTGGTGGCGAGAATGGCGATGATCGTGATGCCGAGGATGGGAAGTACCGTCGTCCAAAGCGCGTCGGCGGCAATGGTGCTCAGCCGGTACCAGACATCGGCGAAGGGGCGCTCGTAGATATGCGACGCCTCGTCCAGGAGCCGGTCGATCTTCATCTGCAGATTCGGTGCGACGTAGAAGAGAAACAAGGTGGAGAACAGGACGACGATACCCGAGACCATGTCCGGGCTGTGCAGCACCTGGCCTTTCCGGCGCGCATCCCGGATCTTCTTTTCGGAAGCGGGAAGCGTCTTCTCCTCGCTTGTTTCGCTCACGTGACGCCGTCATCCTTGGACGACGCCAGCAGACCGATTTCCTGCGCACGCTTGGCGACGTCCGGGATGGAGCGCAGCTTGGCCGCCTTCGCCAGGATCTGGCTTTTCTGCCTCGCAGACATCTCGGGCACGGCGACAGAGCGCGCCTTTTCCGTTTCGCCGGCCATGGTGAGAACGATCAGGTAGTTGACGAAATGCCGCCGTTCGGCGAGCGGCGAGCCCACCACGCTCGTCATATGCGTTACCGCCTGCGTCAGGTTGTTCGAGAGGGCTTCGGCAAGCGCAAGATTTGTCGTGGTATCGAGGTTGGAGGGTTGCAGCGACAGCGCCTTTGAAAAGGCTCCCTCCGCCGCCCCTCCGTTACCGCTGAAGACAAGCGCCGTTCCCAGCCGGTTGTACGCCACCACCGAATTCAACGCCTCGGCGGCCGGTGCCAGGCTTCGCACCGCCGATTCCGCCTCTCCCTTCTGCAACTGAGCGGTGCCGAGCCCCAGAAGAGCGTCCGCGTCCCTGGGATTGATCTCGAGGGCGGCGCGGAAGGCTTCCTCAGCCCCCTCGGCGTCGCCTGCCTTGAGGCGCGCATTGCCGAGCTGGACGCGCATCGCTGCATCATTCGGCGCGTTGGCAGCGGCGCGCTCGTAAAGCGCCAATGCCGTCGCGCTTTCGCCCTTCGCTTCGATGCTCTGGGCGATGCTCAACAGCTTTGTCTGGGCGCTCGCCGGTTTGTCCTTCTCCTTGTCGGCAGGAACCGTGGTGCAGGCAGAAAGCGCCAGAAGCGCAACGACAGCGCCGATCCCCCGCCCCACAGCGTGCCGGCGGCGGCCGGATTTCAGAAACGAACACGCCTTCATTCTACCCCCGTCTCATTGGCCGCGTTGCGGTGGTTACCTGCCCCGTAGCGATCGATGTAGTTCTTCGCGGCGCGCGCCACGGGCGCTGCCATGGCCGGGCCCATTTCGCGACCCTTGAGCAGATGCCTCTGGTCCTGCGCCATCAACTGCAGATTGAGGTTGTTAGCGCAGCCGGACGGCAGATAGAGCGGCTGGTCGGCGGTATCGGGTGTAATGCATGCATCCGGCACCAGCGTCTGGGTCGCGGTCGTATCGTAGCCTTTACGAACGAGCCCGCCTTTCGCCGGCGGGGCGCCGTGCATCGAGAGATAGCTGTAGTTGGGAGAATAGGGTTGCGGATGCGAACCGCTGCAGCCCGCCGAGATGAGCAGGACTGCGATCAGTGTCGCGCGGGCCTTCGCCCTTCCCGAAGGAAGATCATTCAACATAGAAGCCGTATCCATGGTTGAGCGCCGGCTTCGCCTTCTTGCGCGGCGAGGTAATGGCACCAGAGGGGCTGTCCAGCGGCGTTTTCATGTTTCGCTCGGAGGTGGGCGACACGAGGTATGGGGTAATTAGGATGACGAGTTCTGTCTCATTGCGCTGGAACCGCTTTGACTTGAACAACTCGCCGAGGATCGGCACGTCGCCGACGACGGGCGTCTTGTTCAGCGTCTGCGATTCCTGCCGTTGGAAAAGGCCAGCGATCGCGAAGGTCTGGCCGCTGCCAACCTCGACGGTCGTGTCCGCCCGGCGGATGCGCAGCGACGGCACCACCAATCCGCCGATCGAAACGACGCTGTCCTGTGAAACGCTGCTGACCTCGGGACGCACCTGCAAGGCGATGCGGTTGTTCGGCAGCAGCGTCGGGGTGAATTGGAGCGAGACGCCGAACTGCTTGTATTCGATGCCGATCTGATCGTCGCCGACCGGCACCGGCACCGGTATCTCACCGCCCGCCAGGAAGCTGGCGGTCTGGCCGGTGACGGCGGTGATGTTGGGCTCCGCGAGGATGGTCAAGATGCCGTTCGCCTGCAGCGCGTCGAGTAGGACGTTGACATTCACATGGTCGCCCCTCGCACCGATGGTAATCCCGGTGTCGTCTTCATTGCTGGCGCCGCCGGTCCGCACGATGCCGAAGGAGAAGGATCCGCTGTTGACGAAGACGCTCCAATCGATGCCGAAGCGCGTCAGCTCGTTGCGGGCGACTTCGGCGAAGCGGACGCGAATATTGACCTGGTTCGTTCCGGCAATCGTCGTGTTGTTGAGCGCCGGCTTGTCGGATGTTGAATAGCTCTGAAGGACGTTCTCCATGTCCATCGCTTCGCCGACATTGCGGGTTTGGCCTGTGCCGACATACTGCCCACCGAACAGGCTTATATCGACCCTGGTGGTCGGCTGCAGCGCCAGGGCCGACTGTTCCGCGGCTCGCGGATTTCCGCTGACGCGAACCTGCACGGTGCCGCGCGTGCTCTGATCGGCGCTGAGCGCGATCAGATTGGTGTCGCCGATCTTCGTCGCGTAGATATAGACGACGCCGGGCGAGACGACGCGCACGTCGGCGATCGTCGTGTCGGCCAGAAAGACCGACTCGACCGGTTCGTCGAAACGCAGGATCGTGCCTTCCCCGACCGTGAGCTCCAGAACCTGGCCGTTTATGGCGTCGACCTTCACCTGCGCGCTCGCCGAGCGCAGCTGACAATGGACCGCAAGCACGGTCAGCAAGATAAACAGAAAGAGTTTCCCCGCCGCGATGAAGCGAAGGCTTCGCAAAACTAACATTCCACTCCCTATTCGTTCCCCTCACCCCGCGCCCCCGCGCAAGCGAGACATGGATCTTTTTCGATGGTGTCCATTGGCGAGTTCATGCGCGACCGGCGCCTTCGAGTTCCGGTACGCCGGTGACCGGAAGCGCGATATAGCCAAGGCATTGGACGCTGAACTCCGCAGCGATTTCCTGGTAGGACAGAACCGCCATATGGACGTCGTGGCGCATCAGAAGGTTTCGGATGTGCCGACGAAGATCCATCGACGTCAGGATCGCGGTGCGCGACTGCGCATCCGCCGTCTCCTGCCGCTTCTTGAGTTCCTCGAGGATCGGTGCCGCGAGGCGCTCCGGAACAGCGCCGGCCGGACCGGTATTCTTCTCGATCGCCGCTCGCACCTCCTCTTCGAACGGCCGTGTCAGGAGATAGGCCGAAACGATCCTGTTGTTGTCGGCAAGACGGAAGCAGATCTGCCGCCCGAGGCTCGCCCGCACATTGTCGGTAAGCGCCTGCAGGTTCTGGACGTGCGCCGCGCGTTCGGCCATCGTCTGGAGAATGATGCGCATATTGGTGATCGGGACATCTTCCTCGATCAGCCTGCGAAGCACGTCGGCAAGCCTCTGCACCGATACGGCCTCCAGCACCTCCTTGATCAGATCGCCATAGGTCTCTTCCAGCCGGCCGAGCAGCGCACGCGTTTCCTGCGCATCGATGAAATCCGGCGCATAGCGGCGCAGGACGCGCTCGACGAGCGTCATCACCACGTCTGCCGGCTCGCAATAGCCGACACCGGCAGCGTCGAGAGCCGCCGCATGGGACCGTTCGATCCAGACGAGCTTCAGCCCCAGGAGGTCCGGCTGCGTCACATAGGGGATCGACATGATGCCGAGATCGACGATTTCGTCCCAGACCATGAGGTGGTCGAGCAGGAGAGCACCCTCGACTACCGGCACGCCCTCGAAATCGATGCGAAACTCAGCCGGCGCGACACGCGCCTCCGTGAGCAGGCCGATCACC
The DNA here is from genome assembly GCA_001704765.1 of Sinorhizobium shofinae. GTDB lineage: Bacteria > Pseudomonadota > Alphaproteobacteria > Rhizobiales > Rhizobiaceae > Sinorhizobium > Sinorhizobium shofinae. The sequence goes on from MBFK01000059.1 coordinate 70,783, forward strand.
GGAACGCGAATGCCAAGGTCCTCCAGGATCGCTTCGGCGAGCCCCTCCGTCCGTTCGGCGAACAGTGGCGGCGGGAGACGCTCGGCGAGCCCATCTCCGATCGTCAAAGTGATCCTATGCGCCATTTCAGCGCGCGTGCCGGAAGCGCCGGGAAGGCTGCCCGCTATATGGTCGACGACACGCCCGCCAGGGGAGACAGGGCGGGGCGCTTCGCGTCGGGTCGAAGCAGAACCCGCAACCTCTTCGGCCGCCTGGCGTTTGCGGGCGGCGTAGGCGAGCAGGCCGGCCAGGACAGCGAGCGCCCAGAAGACGATGAGTGGAAAGCCCGGAACCAGCCCGAAAGCGAAGAGGATCGCCGCCGCCAGCGCCAGCGCGCGGTCGCTCGCGCCGAGCTGTCCGAGGATCTCGGAGCTCAGGTCCTGCGGGTGCCGGCCGGACGGCACGCGCGTAACCACCGCCCCTGCCGCCACCGCCATCATCAGCGCCGGTATCTGTGAAATCAACCCGTCGCCGACCGTCAGCAGCGAATAGGTATGCGCCGCCTCGCCGACCGACAGGCCGCGTTGCAGCGATCCGATCGTCAGTCCGCCAATGAGGTTGATCGCGATGATGATCAAGCCCGCCACCGCGTCGCCTTTGACGAATTTCATCGCGCCGTCCATGGCGCCGTAAAACTGGCTCTCGCGTTCGAGGTCGTCGCGTTTTCGACGCGCCTCTTGCTGGTCGATGTCACCGCTGCGCGCCTCGTTGTCGATGCTCATCTGCTTGCCCGGCATCGCGTCAAGCGCGAAGCGGGCCCCGACCTCGGCGACGCGCTCGGCGCCTTTGGTGATCACCACGAATTGGGCGACGGTGATGATGAGGAAGACGATGAGCCCGACGAGCACGTCGCCACCGACGACGAAGGATCCGAAAGCCGAGACGATCTGTCCGGCATCCGCCTGCGTCAGGATCAGCCGCGTCGTGGTGATTGCCAGTGCAAGCCGGAACAGCGTTCCAAGCAGGATGATCGACGGCAGGGAGGAGAATTGCGCCGGGCTTACTATATAGAGCGCGCCGACGAGAATGAGCAGGCTGTAGAAGAAGTTGAAGCCGATCAGCACGTCGACGAGAAAAGTCGGCATCGGGATGATCATCATGGTGATCGCCAGCATCACCACGGCCGCGATGACGATGTCAGATCGCCTGGATGCCGCCCTGGCGAATTGGTTGACCGTGGCGATCGCGCTCATTCCGCCGTCCTCGCCTGAAGATAGGCTTCGAACGCTTCGCGGGCCCGGTCCTTCTCCCCGCGCAGCCACTGTGCCTTGCTCCTCAAGCGCATCAGGGCCGGATCGATGGCTTCGGAAATGTCCTCGATCCGATCGATGGCGGCGATCGCACGCACGCCGGCACCCGTCTCGAGGAATGCCTCGGCCAGCGAATGCAGCACCGCGACATTGTCCGGCGCCATTTTTGCCGCAAGGAGAAGGAATACCAGACCGCGCTCATGGTGGCCGGCGCGACAGTAGAGCGAACCGAGCGCATGAAGGAATTCGAGGCTGTCCGCGTGTCGCTGCGTCAACTGCTTTGCGCCTGCATGAGACGGTGCTGGAGATCGCGTCTGCTTTCGATCTCGTCGTTCAGCATCGATGCGGTGAGCTTGGCGATATCCTCGTCGAGATCCAATCCGGGCAAAACCTCCCGGACGATATAGGTCAGGATCTCCTGGGAACGCGACAGGTCGAACAGGCTGGCGTTCGAGAGCCTGGCCCTCTCGGCCGCGCCGGTCCGGACATTGCCGGTCGCCGGCTTCTGGCGGGTCTGGCGGATCGATTGCAGGAGCCTCGCGTCGAACTCCTGGGATTGGGCGCGTCCGGCCGCGTCCGGTCGCAACGACACCGCGCTTGACTGACCGCGGCTGCGATTGTCGTGTCGGCGGACCTCGAAGCTCATCCTGCTGCCCCCTCTCGTCGCGCGTCAGAAGCGGAGCACGAATTCTTCGCCTTGCCGCGCCGCCGTCAGGCTGCCGTCTCGGATATCCTTGATGTACCAGCCGTCCTCGAGTGCCGCCCCCTTGTAGAGACGCGCGCCGTCGGCGCTGATCGCATAGGGGGTTTCGCCGAACCAAATGGCCTGGAGGTTGAACTTCGGCGCGGTTGTCGGCGCCGCCTCGCCGACCAGGCTCGTCAAAACGTAATTCGTGCCATAGGAGCGATCGAACCAGGCCTGGACCTCGCCCCACGACTTGCGGGCCTCGTCATCGACGGCACCGGAAACGGAAAACCGCGTCCCGTCGACCTCGACCTTCAGGTCCGATAACCCGGTCTCGTGGAGCCTTGCCGCGAGCGCCGCCGAGACGTCCTGCGGTGAGGAAGTCGAGGCGACCGTCCCGGTCGTTATCGTCTTCTCGTCGAGACCTGTCATGGAAAGCCGGTGATCGCCGTCCGCGACGCCGGCCTGCACGGCCGCTATGGTGAGTAGCGAGAAGACCGCGACGCCGCCGAGCATCCAGCTCGCTCGCGAGGACTTTTCCGCCTTTCGACCGGCTGCTTCCCGCACCGGCCGGGAAAGGCTGAGGCTCGCGCTACCGAGCGTAACGGTCACGGGGGTGCTAACCTGAAGCCCATGCCCGACGGGAACGGTCGTGTCGTCCACCACGAGGTCGGCGCCGATGGCCTCCACCATGACGTCGGACCCCGCAAACTGCAGACGCATGTGATGCGCCGATACGTCGCGGTCGCTGAGCATCAGATCGCAATCGGCGCCGGAGCCGATGAGATAGGCGCCCGTCTCCAGGGGCAGGGAGACGCCGCTGTGAACGCCCTTCAGGACATCGAGCGTCACAGGGGCGGCCGGATTCCTCAAGACCAGATTGGATGCCATGGAACTATCACCTCGCTCGCCGGATAGCCGAGACACCGACGCCGCGCGCAAGACGCAGCCCGGTCCAAGTCAGGATCTTTGCAATGGGGTGAAGGGCGGCCTCAGGCCGCCCCTCGGGCTTCCTTAGCCGTTCGGACGCTGCTTTGCGGCGTCAAGCGCGACCTTCTTTTCGGTCGTGATTTCGGTGATCTTGGCGGATTTCTCAATCGCCTTGTCGAAGGCTTCCGTCATCTTATCGATCGACTTGTCCGAGGTTTGCGTACCGCCTACGCCGGAAACTGCCATTGTCTTCTCCTTGATAATTCCGCCGGCTCTCGAGCGTAAGCTCGCGCTGCCGGCATGCCTTCCTTATCGAGTCGACTACCCTCCATCGGGCGCAGCAATGGTTAAGGTCGAAGTCAAAGAATGACAATTTGCAAGAGCATCACATAATATTTCAATGTGTAATAGTTCGTGATATCAAACGATTGAATCGCGCCGAAATCGCTTGTTTATTGTATTATAACACGGAGATATAGATTATTTCACAGCACGTTCCAGATATTGCTTGTTTAGCGTTCGGCGTTGCTATGGATTTCATCCAACTGCGAGTTGCGTGTGCCGGTCTACTGTTATAGCTTTCAGCCGCTCGATGCGAACAGTCGGAACATTTGCCATGAAAATGGTCATGCTCATGGGGAGGGCCTGTGTGTTTGCTATCGCTACATTAGCATCCACAGGACACGCCTTTGCGGAGGCGCCGCGGTGGTATGATAGCCGATACAGCTATGTCCTGATCAACCAGGATGTTCGCGACGCGCTGAAGGAATTCGGCCGCAATCTCTCGCTCCCCGTCGTCCTGTCCGACAGAATTCGTGGTCAGGTGCGTGGCGAAATCCGCGAACAAACGGCAGGCGGCTTCCTCGACAAGCTGACGCAGGCCAATGGCCTGATCTGGTATTTCGACGGTTCGATTCTGCACATCAATGCGAGCGACGAGTTCTCGACCCAGATCATCAATATCGGCAGGGCGAACGGCCGGTCCGTCATCGACGAGATCGAGCGGCTCGACCTCATGGACGAGCGCTTTTCGGTGCGCGCCACCGCCAATGCGCCGGCGCTGCGCGTTTCCGGACCGCCGCCCTTCATTGCGATGGTGAAGCAGGTGGCTGCATCCATTCAGCCGCCGCCGGCGATGCAAGTGGACGATCCGCGGGTGCGGATCTTCCGCGGCGGCCAGCGCGACGAGGTGACGGCGGATCTGGTCGAGACGGATCGCCAGACCGCCGCCAATTCCAACACAAGCTCCAATACAAGCGCCCCCTCGGGAGGAGATCGAAGATGACCGGTTCGGTAGCCGCGACTGCAGCGCAGTCGGCCACGCAGACGCAGAATGCGGACCCTTCTCAGGCACGATTTGACGAGGCCCTGCAGCAGGCCGTTGCAAGCGGCGGCGGGCAGTTGATTGCGCAGGAAATGATGACGATCGCCCAGGAGGTCCTGAACGAGGCGATGGCCGACGAGGAATAGTCCACCCTTCATGCCAACAGGAGACGCAACCATGACGGTTGTCCCACCAGTTGAGAATGCCTTCGCAATCTCCCCTGCTCCGCAGGATTCGATCTCCGTTGCGTCACAAGGCCTGTTCGAGCACTCGGCGCTCAACGCCGGGACGCTGCCGCATGGCGCAAGCCCGGCAGACCTCGGCCGAACGATCGTCGACAACCTGAAAGGCTTCGTCGAGCGGGCCGGGAAATTTGCCAATGGCAGCACGCTTCTTGCCGAACCCGGCCAATCAGCGACCTCGCCGTCCTTTCTTCCGAGCGCGCCGAGCGGCCAAGCCAATACTGCGCGGACGCCGGATAGCGAGGCGGGGCGGCTTGTCGAAGCCTTGGGGCGGATCTTCGATCATGCAATCGAGACGCAGATGGTCGTCCGCGGCCCGACGCAGTTCACCAGCGCGACGCTGACACTCGTCAAAGGTCAATGAAGATCTCCTGGCGTCTACCATGGCTCACGCGCGGCTTGACGCTCGCCCTGATCGTCGTGACGCTGCAGGCCTGCAGCGTCGACCTCTACACCAATCTTGACGAGCGCGAGGCGAATGAGATGGTCGCCACGCTCATCTCGAAGGGCATCGCGGCGGGCCGTGTCATGCAGAAGGATGGTAAGCTGACGGTTACGGTTGACGAGGATCAGTTCTCGCAGGCCGTGACCGTGCTCAACATGGCCGGACTGCCCAAGGAGAAATTTGCCACGCTCGGCACCGTGTTCCAGCAGGAAGGCCTCGTCGCCTCGCCTGTCCAGGAACGCGCGCAAATGATCTACGCGCTCAGCGAAGAGCTTTCCCGCACCGTTTCCCAAATCGACGGTGTTCTTTCGGCCCGTGTCCACGTCGTCCTTCCCGACAACGACCCGCTGCAGCGCAACGCCATACCCGCTTCCGCATCCGTGTTCATCCGGCACGAGGCCGATCTCGACGTGAACCCGCTGATCCCGCGGATCAAGACATTGGTCGCCAACAGCATATCGGGCCTCACTTACGAGAAGGTCTCGGTCGTGCCCGTTGCAAGCCAGCGCGCGAGCGAACCAGTTGCCGGCGCCGAGCTGACATCCTTCCTGGGAATCTGGATGCTGCCAGCGAGCGTCGCCAAGGCCAGATTGATCTTCGGCTGTCTTCTGGGCGGCCTTCTCGCGGCGCTCAGCTGCCTCGGCTATCTGGCGTGGCGAAAGCAAAGCCGGCGGCGAAAGGTCTATCCGCTGCAACCCTACGGTCCGGCGAAATGACGGAAAAATCGCTGGCAGCGGGCGCCGGTCCGCAGAGCGTTTGGGCGATTTTCCAGACGGCGCCGGCCCGGCTCGTTCACCCGCGCCATATCGTCCAGGCCTATGACGAGGCAATCTCAATCGAAACCGCGGCGAGACTGCAGCAATCCGGCCGGGTGCAGAGGCCGCTCGCACGCTTGCTCACCGAAAAATACCAGCTTCCGGAGGCCGGCTCCTGTCAGCGCCCGGCAGAGGAGGATCTCAAACTCCTCGAACTGCCACGCGGCCGCGTCGAGCAATACAGCCGTCTGGCGGGCGCCGTGTTCTGGGGCCATGTGCTGGCCGGCGAAATCCGCAGCCGCGCGGTCGCCGAGATGAAATCACGGATTGGCGACCTCGCCTTTGAGCTCGCCGTCCATAACCGCGATCTGGCCGCCGACCATCCGCCGCCGGGCGACCTCGATCTCTTGATGCAGGCGATCGAAACCGACGGCCGGAAATGCTGGGCGAGTTGGCAAGTCTCCCTGCCGGGGCCGCTCACGGCGTGGCTGCGCCTCTGGGACGAGGCTGCCGACGATGCGTTTTCCGCGCCGACCGATGCCGAACGCGGCGCGGCGATCGTCAGGCGCCTCGCACGGGACGAGACTGTCGACGCGGCGGCGAAGGAGGTCCAATGAACGAGATCCCTTCGAGCCCCGCCGGGAAGATACTCCGGCAAGCCGAGAGCGAGCACTGGCTCGAGGGCTTCGCGTTCCTGGAGGCGGCGAAGGCCGAGGCGGACCGGCAACTCGCGCAGGTGCGCGACCTCGTTGAGAAAAGCAGGAAGCAGGGCTACGAGGCCGGGCGGGTCGACGGAGAACGCCAGGCGGCAGCGCTGCTCCTGAAGACCACCGCCGAGGTCAACGCATACATGACCGGGCTCGACCGGCAGATTGCCGAGCTCAGCCTGGCAGTCATCGAGAAGTTGCTCGGCCGCTTCGATCAGGCCGAGCTCGTCGCCAGGCTGGCGCAGCAGGCCCTGCAGTCGTTCCAGCACGAGCGCGACGTGACGATCACCGTCGCTCCTGCGCTTGCCAAGCGCGTCGCCGAACTCGTGCATAGCCACAACAGCAGCGACACGCTGAAGATTGCCGTCCTCCCCGATCCGCGGCTGGACGGCAACAAATGCGTACTCGCCAGCGCTGTGGCCGTCGTCGATGCGGGCCTCGACACGCAACTCTCGGTGATACGCGACGCGCTGCTCGGCGCCCAGTCCAGCCGCTCGGACTCCTCCGCATGAACGAGCATCTTTTGACCGATCCGGGCGACCTCATCCGGCGGCTGCGAGAGCGGGCGCTCGGCAGCGAAACACGGCCCGTGCATGGCCGCGTCCGCCGGATAACCGGCATCATCGTCCACGCGACCGCACCGATGGTCCGGATCGGCGAACTCTGCCACCTGAGGGATCCCGTTTCGGGTGCGGCCGTGCCGGCGGAGGTCGTCGGCTTCGAGGACGAGGAGGCTGTCCTGACGCCGATCGGCGATCTGGAAGGCATGTCGACTCGTGCCGAAGTCATCGCGACCGGCAAGACCCTGCAGATCCCCGTTTGCGACGATCTCCTCGGCCGGGTCCTCAATCCCTTGGGCGAAATTTTGGACTTCTCCGACGAGCGGACACTCCCGGTCGTTACCGACACATACTACCCGACGCACCGACCGCCGCCGCCTGCCCTTCGCCGCGACCTGATCACCGAACCGCTGCAACTCGGCATTCGGGCGATCGACGGGCTGCTGACGGTGGCGCGCGGCCAACGTGTCGGCATCTTCGGCGAGCCGGGCGTCGGCAAATCCTCGCTGCTTTCCGCCATCGTCCGCGGCACGCAAGCCGACGTCATCGTCATCGGGCTCATCGGCGAGCGCGGTCGCGAGGTGCGGGAATTCATCGAAGGGCAGCTCGGCGAAGCAGGGCGCCGTCGCTCGGTCGTCGTGGTTGCGACCTCCGACCGCCCGGCGATCGAACGGGTCAAGGCCGCCTATGCTGCAACCGCGATCGCCGAATATTTTCGCGATCAGGGCCGCGACGTCCTGCTGTTGATGGACAGCGTCACCCGTTTCGCTCGTGCGCAGCGGGAGATTGGTCTGGCGGCCGGTGAGCCGCCGACACGCCGCGGCTATCCGCCGTCGCTCTTTGCCGCGCTGCCGCGCCTGCTGGAGCGCGCCGGCCCGGGGCAAGGCGGCTCGATCACCGCCCTTTATACGGTGCTGACCGAGGGCGACGGCACGCTGGACCCGGTTGCGGAAGAGACGAAGGCCATTCTCGATGGACACATCATGCTGAGTTCCGATCTCGCCGAGCGCAACTTCTTCCCGGCCATCGATATCCTGAAGAGCCGCAGCCGGCTGATGGACACGGTCGCCGGCAGGACGCACCGGGACGACGCGGCCCGCATTCGTACGTTGCTTGCCCGTTACGAAGAGATCGAACTCTTGCTGCGGGTCGGCGAATACGAACGCGGCGCAGACGCCCTTTCGGATGAAGCGATCGACAAGCGCGACGCCATCGACGCTTTCCTGCGACAAGATGTCGACGCGTTCTCGTCGCTGGAGGCGACCGTCGAACAATTGAAGGGGTTAGCTGCGTGACCCGAAAAGACGATTTGAGGCAGCTCATCGAACTCCGGGCGATGCGGATGCGGCGGGCGCGGGAACAGGCCCAGCGTCAGCATAACCGCCATGATCAAACCGTCCGCGCCCTCGAAGCGGCAAAAGGTGAAAACCTCGCCCATGACGAACGGCGCAGGCGGGAAGAGGAGGCCCTCTATTCCCATCTCGCTCAGGGCCCCGCCGATCATCGCGACCTCGAACGATATCGCGGCGCGCTATCCGACCTCGACCACTGTGCCCGTCAACTGGAGGAACGCATCCACGGCGCGGAGCGCCATGAAAGGCAAGAAGCCCTGAAAAAAGAAGAGCTTGCAGCCGAGTATCGGCGCAAACAAAAGCTGCACGACCGGATCCTGATCCTCGCCGAGGAAAAACGGCGCGAGGAAAAAAAGCGCGCCGACCTCGTCAATGAGATCGAGGATGAAGAGGCGATCCGTGCAAAGGGCAGGAAGCGGTACAGGTGATGTCGACGCAGCCAGGGCCGGGCGCCACCGATATCCGCTCGCTCGCTGAGGACGCCTCCTGGTTGTCGGAAGTGGCGCCGGCTGAAGTCGATCTCACCAACATGCTCTTGAGAATCCGGGGCGCCTTCCGGCTCTCGCTGCCGTCGGCCAATATTGTCGTCGAGCCTGGCGACGGCACGCGGTGCGTCACGGATCCGCTCGAGCTGGCGTTCCTGATCGGCGCCTCGCCGGGCCGATGGCTGATCCCCGCAACCAGCCTCGATGGGCTTTCCGCGAGCCTGGGGGTACGGGGAAGCCTTGCGAGCCTCACCGCACTGCAACGCAACATCCTCCTCGAGGAGACTTTAACCCCCTGGCTCGAAGAACTGGAAAAGCGCATCGGAGAACCGCTCCGCTTGGTGCCCCCGGACGAGGCGCCGGACTATCCGATCAAGCTCCCCTGGACGATCGATAGTGGCGATTTTCCGCTCCCTGCGGAACTGCATTTGAGCGCCGCGGCGTCGTTGAAGATCGGCAGGGCCTTCGACACGAAAACGAGCTGTCTGAACGCGCTGACGGGCACTCTCGTTCAATCCGTCCAGCTCCGCGCCGGCACACAGCACCTGAACATCGACGAGCTTAAGAGCCTTCGCCCCGGCGACATCGTCATGTGCGAGCAATCCTATGCCGACGAGTCTTTCGCCGTGCTTGGCAATCACCTCATCGCCCCGCTGCGCCGAGGCGAAGCCGGCCTCGTCTTCACCTCCGGCTGGCAGCCACTGAAAACAAGTTGGGAATTCTCCGTCATGTCAAAGCAGGAAACGCCTTCGTCGGAAGAGCTCGAACCGCTCGCAGATCTGCCGATCCAGCTCGTCTTCGAGATCGGGCGCGCCGAGTTCCCGCTGAAGGAAATCGCCAGGATGGGCGAGGGAACGGTCCTTCATGCGAGCCCGAGCCTTTCAAGCCCCGTCAGCATCCTGGCGAACGGGCGGCTGGTCGGAAAGGGCGAGTTGATCAGGATCGGCGAAGGTCTCGGCGTGCGCGTGGTGCGGCTTTCGACCGATGGGTGAGACGACCACCAATCTCATCCCGATCATCATCATCGTCTCGACGATCGGGCTCATCCCGCTCGCTGTGGTGACGATGACCGGTTTCCTGAAGATCTCGATCGTCCTGTTTCTGATCCGCAACGCGCTTGGCATCCAGCAGTCGCCGCCCAACCTGGTACTCTATGGCGTGGCGCTGATCCTTACGGTCTATGTGACGACGCCGCTCGTCGGGGAAATGTACCGCACCCTGTCGAGCGAGCAGGTCGACGTGCAATCGATGGACAGCATGATGCGGGCGGCCGATCAGCTGCGCGCGCCGCTTCAGACGCACCTCACCCGTTACACGGACGAGAACGAGCGCCAGTTCTTCCTGCAGGCGACGGAGCGCATCTGGTCGGAGGAAGCGAGAGCCTCGGTGAAGACCGACAGCCTTCTGATCCTCGTCCCGGCCTTCGTCAGCTCGGAGCTGACCCGCGCCTTCGAGATCGGCTTCCTGCTCTATCTGCCGTTTCTGGTCATCGACCTCATCGTCTCGACCGTGCTGATGGCGATGGGGATGATGATGGTCTCGCCGACGCTGATCTCCATCCCGCTGAAGATATTCCTCTTCGTCGCGGTCAACGGCTGGTCGCGGCTGATGCACGGCCTCATCCTGAGCTACGGGTAGCGCCAATGGATCAAACCGCCTTCCTCGCCCAGATGCAGAAAGCGATGTTGACCGTGCTGATCGCCTCGGCCCCGGCGCTCACAATCGCGATCGTCATCGGCGTCAGCGTCGGTCTCATCCAGGCGCTCACCCAGATCCAGGATCAGACGCTCCCGCAGGCGGTCAAGCTGGTCGCCGTCATGCTGGCCCTGGTCATTCTCGGACCGGCGCTTGCTATGCAGGTCGCCAATTTCGCCAGCAACACGCTCGATATCTTTCCAGCCCTGACGCGGTAGGGCAGCGCGTGGACTTTCTCTCCGCCACGTCCTCGCTGTTCGACGTCATCTACCCGGTGCTCGCCGGCACCGCCGTTGCAATGGCCCGCGCGCTCGGCATGATCGTCATCACCCCGGCCTTCGTGCGGCTCGGGCTTACTGGACTGATCCGCTCGGGCGTGGCAATCGCCATCGCCCTGCCACTGATACCGAACTTCACCGCGACGCTCGCGGAGGGGCAGAGCCTCTCGACCCTGATAGTGACCGGCCTCATCCTGAAGGAAATCATTCTCGGCGTGATCCTCGGCGTGGTGCTCGGCATACCCTTCTGGGCCGCCGAAGTCGCCGGCGATCTCGTCGACCTGCAGCGAGGCTCGACATCGGCGCAACTCGTCGATCCGCTGCAGGCGACGGAGACCAGCATCGCCGGAACCTTCTTCGTCCTCGCGCTGGTCGCCCTGTTCTTTAAGTCAGGCGGCTTCTCGCTGCTCGCCGACACCTATTACAGAAGCTACGAGATCTGGCCCGTCACCAGCTTCTCGCCGAGCCTTGGTTCGGGTGCAGCCGAGGCCGTGCTCGCCGTTCTGGACCGGGTCATGCAGATCGGCGTTCTCCTGATCGCCCCGATCGTGCTCGCACTGCTCATTGCCGATCTGATGCTCGCCTACCTCTCGCGCATGTCGCCGCAGCTCCATGTCTTCGATCTGTCGCTGGCGATCAAGAACCTGCTCTTTGCCGTCCTGATCGTGCTCTATCTCAACTATCTGCTGCAATATATGGTTGCGGAGTTTGCCATCCTGAAGGAGGCCCCGGCGATGCTGCGCGGCCTCCTTGGGACGGTACCTCGATAAGGCCTTCGCTCGGGCCCAGGAAATCCAGTCCCTGTCATCAAACCATTAAGCAGGCCCGCCATAGTGGCCCGCGCGCGCTCGTGCGCAACCGACCAGCGTCTTGATTTCAGAGACCATTCTTCGCTGCCGGCGCTTTTCCGCCGGATGTGCATTCCCTCGCGTGCCGCATAGAGCCAAGGAGACCCCGCCCATGTCCTATCGCATCGATATCGACGGCAAGAACCGCTACGACGCAAACGGCGGTCGCGCCACTGCCGTTTCCGAAGAGCAGCGGCGCTTCTTCGTCGAGCAGATCAACCAGGCCGTGCGCGAGCGGGCCGAGGCAGGTGGGCCGAAGACGATTGATCCTGTTACCGAGAAGGCGATCGTCGTCGAAAAAGGCGACAGTCTCTGGGAGATCGCCAAGGAGAACCATGTCAGCCTCGACGATCTCATGGCCGCCAACCGCATCAAACTGACGGCGAATACGGCGGCGATCGATCCCAATGACGTGGTGATCGTGCCGCTCGCCTCGCCCAAGTTCGTCGCGCAAGGCCCCGTCGACGGCAAAGGCGTGCCCAAGGGCGAGGCTGCGTTCATCGATGATCTCTATGGCCGCGGCAACAAGCTGGCCTACGCCGACGACCCTTCGAAAATCGACTATGCCGCCGAAGGCAAGGATATGCAGCGTGACGTCGGCGCCTATCTCGACAACCTGCCGAAGGCGGAGCGACAGGCCGCAGCCCTCCGGCTGATCAACAGCGACTGGCTGGATGCAGGCCCCGCCGGCAACGCCGTCAAGGCAGCGATCGAGGAACGCGGCCTGAAGACGGACGAAGAATCGGTGATAGCGGACAAGATCTATGATCGCGGCAATCGGGTCCAGTATTCCGACGATCCGAAGATCGATTATCAGGCGGAAACCGGCGAGATCGCCAGGGACATCAGAAGCTATACCGAGAAGCTGCCGGAGAAGGAGCGATCCGAGACGCTGCAGCGCCTCTACGACCGCGACTGGACAGATGCGGCGCCCGCCCAGACGGCGATCGAAGACACGGCGAAAGCGCTGAATGTCAGCTTGCGCCCATCGACGCATGCCGGCGCCGACGTCGAAGCCAAGGCACGCGCCATCATCGACGGCGCAAACGCCGCCGGCGGGCCGGACGAGGCATTTCGCAAGCTCTCTTCGGCCTATGGCTCGGCAACGCCGGAGGTCCAGCGCGCCCTCCTGCGCTCCGAGGATGCGAAGGCTCTGATCGACGAGGCCGCCAACTGGGCATCGAAGCCGCTGGCCGACTATCAGCCAGAGGAGGCTTCGAGCGATCAGGGCGATGCCGCAACGACGATGGCCAATCTCGAGCGGCTGACCGCCGGCGCCGATCCGCGGCTGGCCCTCGAGCTGGTGTCCGCAGCCATGCCGACCATCGAAGAGGCAAACACCAGGAAGCAGGAAAAGATCGGCGGCGACCTGATCGGAATGAACGGCCAGGCGAACATGATGACGATCATCGACCGCATCGGCGGCAGTCCGGGTGCCGCTCAGATCGTCGAGCGCTTTGCCGAGATCGGTGGCTATCACCCGAACTCCGTCCCTGTGGCGATCAGCAACGGCTCCCGCCTCGACTATCCGATCGCGGTCGCGGCCAAGAGTGCGGCGGCCTCACCCGACTTCGTCGTCGAGAACATCGTTCCAAACGTGAAGCAATATGCCGCCGGCACCGTCAATCAGGACGTCATCGCCTATTCGGCGCATATGCAGGAGCTGCAGTGGCTGGTTTCCAACCACGGAGGGACCATGACCCCCGAGCAGCTCACCAAGGCGATCGAAGACTACAAGAAGGAAAAGGGGTCCGACTGGGCCGCAACGGAGCAGCGCCTGGAAAACAACATCGCCGCCAGCGGCGAGAAATTGCTGCAGCAGCTGACGGCGCTCGGCAATCTGCCGCCGGAACTGGCCTCGCAGCAGCAAGCCGCCAACGACGAGATCGGCAAGATCCTCTCGGATGAAAAGACCGCGATGGCCGTCGAGATCGCCATGAAGAAGAATCCGGCGCTGCTCGACAATCCGGCCGTGCTGAACCTGATGAGCTCCCAGGCTCGCCTGACCGACCGGGGCCGCAAGCTCGCCGAAGAGGCGACGACCCAGATCATCCGTCACAAGGTCCTGCCGTCCTTCACCGAGCTGCAATCCGGCGGTCCCGGGGCGCTTGCCAAAGCCAAGGCCAGCCTGGAAGTGCTTAGAGACGGCAAGCTCTCGCAGATGCTGGGCATTCCCAAAGCCGACATGGATCGCGCGATCGACGCGGTCGGCAAGTCCCTGCCCGAGCCGGGCGAGACGGTCGAGCAATCCCGAGCAAAGATGGCCACCCTCAACGACGACCTGAGCGACCTCAAGAGCTCGAGCGGCGTCAGGTCTTTTGCGAACACGACCGGCCCAGGCCAGATGCTCCGCCTGATCGGCGTTGCGGCCACCGGAGCGAGCCTCGCAAATTCCGCGACCGTGGCGCAGAACAACCCCACTCTCAGAAACAATCTGAAAGTGGTGATCGATGCGGTCGGGCTCGGCCAGCGAACGGTGGAGATACTCGGTGGAATGAACCGCCTCAACGCCGACTCCGCCGCCGTCAAGCATTTCGGCAGCAGCAGCCGGCCAGCCGTCAAGTTTCTCGGCGCGCTGAGCGGCGGGTTCGATGCGTGGGTCGCCTTCGACTATTTCAAGACCGGCGACCCGCTGATGGGCAGCCTTTCGGCGGCGGCGGCGGGCGGAACCATCATGGCGGCACTCGGCACTGGCACGATGTTCGGCCCGGCGGGGCTCGTCATCGTCGGCGCCGCGGTGATTGGCCAGATGATCGTTGCCGACACGCGCGATTCGAACAAATACATGACCGACACCTCGAAGCGCTTCCTCGCCCATTCCGACCTCAACGAAACTGCCGCCGGCACGCTCGTCGACCAGAGCGGCGATGGCCACAGCCCGGTGCCGATCCTCGCCAGATACGCGGAACTGAAGGGCTATCGTCTCGACCAGCCGGCCGACCGCCAGCGTTTCATCGAGTGGCTGAACGGCATTCCGAAGGAAGGGCTGGAGAAGCTGCGCGACAATCTGCACCATACGCTCGATGAGTTCGGCGGCGATCCAGCGAAATTGCCGGCGACCTCCGGCTCGGACGAAAGCTACACTGACTCGAAACGTTTGAACAAGCGCTACGTCAGCGGGCAGGTCTATATACCGAGCCTAGCCGACAAGATCAGAAACGGCGATGCCGCTCCTGCGTCGGCAAAGCAGATCGACGTGGTCCTCGTAGAATTGGGAATTGGAATTCCGGTGGCCTGATGCGTCGTTCCTTTTGAGATCATGGGCGCCGCCAGGTTGGACGGCGCCCCTTGAGGCAATATGGCGATCACTGACGCATTTGCTGTGCCAGCATGACATCCGGCAGCGTTGCCGGCGTCGCCGTCTGGCGATGCTTGCTCACCCAGTTCCAACCACCCCAAAGCGCAAGCGCCACGACGGGGATCGAGGCGACCGTATAGGTACCGTTCGGATAGTCGAGCGCCATCAGCACCAGCACGCCGAAAAGGAAGGCAAGCGTCAGCCACGAGGTGACCGGGGCACCGGGCATCTTGAACGACACGTCCTCCACTTCGCCGCGGGCAACGGCGCGGCGGAAGGCCATCTGGCAAACGACGATGAAGCCCCAGGTGCTCAGGATCCCGAGCGAGGCGACATTGAGGACGATCTCGAAGACGTGCGAGGGGACGAGATAGTTGAGCAGGACGCCGAAGACGTAGATGGCGAGCGTCACTAGGATGCCGACATGCGGCACCGCCTGCGCATTCATCCTTGCAAGGGATGCCGGGGCGGAGCCGCCCTGCGCCAGCGAGCGCAACACGCGGCCCGTGGAATAGAGACCGGAGTTGAGGCTCGACAGCGCCGCGGTCAGCACGACGATGTTCATTACCGTGCCGATGCCGGGTATGCCGAGTGCGCCGAAGAAGGTCACGAACGGGCTTTCACCGGCCTTGTATGCGGTCCAGGGCTGCAGGCAGACGAGCAGCACAACCGAGCCGACATAGAACAGCGCGATGCGCCAGATCACGCTGTTGATGGCGCGCGGCAGGATGGTCTTGGCGTCTGAACACTCCCCGGCCGCCGTGCCGACCAACTCGACGCCGGCGAAGGCGAAGACGACGCCCTGGACGAGCACGAGTGCCGGAAGCAGGCCGTTCGGGAAGAGGCCGCCATTCTCGCTGATCAGGTGCAGCCCCGTCGCATTGCCGGCGACGTCCATGCCGCTTCCGAGGAAAAACGTACCAACGGCAAGGAAGAGCAGGATCGCCGCCACCTTGATGAGGGCGAACCAGAACTCCATCTCGGCGAACCACTTCACCCCGACGAGGTTCATCGAACCGACGATCAGCAGCGCGCCCAGCGCCGAGACCCATTGCGGCAGGTCGGCGAAGATATCCCAGTAATGCATGTAGAGGGCGACGGCGGTGATATCGACGATGCCGGTCATCGCCCAGTTGAGGAAATACATCCAGCCGGCCACGAAGGAGGCCTTTTCGCCGAGGAACTCGCGCGCATAGGAGACGAAGCTGCCGCTGCTCGGCCGATGCAGCACCAGTTCGCCGAGGGCGCGGAGGATGAGGAATGAAAAGGCGCCGCAAACGAGATAGACGATCGCTAGCGATGGGCCGGCGGCCTGCAGCCGGGCCCCGGCTCCCAGAAACAGCCCCGTTCCGATCGCTCCGCCGATCGCGATCATCTGCACCTGGCGGTTGCCGAGCGCCTTGTGATAGTCGGCCTCGTGGGACTCCAGCCAGCTTCTCTTGTCGAAGACGGCGGTTGCATCGTCCGGTCGCGGCTTTTCCATTACAGTCATCAGAACTCTTTCCTCCTTCTTGGTAATTTGCCGAGTCGCGTGTCGACCGCCGCTTCCGGCGCGACAGACACGGCGACTCTAGGTCGCACCGCTGTATCAGCAGCGTGCGTGGGTTGTCCCTATTGTTTGTAGATCTCTCATTTGAGCAGCGGCGTTCGATCGAAAGCCGGCAGTGCCCATCGGCACGAGCCGATGAGCACATCAGGGGTCATTCTTATTGGAGATAGCCCTTTCTTCTGAGCCACGCCTTCAGCCCCTCGGTGCTGCGCGGCTCGACGTACGAGGCAAAGGCGTTTTCATGCATCAGCGTCCCGTCCGAGGGTCGATACCATAATGGATCGTCGCTCGGCAGCATCGCATCCTCCGCGGAAATCTTCTTCTGCGGCATCCACCACTGGCTGCCGTCCCAATACATTGTCGTCGCGGAATCCTCGTAGCGCTTGCGCTCAGCGTTGTATGTCACCGTCGGGTAGTCCGACAGATCCGCCTTTGCCGGATCGACTGGAAGCTTCAGGTATTTCAGATCGTCCTGTGTTTCGGGCAGCTTCTTGTCGTCGTCGGTCGTCATGTCGCGAATGGTTTTCGACAATTCGTTGGCCTGCTCCGGCGTCAGGCGGTTGAAGAGCTTGCCGATCTGCGCACGCGTATAGCCCTCGGCGCCATAGGTGCCGGTGAGGATGGCGTCGGCGCTGCGAGTCCCTTCGTCGCCGCCCATCAGATGTTTATCGCCGGGGAAGACCGTCTGCAAAATTCCCATGACGCCTTCGTCGAGGAGGTCGTTATGCTCCGCCAGGGCCTCGGCGACCTTGCGGTCCTTCACGCCGAACATCACCTGGATCGCGTCCGCATCGGCCTTGTCATAGGTGTGCGCGGCGTTATAGGCGCTCCGGCCCTGGACGATGCCGGCGCCGGCGAGCTGCAGCACCGCCGCGACGCCGGACACCTTCAACGGGCCGAGGCGGTTCATGAGCCTCACCATGCCGTTGTTGGCAGCCTTCGCTTCGAGTGCGCTTGTTCCGCTGGCAATAGCGAACATCGCGTCGCTTACAGTGGCGATACCGTAACCGGTCGCCTTGACGCCGTCGGCCTTGTCCCCGACGATCCAGCCAGTGCCCTGCATGATCGCGTTGCTCAAGTCGGCGCCAACATAGAGCGCGTCGACGCCGGTGCCGCGAAGGAAATGCCCTGAATTCAACGCTCCGCTCCAGACCTTCTTCTGGCTGGCAGAGAGACCGCTGCTGTTCACGCGTTCCTTGATCGCGTCGATCCTCGCTTCAACCGTCGTCGGGACGTCAGGTCCCTTGCCCAGGATTATTTCGCGGGCATTCGGCATAAACGCGGTCTTGGCGGCCGACATCATCATCATGGTGTGCGGCACATAATAGACCATGTCGTCACCCGTCGTGCCGAGGGCGTCAAGGTTCCGTCCGAACAGGCCGGTGCTGAGACCGGCGGAGGCTCTGTTGATCCGGTTGGTCCCGACATTGAGGCTCTCCATTTGCTGGATCTGAGCCCTTTCGGTTGCAGTTGGCTCCACGCGCCCCGTCACGATATCCTTCAGACGGCCCTCTCCGATCTTTTGCTTGACGTTGTCGACAAACTTCTGGAGGTCAGGATTTTTGTCAGGCGCCCTTCCGTCGATGTATTTCATGACGGCGTCGATTTCCGACTTGCTAAACAGGCCGCCGCCGTCCCGAATAACGGATTGAATTCGGTTCTCCGCAAGCGCCGTATGGATATCGCCGACACGGCCCTTGAGGGTCTCGGTGACGGCGAATGTGGCAAGCGTTCGCGCCGAGCGCTGCACCCAGATCGTGCCCGTCGCGGCGGGATCGGCGCCCTTTTCGGCATTGGCGTAGGGATCTGGACCTTCGTTCTTCGGCATGTCCGGCAGGCTCTTCATCGCCTCGCTGATCGACTTCGACTTCGTCAGCATGATACCGGTGCCGAACAGCGAGGGTATCGGCGCTTCCGTATTGAGGCCGTCGACCTTGCTGAGCGGCTTCTCGTAGATCTTGAGGGCGAGATCGATGCTCTCCTGCTGCTCCCAGAGCTGCTGGCGGACCTCGCCTTCCTTCGCCAGATCCTTGGATTTCTGCTTGTTCTCGGGGCTGAGGTTGTCGATCGCCTCCATGTCGCGGGCCAGCTGCGTGGCGCCCGACACCGGGTCGTCGGACTTGACGCCGTTCCAGCCGGACAGGCCGTGATAGAGCTCGTTGTAGAGCGTCGTTATCTTCTCGTCCTGCGCCTTCGAGACATTGCCGAAATTCTCGATGCTGCGGCGGATCGCCCATTGCGCATCGGAGTTCTGCTCCAGATAGTCGTTGTTGCCGAGCTCGCCCTTGGCCTTCAGCTCGTCGCTCTTAGCACTGCCGAGCTCTGCCGTGCGGGCCGCGATCGCGGTCAGCAGCGTCGTGCCGCCGCCTTTTACGTCCTCGCTGCTCAAAATGCTGAAGATCCGCTGATGCGACAGCACGTTGATATGGCTGCCGGGCAGATCGGTGTTCATCTTGTCGACGAGGCGATTGGCGATGTGGTCGACGATCTCCTTGCCCGCACCGGCTTTCTTGCCGTCGCCATAGAGAATGTTCTGCGAGGCGACAGCGAGATCCTGCACCGCCTTGATCTTCGCCTTGGTGTCGCCGTCCGTCCCGGAAGCGGCGAGGCTGTCGATCGACTGGTCGATCATCTTGCGGACGCGGGGATCCGATGTGATCAGCGAGCCGCTCGATTGATCGAGCAGCTTCTTGACGTCTCCCGTCGACTTGCCGGCGGTATCGAAACTCGGAAGCGCATGGGCCAGATCGGCCTTCTCGCTGAGCTTGGCGAGGAATTTTTCGGCGCCCTCGACGCCGCCCTTTCCATAGGCGCTCTCGAGATCGCGAACATGGCGATCGACGCGCACTTCCTTCAAGGCGTCCTCGATCCCCGCCTTCAGAGCGGCACCGTATTTCTCCGGGTCACCGGCGGTGTAGCCCGCATAGATCGAGGCGCGGTTCGTCAGCGCGGTGATCTGCGCGCCCTCCTCGTTGCCGGCGGCAAGGGCAACGTCGACGAGTTGCTTCTTTGTCTCCTTGGAGACCGCGTCATAGTCCTTCTTGTCACCGAGGCTGGCGATGCGTCCTAGCTGATCGTCGGTCTTTCCGTCGGCCTTCCATTCCTTCTCCTTCATGTCGCGCACCTGATTGAGCGCATCCATGAAGATCGGGTCGTCCGGTGCCCGCTCGGCGATGGGGCGGATGAGATCGCTCACCTCGCCCACATCGAGCTTCTTGTCATCGTTCTTGTCAGAGCCGAATTTCGGCGTACCGAGGCTTTTCGAAGCGAGATCGACCTCCTCGGCAATGGCGACGACGAGATCGTCCTTTGCCTTGTCGCGCTCGGTCTCGCTTTTGGTCTTGTCGCTGGCCGTGCCGAGCGCCGTGCGCTGCTTTTCCAGCAGTTCCAGCCGTTCCGGGCTCAAGACGAAGACGTCGTCCCCCTGCTCCAGCGCCTTGTCCGCCTCCTTCACCGCCGACGGCCTGTTGCCGAAGGGCTTTTGATCGAGCTCCGGCGTCGCCGCCAATTGATCGGTGAGCGCCTTGTTGTCCTTCGGATCGATGCCGGCCTGTTCGTAGATGCGAAACGGCCAAATCCCCGGCTCCACCTGGCGCTCGACGATGCCGGACGGACCGCCTTTCCACGGCAGTGCCGGCGCAGGCTCGTTCTTCTTGCCGTTCTTCTGGGTCTGATCGACGATCGAATCGAACGGCTTCGTCGAGTCTGAACGTTCGGAACGGTTGCGTGCGAAGAAATTGATCAAAGACATCAGCTATTCCCTGCTCCGTTTTTAAATTTCGGACCGGCAAGATTGCCGCAGAATGCAAATCGACGGGGCAGCGGTGCCGCCCTTCGCGCGTGTCAGAATCCGGGGATGCGTCCTATTGGATGCCGTATGCGGTGCGGGCATGCTCGCTGATCAGCGTGTCCATGCCCTTGTCGTCTATGCCTTCGCCGTCGGTCGATGACCACGAATGCTGCTTGAGCGCGTCGACGATCTTCTTCTTGGCGTCCTCCCCTTCATAGGGTTCGACGAGGACATCCATGATCTCTTTGAGGCGCGACGTCTGCAGCTCGGGCGAGCCGAAGGCAGCGCGCGAATCCATCAGCGCAACCGCCGCATTCGTGCGTTCTTCGGCACTGCCGGAATGCTTGTCGAGGTAAGTCTTGACCGTCTGCTTGCGGCCATCCGGCGTCGACGCCGGCGCCTTGATCGCATCGATCGCCGCCGGCGCTCCTTCCGGCTGCATGGTGGGCACGAGCACGAAATCCGGATTGAGACTTCCCTCACGATAAGCGTGGATCAAGTCCGGATTGGAGAACTGAACATTGCCGCCGATCATCAGCATCGTATCGGTGTCGCTCAAATCGTACTGCTTGCCGATCTTGAACTGCGAATCGCCCGCCTCCGGCACGGCGATCTTCACATTCGCCAGCAATTCCTCCGAATTCTTGAGCCCCTGCTCGCGTGCGCGCCGGTCGAGTATCTCCTGCCAGGCCTTTGCCTGCTTCGGTGACACATCGATTTCCCGCTTGTTGTCGGCGCTTTTCAGCCGGAACCCTTTGCCGACGACCTCCAAAGTGAACGCCATGCCTACCTCCCCTGCGTGCATCGTCCGTGGTGGAGTTGCGCCTTCTTGCAGGCGTTTTAATTTACTCGGCTCACTATTTTCGGTGCCCTCCATACGACACGATTGCCGAGATGGAAAGACACCAAGATAACTATTAGTGATTGCAAATTTTCGAATAAACGCAGTCACAACGCGCCACAAAGTTGCAAAACTCCCACTTTGCGATGCATCCAAGCGTCGGATCGGCATTGCCATGTTGGCTCGTTCAGCGTTCCCCAACGGGTTTCATGGTCTCCCGTCGCGGGCAGGTCTCTGCCACTTATGCGTGCGATACAAGGAGCGGGCCAATCGGCGCAGTTGCCTGGCCCGCGACGGAAAATAGTCAGGGCAATTTCCTTCAATAACGACGGTCGGCTTTGTTCATACCTTCCAGGCGACTGAGACCACGTTTGAGGGACACCGTGACACGCTGCGCATTCATCATCGACCACGCTTTGCCGCGAGGCCTGATCGCCAACACCGCCGCAATACTCGCCATGACTCTCGGCAAGGAGCGGCCGGATCTGATCGGCCATGCCGTCCACGACGCCGACGGCAACCGCCATCAAGGGATCACTACCATCGTCATGCCCATCCTGATGTCCGACGCCGGCGGCCTGATGGAACTGAGGCGGCGGGCGGCATCGCAGGAGACATCCGGGCTCGGCGTGATCGACGTGACCGAGGCGGCGCAGCGCGCCAAGAGCTATCAGGCCTATGAGCTCGGCATCGGCGAAATGCGGCATGATCATCTGCGCTATCTCGGCCTTTGCCTTCACGGCCCGGCCAAGCTGGTCCGCTCTCTAACCGGCGACCTGCCGCTGATGAAATAGAGGCACCCATGTCGCTGGCACTCTATCTTTCGTTGGGCTCCTTTGCGCTTGCCGCCTCCATTTCGCCGGGACCGGTCAACATCGTCGCCCTGACCACCGGCTTCCGCCATGGCTTTCGCGCCAGCATGGGCCATGTGACCGGCGCGACGGTCGGCTTCACCGCGCTTTTGTTGCTGAGTGGTCTCGGACTTGCCGAACTCCTGTTGCAATGGCCGGGCGCGACCAAGGTCATCGGCGCGGCCGGCGTGGCCTTCCTGCTCTATCTCGCCTGGAACCTCTGGACGGACGACGGGCGAATCTCGAACGGGACGACGCCGCGGCCGCCCGCGGCGCTCTCCGCTGCCGCGCAGCAATGGCTCAATCCGAAAGCCTGGATCGCCGCGATCGCCGGCATGGGAGCCTTTGGCATGGGGGGCGGGACGGTCCGGATCTGGCTGTTCGCGGCGCTCTACTTCGTCATCTGCTACGCCTCGATTGCCGCCTGGGCATATGCCGGGGCACGTCTGCGCCATTACATTGACGATGCCCGGAGAATGCGGGCCTTTAATCGGGCAATGGCGGCGCTGATCGCGCTCAGCGCCCTCTATCTCCCCGTCGAGGCCTGATCACGGCCGCGCTTCGCCGACGGTCGGTTGCGCGCTCCGCAGGCGCGCATATTGGCGCGGTGTCGCCGCCACATGCTGCTTGAAGACCCGCTGGAAATGGGCCTGGTCGGCAAAGCCGGCCGAGAGCGCCACATCGACAATGGGCCGGCCGCGACGCAGTTCGCTCTGCCCGAACTGGATGCGGCGGTTGAGCTGGTAGGCGTGGGGCGTCATACCGTAGCGCGCCCGGAAGGCCCGCACGAGATAGGACGGCGACAGGCCCGAGACGTCGGCGATCTCCTTGAGCCGCAGGCGGCGCGTGCAATGCTCGGTGATGAAGGCCGCGGCCCGAGCGAGGCGGGGCGTTGCCAGTGCCCATGGCTCCTCGACCCTCTCGAGGCGATTGTCGAGATCGCCGAAGAAGGCCGTCGCCGCACACTCCTTGGCGAGCACCTCGATCTGCGCGTCGAACAGCACGTCGAACAATCGGTTGAGGCTGCGATAGAGAACAGGATCGGTGCTCACCACGGCCGCATAGGGAGTGAAGTCGGCCGCCTCCTGCATCTCCGTCAACCACGACATGTCCACGTAGAGCATACGATAGCCCCAGGGCACGTTTTGAAGCGGGTTGCAGGCATGCGCGTCTTCGGGGTTCATCAGGACAACCGTGCCGGCGGCCACGTCGTGCCGGTGGCGCCCGATACGGTAGTTGCTGCGACCATTGGTGACTGCGCCGATCGAAAAAGTCTGGTGACTGTGGAGGCCGTAACAGACGTCCCGCCCGTCGGCGACCTGGCGCGCCTCCAGAAAGGGCAGCGCCGGATCGCGCCAGAAAGAGTGGGCATCGACGGGCCGGTGAGCCATGCTGGTCTCGCACTGCCAAGTGAGAACGTGCTCAATGTCATAGGACAGTTCTCCGCCTGAGACAAATGGCTGCCACGCCAACGAGTTGCCGTCCGGAAAAGGAGGCATGAACGTCGTTCCGGCACGCAGGAACAAACCGTGCGAAGGTCGAAAACAACCTTTGCACGACCGCCTTTTGGCACTCCCCGGAGGTCATGCGCAGCGCGAATAACCTGCAAAATCCGTGTATTGCGGGATTTCTTGAATCGGAATCGATTTAAGGTTAAAATTACACCAGCAATTCAAGGCGTTACGGCAACCGTGCGATCCCAAACGACCGGAGCTGGAACGTGTGTTGCACGCGAGTGGTGACGCTTTGATCAAGCTTCATACGTGGAGGTTGTCATGCCCAACACTCTCATGGCAGGAAGAAGAAGTCAGGATTGGGCCAATCTGGTCCTGGCAGTCTGCCTGTTCCTCTCTCCCTGGGTCATCGGATTTGCGGCTGAGACCGCACCGACCTGGAACGCATGGATCGCCGCAATCGTGCTCGGCGCCCTTGCGGTCGCGACCCTTTCGGCATTCGCCGAATGGGAGGAATGGGCCAATATGGTGATCGGCCTGTGGTTGATCGTATCTCCCTGGATGCTCGGCTTCATGGCGAATGTGAACGCGATGTGGACTCACGTCATTCTGGGCGTGCTCGTCGCCGCAATTGCCGCCTGGGCGGTCTGGGACTATCGTCACCACTCGCACGCCTAGAGCGTCACGGCTTCGGTTCAAACTGAAGCCGGAGTCGTACCAAGTGAGTCGAGCGGGTCACGAGAAACGATCCCCGCTCGCGAGCGCCGTGCGTTCGCTCGGACGCCCGAGCCGCGACGCCTATCTCCCGCCTTTCGGGAAAGCCGGAAGGCGGGAGCACCTTTAGCATCATTCGCCGACGGCCAACCGCCCGTCCGCAACCCACTCCATGTCCGCGACGCCGAGTTCCCGTCGTTCGCGCTCGGTTTCGATCGCGAGATCGAGGACCTTCTGCAGGTCGGCGGCATGGCGGAAGTTGGGCTCGACCAACTGCCCGGCCTGAACCGCGGCTACGAAACGCTCGTAGTTGGTCGGAACGGTGCCCGCATCGACCTCGCGCCAGATCGCCTTTTCGACGTCGGGGCCTATGCAGGCCCGCAGGCTTGAGCCATCCGGCGTGTGGATTACTTCCAAAGCACCCTTGTCGCCATGCAGCCTCAACCGCAACTCGTTGAGGTGGCCGGTCGCCCAGCGGCTCGCATGAATGACGCCCATGGCGCCGCTGTCGAACTCCACCGTCATTGCGAAACTGTCATTGGCATCGAGGTCATATTCGCCGATCCGGTTACCGGGCACCTTGTCGAAGGCCTTCAGCCGCGCGAACACACGCTCGACCGAAATGCCGGCCCCATAGCCGGCAAAATCGAGAATATGAATGCCGACATCGCCGAGCACGCCGTTCGAGCCGTGTCTGGTCGAGAGCCGCCACAGCCATTTGGACTCGCTTGCCCAATCGCCCCAGGCCTTCGACACCAGCCAGCTCTGCAGGTAGGAGGCCTCCAGATGCCTGACTTCGCCGATCGCACCGGAGAGCACCAGTTCGCGCGCCTTCTGAAGCGGCGCCACATTGCGGTAGGTGAGGTTGACCATGGCGATGAGGCCGGAGCGCTCGGCCGCCGCGGCCATTTCCGCGGCCTTTTCGTAGTTCTCCGCCAGCGGCTTCTCGCAAAGCACATGCTTGCCGGCGGCAATCAGCGCCAGCGTCGTCGGATGGTGCGCCTTGTCCGGGGTGACGTTGGTCGCCGCATCGAATTGCCCCCAGGCGATCGCCTCCTCGAGCGACGTGAAGGTGTGCTCAATGCCGTGCTGCTCGGCAAAGGCCTTGGCGCGAGCCGGGTCGACATCGACGGCGCCGACCATTTCGACGCCGTCTATCTTGGCGAAGGCGTTTGCATGGCTGTTTGCCATGCCGCCGGTTCCGAGTATCAGCAGTCGCATCGGCACCCTCCTCATCTGTAGCCAGCTTCGCCGGCACGGTGCAGTTTCGGGCCGCGCTCGACGATCGGCTCCAACGCCTTTTCCACTGGCACGTTCGGCGCCTCGTGGATCGCCTTATAGGTGCCCTGCGGGTTGTAGGCCCATTTCACCGAATTGCGCAGCACATGCTGCACCGTTTCATCGTGATAGGTCGGATAGGTCTCGTGGCCGGGTCGGAAATAGAAGATATTACCGGCGCCGCGCCGCCAGGTCAGCCCGGAGCGGAACACCTCGCCGCCTGCAAACCAGGAGATGAAGACCGTCTCCAGCGGCTCCGGCACGGAGAATTGCTCGCCATACATCTCCTCTTGCTCGAGGACGAAATTGTCGCCGAGACCTTCGGCGATCGGATGACGCGGGTTGACGACCCAGACGCGCTCGCGCTCGCCCGCCTCGCGCCATTTAAGCGCGCAGGGCGTGCCCATCAGCCGCTTGAAGACCTTGGAGAAATGGCCGGAATGGAGGACGATCAGCCCCATGCCCTCCCAGACCCGCTTGGCGACCCGTTCGACGATCCTGTCGTCGACGGCGCCATGGTCCTTGTGGCCCCACCACAGAAGCACGTCGGCCGAAGCCAGCCGCTCTTCGCTCAGCCCGTGCTCCGGCTCCTGCAGCGTCGCCGTCGTTGCCCTTATCGCCGGATCGGTATTCAGCGCCGCGGCGATCGTGTTGTGCATGCCGTCCGGATAGATTTCCCGCACGACGGCATTCGTCTGCTCGTGGATGTTCTCACCCCATACGATGGTGTTGATAGACAAGGTCGTTCTCCTGCTGGTTGGGGCATCCGCCGCGGGTGCCCACTCTGCGTGAATTTGAATCAGTCGACCGGGGTCGGGCTGGCACAGCGCCCTACCCGGTCTAACGTCTGGCGTTTGGAAATGATCCGAAATCGATGCGATCTAGGCGGCACCCCTCATGATGTGTCGTCCGATCGACCGTCCCGCCGCATCGAAACGGTGGATCTGGCCGGCCTCAGGTGAGATCCGCACCGTTTCCCCGGGCTGATGGCGGGACGTGCCGTTCTCCCTCACGATCACCGGTTCGCCGGCGCCGATGTCGAGATAAATGTAGCTGTCGGAACCGAGCATCTCCGAGTGGACGACGGTTCCCGCCCATTGCCCGTCCTCACCGGCGATCTCCAGATGCTCCGCCCGGATGCCGATCGTCCTGGCTTCGTAAAGTTCAGCGAAGGGGCCCGAGAGGAAATTCATCTTCGGCGAACCGATGAAGCCGGCGACGAACACCGAGTTCGGATTTTCGTAAAGCTCGAGCGGCGTGCCGATCTGTTCGACGCGCCCGTCCCTGAGCACGCAGATACGGTCGGCGAGCGTCATCGCCTCGACCTGATCATGGGTGACATAGATCATCGTCGTCTTGTGCATGCTGCGATGAAGCTTGGCGATCTCGATGCGGGTCGCGACGCGCAGCGCCGCATCGAGGTTGGAAAGCGGCTCATCGAATAGGAAGACCTTCGGATCGCGCACGATCGCACGGCCGATCGCGACGCGTTGCCGCTGGCCGCCCGAGAGCTGGCGCGGCAGGCGCTCGAGATAGGGGGTGAGCTGCAGCATCTCCGCCGCCGCCTCGACCCGCTTGCGGCACTGGTCCTTGTCCTTGCCGGCAAGCTGCATGCCGAAGGCCATGTTCTCGAAGACCGTCATGTGCGGATAAAGCGCATAGGACTGAAAGACCATCGCGATGCCGCGTTTCGACGGGACGAGATGGTTGACGACCTGCCCGTCGAAGGCGAGCGTGCCGGAGGTGATTTCCTCGAGACCGGCGATCAGTCTCAAAAGGGTGGATTTTCCGCAGCCGGAAGGGCCGACGAAAACCATGAACTCGCCCGCCCGGATGTCCATGCTGACGCCCTTGATGACCTCGAAGGCGCCGAAGGATTTGCGAATGTCGCGCAATTGCAGCTCTGCCATGTTCCTCTCCTAAATCAGGGGGATGGGGGGCGGAAAACCGCCCACGCTTTTCCTCATCCCGCCTAGCCTTTGACACCGCCGGCCGTCAGACCGGAAATGATCCGCCGCTGAAAGATGAGCACGAGCACCACGAGGGGCACCGTGACGATTACCGATGCGGCCATGATGTTGCCCCAGGGGATTTCGAAGTTGCTGCTGCCTGAAAGGAGCGCGATCGCCACCGGCACGGTGCGCTGCACGTCGGACGAGGTGAAGGTCAGCGCGAACAGGAATTCGTTCCAGGCGGCAATGAAGGCGAGCAGGCCGGTCGTGACCAGGGCCGGCCACATCAACGGCATGAACACCCGCGTGATGATCACCCAGGGCGAGGCGCCGTCGACGATCGCCGCCTCCTCGATCTCCACCGGCAGGTCGCGCATGAAGGTGGTCAGCACCCAGACCGTGAATGGCAGCGTGAAGATCATGTAGGAAAAGATCAGCGCAAGCGGCGTGTTGAAGATCCCGATCCCTCGTATGAGCTCGAAGAGACCGGCAAGAACGGCGATCTGCGGGAACATCGACACCGACAGGATGGTGAGGAGCAGCAACGACCGGCCGCGAAAGCGTACGCGTCCGAGCGCGTAGGCCGCGGTGATCGCGAACAGCAACGAGATGGCGACGACCAGAGTTGCCACGAGCAGCGAATTTCCGAGGTTCCGGACAAAGCTGCCCGCCGATACGACGGCGGCGTAATTGGCAAGCGACAGTTCGCTTGGCCAATAGTCGACGCGGAACAGGGCCGTGCCGGATTTGAGGCTCGTCAGGACCGCGTAATAGAAGGGAAAGACCGCGATGACGATGATCGTGGCGACGAGCGCATAGAAGGCGGTGCGTTTCGTAAGCGTGGCGACCATCAACGTTCCCCTCCTTCGAAATTGACGCGACCGAACCACATGTAGAGGACGGTGATCGACGCGATGATCAGAAACAGCATGGTCGAGGCGGCGGCGCCGTAGGCGAACTTATCGAAATCGAAGAGGTTCTCGCGGGCCAGCACCGACATCGTCTTCGTCTGTGCATTATTAGGGGTGAGCACATAGATCAGGTCGAAGATGCGCAGCGCGTCGAGCATCCGGAAGATGACCGCGACCATCAGCGCCGGCCGGATAAGCGGCAAGGTCACTCGCCAGAAGACCCGGAGCGGATGGACCCCGTCGATCCTGGCGGCCTCATAGATGTCGATCGGCACCATCTGCAGGCCGGCGAGGATCAAGAGCGCCATGAACGGCGTCGTCTTCCAGACGTCGACAATGAGCACCGCGACCATCGCAGTGTCGGGACTGGCGGTCCAGGCGATCTTCTGGCTGATCAGGCCGAGCCCGAGCAATATCTCGTTCAGGATGCCGAACTGGTCGTTGAGCATCCATGCCCACATCTTTGCCGAAACGATCGTCGGGATCGCCCAGGGAATGAGGATTGCCGCCCGCACGAGGCCGCGTCCGGGAAAATGGGCATTCAGCACCAAGGCGACGACCAGGCCCAGCGCCGTCTCGATGCTGACGGAAATCACGGTGAATTTCAGCGTGTTCCAGACGGCGTTCCACCAGGCGGGATCCGCGAGCAGGCCCTTGTAGATGGTGCGGCCGCTCTTCAGCGTGATCCATGAAAGATAGTTCTGGAAGCCGACGAAATCGGCGTCGGCAAGATTCGTCAGCGATGCGTTGGTGAAACTGAAGTAGATGGTCCGGACAAGCGGCCAGCCCGCAACGAGCGCCAGCACCAGCAGGGTCGGCGCCAGGAACACCCAGGCGGAGCGGACGCGCTGCGTCCTCAGGTCCGAAATGATATGGCCGTGGCGTGCAAGCGCGGCCGGTGGATCCGCGACAGTAAGATCGGTCATGACATTGGCTCCCCATGCCGTTCGGCTTTCGCCGCAAGGTTTTCACAGGGGGATGGCGGCCGGAGTGGCCGCCATCCCCGGCGACGGCTGCAAGGCGGGGAGAGAGGTGCATATTTTTCCAGCGCCGCCCCGCCCGGGGAGGTTTACCAGCCGTCGCCCTTGAGCTCGGTCAGCTCGATTTCGAGCAGTTCGAGATTTTCGGCAGCGGTCCCGTCGCCGGAGAGCGTGTTGTGAACAGCGCTCCAGAACTTCGAGGAGACCTCGTTATATTTGACCTTGGTCACCGCGGATGGGCGCGGCACAGCGCTTTGGAAGATCGGCTTCCAGTTTGGCATGAAGGGCTGCGCAGCGGCGATTTCCGCATCGTCGTAAAGAGCGGCGATCGTCGGCAGTTGCGAAAGCTGCAGCGCACGCTGTTTCTGAACCTGTTTCGAGGACAGGAACTTGACGAGCGCGATCGCCGCTTCCTGCTCGTCCGAATATTTCGACACCGCGAGGTTCCAGCCGCCGAGCGTCGAGGACGGCTCTTCGCCGTCGGTCGCAGTCGGCAGCGGCATTACATCAAACTTGCCCTTGACGGCGCTGTCGTCGCCGCTTCCGAGCGCATAGGCATAGGGCCAGTTGCGCATGAAGACGGCATTGCCGGTCTGCCACACACCACGCGATTCTTCCTCCTGATAGGCAAGCACGCCCTGGGGCGAGATCGTGCCGATCCATCCTTTGGCCCGCTCGATGGCGGCAGCCGCCTTTTCATTGTTGACGGAGATCGTCCCGTCGGGCTCGACGATCTGCCCGCCGCCGGAGGACTTGATCCATTCCAATGCGTTGCAGGTCAGCCCCTCATAGGCATTGCTCTGGAAAACATAACCCCAGAGATCCGCCTGGCCGGCAGCACGCTCCTTCTCCTGGATTTCCTTGGCGGTTGCCGCCAGCTCGTCCCAGGTCTTGGGTGGCGTCTTGCCGTATTTCTCCAGGAGATCCTTGCGATAGTAGAGCGCCGGCGCGTCGGTAAAGATCGGCAGCGCCACCAGCTTGCCGTTAACGGTCTGTGATTGGATGATCGACGGGAAGTGATCGCCGACCACGTCTTTCGCGGCCTCGGTGAGATCGATGAACTGGTCGGCGAGTTGCGGCGCCCAGATGACATCCGTCTGGTAGACGTCGACATCCTTGTTTCCGGCCGCCAGCCACAGCCGATACTGGCTGAACTGCTCGCTGCTCGACGGCGGCATGGTGACGAGACTGACCTTATGGCCGGTCTCCTTCTCGAAGGCGTCGAGCTGCTCACGCATGAAACTCACGTTTTTGCCGGTCGTGTTGGCCGCGAGCGAGAGTTCCGCGGCGGCTGCAAGATCGGCGGCGCCGAGAGCGGCGCAGAAAGTCAAGGTTCTCAGAAGCAGTGTCATGTTCGATGGCTCCTCCAAATCCCCCACCGCTCGACAGCTCCTCAGCAAAATCGAAAACGGTTTGGCTGGAAAAAGGTGTCAGAAGCGCCAAATGTTGTCAATATGCTGCCGCCTGCGAATTTATCGGCGCGAAATCCTGACGTTTAATTTCGTACATTCAATGCCTTATGCTGTCTACAACTCCTCTTCGAGCTTTCCTGACTAGAAGTTCACTGTGCGTGTGCCGCCCAAAAATTTAAAACGATTTGGCTAATCGCGGCGCGCGAGGCAAGCTCCGCTTCACGCCGAACGCGGCGGCCGGGACGATCGGTTGTCCCTTGCGGCAAAGGCGTATATTCCTCATCGGGAAACGGGGTTAAGGGAATAGATAGGCCGCATGAAGCTCAAGGAGTTCGCCAGCCAACTAGGCCTTTCGCCGACGACGGTCAGCCGTGCGCTGAGCGGCTACCCGGAGGTGAGCGAGAAGACCCGCAAACGCGTGGCAGAAGAGGCCGTCCGGCTCGGCTATCGCCCCAACATAAACGCGGTGCGCCTGGTGACGGGGCGCGCGGGTGCGATCGGCGTCATCATGGGCCGCACCGGCGAATTTCACTTCGCCGAATTCATGAGCGGCATGGCCGAGCGGCTAGACGGCGAGGACATCGACATCCTCGTCAGCCCGACGGCGGATCGCGACTCCACCGACGAGGTTCCGCTTTACAGCAGGCTCGTCACCAGCGGCCGGGTCGATGCGGTGATTGTCCATTCGCCAAAGCCGAACGACGAGCGCATCGCCTTTCTTCATGACCTCGGCTTTCCGTTCCTGGTGCACGGTCGCTCCGAGACCGACGTGCCGCATGCCTGGATCGACATCGACAACGAGAGCGCCATCCGGCGCGCGACCTCGCATCTCATCGACCTCGGCCACAAGCGCATCGCGATGATCAATGGCCGGGCAGGCCGAACCTTTTCGCTGCATCGCGACAAGGGTTACCGCGACGCGCTGCAGGAGCGCGGCATTCCCTTCGATCCGCGGCTCGTCGCCCATGACCACTTCACCGACGAGCTTGGCTTTCGCTTTGCCCGGTCGTTCCTCGAACAATCGCCGCGGCCGACGGCCTTCGTCGCCGGCTCGATGATGACGGCGCTCGGGATCTATCGCGCGGTGCGTTCCCGCGGGCTCGTCGTCGGACGCGACATCTCGGTGATCGCCCATGACGACGTGTTTCCCTACCTGACGGCAGAGAACATGGTCCCGTCGCTTTCGGCAACCCGCTCCTCGATGCGGGCGGCCGGGGCGCGATCGGCGGATCTCGTGCTGCAACTATTGGGCGGGCGGCCGGCGGAGGAGATCCACGAGCTCTGGCCGGTGGAACTCATTCTGCGCGAGTCGACCGGTCCGGCGCCAGCGGAAGCACAATCTTGAAGAGGCCTGCTTTCGAACGGAAAGAGGTTGCGGTGATCGGTGGCGGACCGGCCGGCCTGATGGCGGCCGAGGTCCTGTCGCAAGCGGGCCATGCGGTGACGATCTACGAGGCGATGCCGACCGCCGCCCGCAAGTTCCTGCTCGCCGGCAAGTCCGGCCTCAACATCACTCATTCCGAAAGCTATCAGCGCTTCACGACTCGCTTCGGCGCCGTTTCCGATCGCCTGCGCCCGGCCCTCGACGCCTTCACGCCGCACGACGTGCGTGCCTGGGCAGCGGGGCTCGGCACCGAGACCTTCGTCGGCTCCTCCGGGCGCGTCTTTCCGAAGGCGATGAAGGCCTCGCCGCTTCTGCGGGCCTGGCTGCGCCGGCTGGAGGCAAAGCGCGTCACGCTCCTCTCCCGACACCGCTGGATCGGCTTTGCGGAGGACGGCTATCTCTTCGAGACGACGGAGGGGCGGAAGATCGTCCGCTGCGACGCCGCGCTGCTGGCGCTTGGCGGCGCAAGCTGGCCGCGGCTCGGCTCCGACGCCGCCTGGGTGCCTTGGCTCGCCGCCAGGGGCGTCGGGATTCGCGACTTCCGTCCTGCCAATTGCGGCTTCGACGTCGCCTGGAGCGAGGCCTTCCGGGAGCGCTTCGCCGGCGAACCGCTGAAATCCGTGGTCGCCTCGTCCGAGGCCGGCGCCTTCCCGGGCGAATTCGTGGTGAGCCGCCACGGCATCGAGGGCAGCCTTGTCTACGCCCATGCGGCGGCCCTGCGCGACCGGCTGGAACGGGATGGCAAGGCTGCGCTCCTCCTCGATCTCGCGCCGGGTCGAACCGTGGACCGCCTGACGCGCGACCTGGCGCGACAGGACGGCAAGGCAAGCTTCGCCAATCGCCTGCGCAAGGGCGCCGGGCTCGAAGGCGTCAAAGCGGCGCTGTTGCGCGAGCTCGCGCCGGAGGACGCCAAGACCGATCCGGCCCGGCTTGCGGCAGAGATCAAGGCCCTGCCCATCCCGCTGCTGCGGCCGCGGCCGATCGGCGAGGCGATCTCGTCGGCGGGCGGGATCGGCCTTGATCAGATCGACGGTCGCTACATGCTGAAGGCGCTTCCCGGCCTCTTCGTCGCCGGCGAGATGCTCGACTGGGAAGCGCCGACCGGCGGCTACTTGCTGACCGCATGCCTCGCGACGGGCCGCGCCGCGGCGCAAGGCATCGAGGCCTGGCTCGCCGCCAACGAAGCCGGTTCTGACCCGGCTACGTGAGCGCAAGGCTCATCCCGTCTACATTCGTGAATTCCATTCACAGGCGTTTCGACGAGAGAGAGGCTTATCGGAGCGGTGCGCCGCCAGCATATTGCACTGCGAAAGACCAACCAACGTCAACGCCTCTTCAAGCCGCCCTTCGCAGTGCGAACGGCGGGCGGAAACGGATTTGCCATGCCTCTTGCCATCTTCGCCCTGACGATCGCCGCCTATGCGATCGGCACCACCGAATTCGTCATCGTCGGTCTGCTGCCGACGGTCGCAACCGACCTCAACATCACCCTGCCGCTCGCCGGCCTCATCGTCAGCGTCTATGCGCTCGGCGTCACCTTCGGCGCCCCCATCCTCACCGCACTCGCCGGCAGGATCGAACGCAAGCCGCTGCTGCTCGGGCTGATGGGGCTCTTCGTCGCCGGCAATACGGCCGCCGCGCTTTCGCCGAGCTATGAAGTGCTGCTCGTTGCTCGCGTGCTCTCGGCCTTCGCTCACGGCGTGTTCTTCTCCGTCGGCTCGACCATTGCCGCCGATCTCGTCCCCGAAAATCGCCGCGCCTCGGCCATCGCCATGATGTTCATGGGGCTGACCGTCGCGATCGTCACCGGCGTGCCGATCGGCACCCATATCGGCCAGATCTTCGGCTGGCGCACGACCTTCTGGGCGGTTGCCGCCCTCGGCGTGATCGCCTTTGTCGCAATTGCGGCGTTGTTGCCGAAGACACTCTCCAGGGCCGCTCCGGCAAGCCTTGTCGACCAGCTCCGCGTGCTCGGTTCCGGCCGCCTGCTGATCGTCTTCGCCATGACTGCGCTCGGCTATGGCGGCACCTTCGTCGCCTTCACATACCTCGCGCCGATCCTTCAGGAGATCACCGGCTTCTCGGCAGAAAGCGTCAGCCTGATCCTGGTTCTCTACGGCGTCGCCATCGCCGTCGGCAATATCGCCGGCGGGCGGATCGCCAACACCAATCCGGTGAAGGCGCTGGTCGGCCTCTTCCTCCTCCAGGCGCTGGTACTCTTCGTCTTCTCCTTCACCGCGGCTTCACCGGTGCCGACGCTCGTCACGCTTGCCGCGCTCGGCTTCCTCTCCTTCGCCAATGTTCCAGGGCTGCAGCTCTATGTCGTCCAGCTTGCCAAGGAGCACCGTCCCGGCGCCGTCGATGTTGCCTCGGCGCTCAACATCGCCGCCTTCAATCTCGGCATCGCGCTCGGTGCCTGGCTCGGCGGCACGGTGGTGGATTCGGCCCTCGGTCTCGGTGCAACGCCCTGGGTCGGCGCCGTCCTCGTGTCCTTCGCCCTGCTCCTGACGCTCTGGAGCGCTGCGCTGGATCGGCGTTCCACCGGCGCATTGCAGGCCGCCTGATCCTTGTTCGCCAGGCTGCGGCGGGCCCGGTGCATGAAGCGCCGGGCCCTTTGGCCACCGCATCGGTGCCGATTCAAGGATAAAAACATGCGGCAATTCAAAGTGCTACAGCGACCTTTGTGCATCTGATAAGACACAACGGCGCTGTAGATCGGCGCCTCGGCGCCGTTCAATCGTCGATCCGAAACCCGACCTTCACGACCACCTGATAGTGGGCCACCTTGCCGTTGACGATCTGTCCGCGAACCTGATCGACCTCGAACCAGTCGAGGTTCCGCATCGTTTTCGAAGCCCGCGAAATCGCCGTTTCGATGGCTTCGTTAATCGAGTTCGGAGAACTTCCGATCAGTTCGACTTTCTTATAGACGTGCCCGCTCACCGTATCCTCCTCAAGGGGTTTTCCGATTTGGCATCCGCAGTTCGGCAGCGGCATGCGTCGCCGCTGCTTGGACGATCATGCCCCCGTTGCGTCCCGGCCGCCAGCGAAAGCTAAGCATGTTTCCTTAAATCGGAGCGGATTTAAGGAAAAACATACGGCAATTCAAACTGCTACGGCGACCCTTTGTGCATCTGATAAGACGCACTGCGCTGTAGAACCGACGGTCTATCGCGCCGGTAAAACGCATCGACAAGGCGAAAATCAATTCACGGCGGCACCGACGCGGGCTATAGCGGGTTTCAATTCGATGCCTCCCTGGAGCTCGCCATGACCGATACCGTCACCGACCGTTTCTTACGCTACGTCGTCATCGACACCCAGTCGGACCCCAAGTCGCCGGCGCAGCCATCCACCGAAAAACAGAAGAATCTAGGCCGTTTGCTGGTTGAGGAGCTGCTGGCGATCGGCCTCGCCGACGCCCATCTCGACGAGCACGGCTACGTCTATGCGACCATTCCCTCGAACGTCGACAAGCCGGTGCCGGTGATCTGCTTCTGCTCGCACATGGACACGGCGCCCGACTTCACCGGGACGAACGTCAAGCCGCAGATCGTCCGCAACCATGCCGGCGGCGATATCCGGCTTGCGGGCGATCCGCAGCAGATCATCCGCGTCAGCGACAATCCGGCGCTTGCCGACCAGATCGGCAACGACATCATCACGACCGACGGCACGACGCTGCTCGGTGCCGACGACAAGGCTGGTCTCGCCGAGATCGTCACGGCCGCTCAACGCCTCATCGACAATCCGGACATCCGACACGGAACGATCAAGCTTCTCTTCACGCCCGACGAGGAGATCGGCCGCGGCGTCGACAAGGCGGACCTTGCAAAGCTCGGCGCGGCGTTCGCCTACACGATCGACGGCGAGACGGCCGGCCATATCGAGGATGAGACCTTCTCGGCCGACAGCGTCGATATCACCATCCACGGCGTCGCCATCCATCCGGGCTTCGCCAAGGGCAAGATGGAAAACGCCATCAAGATCGCCGCGGCGATCGTCGAACGGTTGCCGAAGGACATGTCGCCGGAGACGACGGCTGGCCGCGAGGGCTTCGTCCATCCGACCGGCCTGACCGGTTCGATGGAAAAGGCCACCTTGAGCTTCATCGTCCGCGACTTCGACGAAGCTGGCCTCGCCGCCAAGGAAGCGATGCTCGACAAGCTGGTGCGGCGTGTCATCGAGGACTATCCCGGCTCCGGATGCAGCTTCGAAGTCAAGGAGCAATATCGCAACATGAAGGCGATCCTCGATCGCCACCCTGAGATCGTCGAGAATGCCATGGAGGCGATCCGGCGCGCCGGCATGACGCCGGTTCGCGGCAGCATCCGCGGCGGCACCGACGGGTCGCGGCTGTCCTTCATGGGCCTGCCATCCGCCAACCTCTTCGCCGGCGGTCATGCCTTCCACTCGCCGCTCGAATGGATCAGCCGGCAGGATATGGAGAGGGCGGTGAACACGATCGTCGAACTGGTAAAGGTCTGGGAGGAGCGGAGCTAGGAAGCCGGCGCTATCAGCGTAAGTGATGGGAAATAGGTGCGGTAACGGCTGGTATCACGGGTCAACAACGGGAGTTGGCCGACTGCAGCGTGAGCGCCGATGAAGAAGTCCGGCAAGACGCCGCTCCTGGATCCCCCTGACCGGCGATGCTGCGTGAAGACCTTTCCAGCGAGGAAAAGTGCGGCGCGTGGAGTTGCAGCGAGTTCCAGTCCCGCCTCATTCAGGAAAGTCTCAAGCTGCTCTATACGGTCATACCGAACTGCAAGCTCCGCATAGACAGTGTCGTTGATCAACAGAAGCCCTTCGAGACTCGCCAGTGCGGATCGTCGGTGACAACGTCCAGAAGTACATTGGTGTCCACCAGCGTCATGCTTCGCCGCGCGTCAGCGCCATAATGGCATCCGTGCTGAGTCCCTTCCCGGCGTGACCTCGCAACCGGGCAAACCGGCTTTTGGCCGTTTCTTATCGGCCAGGACGAGCACGATGCTGCCGTCCGCCGAGCGGCGGAACTCAACCTTGCTGCCGGGCCCGATTCCCATCAGGTCGCGGACCTGTTTGGGAATCGTGACCTGACCCTTTGCGGTGACCGTGGTTGCCATTTGCGTTCCTCGGTAATACTCTATCTTGTAGTAGGTATTACTTGCGAGGTTGCATTTCACGCTCAGGGATTGCAAGTCTGCGCGCGGACCTCCCTCCCCCCTCTCTCAATGCTCGTTCACATGCGTGCCATGCGCATGGATGATCGCCTGCGCTTCCTTGCCGTAGAGCTCTTCGAAATGATCGAAGCTCTTTGCAAAGTAGCCGATGCCCTGCGTCGCTGATCTCAGCGACCGGGCCAACTCCTCAAGCGCGCTGCCGGGGATGAGGGCGCGGAAGATGTCCCATCCCTTCGCCGCCTCGTCGCGGTCGAAGCCGAGGACCTGGCCCTTGAGGGTCGAGACGACCGGCACGAGCGCGCCGGAATAGATCGACGGCACATGGATCTCCACCCGGAAGATCGGCTGCAGCAGCACGGAGGCGGCCTGCGAAAGCGCCTGCCGCACCCCGAGCTTTCCGGCCGTCCTGAAGGCATATTCCGAACTGTCGACGGAATGGTGCTGGCCGTCGGTCAGCAGGACGCCGACATCGATCGCCTTGAATCCAAGCGGGCCCTTGTCCATCGCTTCGCGGGCACCGGCTTCGACTGCCGGTATGAAATTACGCGGCACCGCACCGCCCTTGACGGTTTCGGCAAAGGAGAACCCCTCGCCGCGTCCATTCGGATGGACGCTCAACTTGACGTCCGCGAACTGCCCGGCTCCGCCGGTCTGCTTGCGGTGGCGGTAATGAACCTCCGCCGACTTCGAGATGGTCTCCCGATAGACCGGGCTCGGCAGCCGCTCGCTGACCTCCACATGGAAGACATCGGAAAGCGTCCGGCAGATGTCGCGCAGGTGCACTGGACCTTGGACGGTGACCAGCTGCGCGCCGGTGCCCTCCTCCTGCATGACCTTCAGGCCGCGATCGGTTTCGGCGAGTTTCCCCAGCGTTTCGGAGAGCTTGTTCTCGTCGCGCTCGCTTTCCGGCACCAGGATCCGCTCGAGGATCGGTGTCGGCGGTGTCGTCCACTCCGGCGGCGCGACCGTCGCATGGGGGGTCAGCAGGGCAGGAACGGTCAGGTGATCCGATTTCACCGCCGCGAAAATCTGTCCGGCCACGGTGATGCCGCTCGCCATCGCCCGACCACTCGCCGGGTCCTGGAGCGCGCCGAGGCCGGCGCCGCCGAGCACCGCCCCCTGCTTCACGCCGTTCTGAACCGCGCGGGCGACAACCGTCTTGCCGACACTTTGCCGGTGGTAGGCGTGAAAGCTGACGGCCGTGAGCGTTGCCTCGTCGATGCCGGCGGCTACGGCCAGGCGCTTGCGCAGCGCATCGACGCGCGGCGCCTCGTGGCGCAGCGCCTTCATCAGCCGCATGATGCCGTTGCTGTGGCTCGCCGCGCCGAGCAGCACCGGGATGATCTTGTTCTCGTTCAGAACCCGGGTGGAGATCGCGTAGATGGTGTCGCTCGCCGGCTCGCGGTCCTCGATCAGTTCCTCCAGCAGCCAGTCGTCGAACTCCGAAAGATGCTCGAGCAGTTCGGTACGCGCCTCGTGTTCGCGCTCGATCGTGCTCTCGGGTATCTCGAAGAGCGAAGATGTCTGGCCTTCGCGATAGCGCCAGGCGCGCTCCGAAATGAGGTCGCAACTGCCGATTATCTTGTCGCCGTCGCGGATCGGGATTTGACGCAGAACCAGCGGACGGCTGCAATAGTCCTGCAGCGCGGCGACGACGTCCCGCAGCCGGCCGCGCGGTTCATCCATGCGGTTGACGAAGAGGATGCAGGGCGTGCCCGAGGCCTCGATCACCCGCAGATAGGGGGCGGCGAGCACCGCTTCGTCGACCACAGGCGAAACGCAAAGGACGCAGGCGTCGCTCGCCAGCAACGCGTCCTGCGCATGGGCAAGCGCCTCGTTGTTGCCCGGCACATCGAGAGTACACCAGGCCTCGCCGCCAAAATCGAATTCAGTGACACATAAACCGTATGGGGAAACTGACTTTTTCGGCTCGCCTTCCAGCGAGCCCAACCTTTCCACGAGCGTGGATTTTCCGATCTGCGAAGGACCGAGTACAGTAAAGCAGCGCATCCGCGTTCCTCCCTCTGCCAGGATGACACTCTTAGGAAGATAGGATGCCCCTCTCAGAGGCAAAGTACCAGAGATTGCTGTTTTTTCTTGCACGGGCGACGGAGATCGGACGACCGAGGCGCAGCAGTTATGAAAGCTGCGCTTGAGCAAGATGTGCGCCGAGCCTCAGCGCCAGGGCGACGGCCGGAAGCGTCGGATTGGCTTGGCCTCCGGTAGAAAATACCGCACTGCCCGCGACATAGAGATTGGCGACGTCGTGAACGCGGCAATCGGCATTGACGACGCCGTAGCGCGGGTCGCTCGACATGCGCGTCAGGCCGATCTGGTGATACCCGTCGAAAGCCTGTCCATGGACGGCTTCGCGGCGCTCCGGCGCCTCGTGCAGATAGGCGAGCTTTCCTATGCCGTTCTCGCACAGCCAATGGTCCAGAAGCTGGTGAGAGCGGACGACGGAAGAGACGTCTTCGTCATCGACGAGATAATTCACCTTGAGCGCCGGGAGATAGGCATTCGACGGCCTTTCGTCGAGGTAGACCGGGCTTTCCGGGATCGGCCTCTGCTCGGCGTGATAGCGCAGCAGATAGCGGCCTTTTGGACTGGGTACCGTCCGCCGTCCGGGGAGCCGGCTGCCGATAAGATTGCTGGCCGAGCTGGCGAAATCCCGGAAGAGCGCCGGATCGCTTCGCAGATTTCGAAGATGCTCGCGATAACCATGCTGCCGGCCCTTTGCCGTCTTCGGCGCCCGCCCCTCGGAGAGCATGCCGTAGAGCCCGGAGATTGCCAGGGGCAGATAGAGAGCGGAAAGGGGCCCGATCCGTGAGCGGCATCGGCGATCGACAGAGCATCCAGCCAGAAGGCGGCATTGAGCAATCGGCTGTCGTGCTGCGCGCTGGCGCTGATCTGCAACCGGCGACGAAAATGTTTCCCTTGCCTATCCTTTTGGAATAAAAGAGCTTTTTCGACTTTTCTGTCGACGAATTCGACGACGGATATGTGGCCGGTGACATGCCCTTGATAGAAGCGGCCGAGCGCGCCTTGCGGCCCGCCGAATTTTGCCGGCCAGTGGCGTTGGGCGGCGAGCAGCAATCGCGCATTTTCCAGTCCGCCGCCGGCAAGCACATACGTCTTCGCCCGGACCGGGAGCGTGCGGCCCTGTCGACGGACCGTGAGGCTTTCGACCTCGAGACCCTCCGGCTCCAGCTCGATGCCAGAAACGGTGGCTTCGCTGAGCAGCGTTATCCGGTTCGAAGCGCGCAGATGCGCCCTGTACAATGGACCGAGCGCAGGCTTGGCGCTCCAGCGCTCGATCGTCTCGGTCATGTCGTCACCGCCATGAATATCCTTTCCGTCGGGAGGAGCGGCACCGCAATTCAGGAACGCAAAGGCGGCGGCATAGTAATCGCGCAAGTCGGAATGTCTCATCGGCCAGCCGGAATGCGGCACATGCGCCCGTTCCGCAAAGTCGAGATCGTCGAATTCCACGCATCGGCCGCCCCATAGCGCCGATGTACCGCCCAGGCCGTGGCTGGTCATGCCGGCGGTCGCGTGGTGCGCGTTTGTGTAGTCGATTGGTCCGAAGTTGTCGCTGACGTTCGAGGGGCCGTCCAGGGTGCCGGCCTCGAGGAGGAGAACGCGCAGTGCCCGCTCCTCGCAGGACAAGGCGAGAGCGAGGCCGACGGGCCCAGCGCCAACGATGCACACATCCGCCATTGGCAGATCTGCAACTGCGCTGGTTGGGATCATACCTGGCCCCCTCCCCACAGCCTCAAGAGCCGATTGCACGGCCGTAAATTAGCATAATATCATATACGCAAGCGACCTGCGGCGCTTTCATCCTTTGAACGACGCGATCTGAAAATGGAGGGTGGCTCAAGCCTGCGAATTAACCGTTCGCGCCGGGTGCGAATTCGGCGACGAGTTCGTGCCGATCGCCGGGATAGGTGAGCCGCACGCTGGTGACAGGCGCGCCGCCGCTCCAGGTCCGCCGCTCGATCACCAGACAGGGGGCGCCAATCGCTATGTCGAGCGCCTGTGCCGCCTGGCGGCTTGCCGCCACGGCCCGGATCCGATGCTCGGCGGTGCTCCAGGGGATCTGGCCGAGCAGCCATGAGCCCGGCGCGACCGCGTCGAATGGCTCCGTTTCGGCCTCCGGCACTGCCGCAAGGCTGATCAGCCGCTCTTCGAGACAAAAGGGTCGGCCGCTGGCGAAATGCCGGCAGGTGATTTCGAGCAGGCGCCCCGAGCCCGGCAGGTCGATCCGCGCCGAATCGCCGGTCTTGACCTTGCGCAGCAGGCGTTCGTCGAGGCGGTAGCCATAATCGAGACCGAGCGATTCGACCTCGAGCTTGACGTCATGGATCTCCATGACCGCCGACTGGACGTGCGGAAAGGTGACGTAGCTGCCGGATTTGCGCCGGCGCTCGATCAGGCCGCGCTTGACGAGATCGCCGATCGCCTTGTTCACGGTCATCCGCGAACAACCATATTGCTCCGTCAGCTCATGCTCGAACGGAATCCGGTGCCCCGGCGGCCAGAGGCCCGAGAGGATATTCCCCTCGACGTCGTTCAGGATCCTCTGGTGCAGCGATAACTGCTCGGAGCGGTCTCTGTCTTCTGTAGGATGATCGTTGGGAATGGCCGGGCCCTCGCTAATACCAGCCCCGCACCTTAGCGATTTCCGTCGCTGGCAACAGCCCTACTGCATGTTTCCTTAAATCGGAGCCTATTTTAGGAAAGAACATGCAGCAATTCAAAGTGCTACAGCGGCCTTTGTGCGCCTGAAAAGACGCACGGCGCTGCAGTGCCTCGGCCATCCCGTTTTCCACGACGGCAGTTTCCCGCGTAGAAGCAGCCAGCTGGCCTTGTTAGTCGCCTAATAAAACAGGTGCCAGGGCGCCACGAAGGCGCGTGCCCAAGGCTGCTCGCATTCGGGCTCGCGATCCTGCGTGGCTTCGCGATCAGTGGATGCGGTCTTTGCCGCTTCCTTAAGGGTGCGGGGCTTCGGCGCCGGCGGTACGAAATAGCCAAGGGTCATTCCACCAAGATAGAACATGCCGCCTCTTTGTCTGACCTGTCTCGGACACAATCCTGCCAAAATGAAGGCCGCTGTCAATAGTCTACTAATTTGTGATCTATCTTGGGGATCGGGGCGTGGTCGGTGCCGCGCCTGAACGCGCGGATCACGGCAATCCCAAATAGCGGCGCGCTGTTGTCCGCGGACAACCCCTCGACTGAAGTTGTCCGCGGCCAACTTTGAACAGCGATGCAACCCTGCCGCCGCACAGCAAAGGGGCCTCTTGCTAAGCGTTTGTCAATCGACAGCGAATCGGCGCATAGTCCAACTGCGCAGTTTCGCTCCTATTGCCGATTTTTGCGCAGTTATCGGAGATTATGATGTTGCAACCGAGAGTCCAGAGCGTCGATGAGCAGGAGCATTTGCCCTCCCTGCTGGCTGCCGACGCTCAGGAACTTGCTCATCAACTGCAGGAACACCAGAAGAAAATCTTCTCGCCGACGGCACAGAAAACCATGCGGCCCTTCAGCCCGGCGGAGGCAGCCGCCTTCATCGGAATCGGCGAAGGCTACCTACGCCAGATCGCCTCAGAAGGCCACGGCCCGCAGCCGCTGTCAAACGGCCGGCGCATGTATGCGGTCGAGGACATCGAGCGGATCCGTCGCGTCCTCGACGAGGGCAGCAAGACGGGCAAATACATCCCGCATCGCCGGCCAGGCGAAAAGCTGCAGGTCATTTCGGTGATGAACTTCAAGGGCGGTTCGGGCAAAACGACGACCGCGGCGCATTTGTCCCAATATCTTGCGCTGCGCGGCTATCGCGTTTTAGCGGTCGACCTCGATCCGCAGGCTTCGCTTTCGGCGCTTTTCGGCCATCAACCGGAACTCGACGTCGGCGAGGCCGAGACCCTTTATGGCGCCATTCGCTATGAGGCTCCTCGCCCGATCGCCGACGTGGTGCGCTCGACCTATACGACCAATCTCCATTTGATCCCCGGCAATCTCGAATTGATGGAATTCGAGCACGAGACGCCGAAGGCCATGATCGGCGGTTCGGCGGAGACGCTGTTTTTCGCGCGGATCGGCGAGGTCCTTACCGAGATCGAGAGCTTCTACGATATCGTCGTCATCGATTGCCCGCCGCAGCTCGGCTTCCTGACGATGTCGGCGCTTTGCGCCGCCACGTCGGTGCTCATCACCGTGCATCCGCAAATGCTCGACGTCATGTCGATGTCCCAGTTCCTGTCGATGACGAGCGAACTCATGGCCGTCGTCGAGAAGGCGGGCGGCCGCACCAGCTATGACTGGATGCGCTACCTCGTGACGCGCTTCGAACCGAATGACGGTCCCCAGAGCCAGATGACCGGCTTCATGCGGGCGATTTTCGGCAACCGCATGCTGCACAATGCCATGGTGAAATCGACCGCCATCTCGGATGCCGGCGTCACGAAGCAGACGCTCTACGAGGTGGAACGGTCGCAATTCATCCGCGGCACCTACGACCGGGCGATGGACTCCCTCTCGCTCGTCAATGCGGAGATCGAAGAGATGATCCGCAGCGTCTGGGGAAGGAAGTAATCGATGGCCCGCAAGAACCTGATCGGCATCTCCGACAGCCCGGCCGCTCCGCTCGACGGGGAACGGCCGGCCGTCGAGCGCCCGATCGCCGGCCTTGCCCCGGGGCATCGAACCAATGCGCTGGTCGGCGGCATCACCAAATCGCTGTCCAACATCACCCAGAAGGTCGAGCGGGCTGAGGAGCTGGAACGCCAGCTGGCGCAAGGCCACGCGATTGTCGAGCTCGAACCGTCGCTGGTCGACGCATCCTTCGTCATCGACCGGCTGGGCGTGACGCCCGAAGCGCAGGCCGCACTGGTCCAACAGATCCGGGACCACGGACAACAGGTGCCGATCCTGGTGCGACCGCACCCGGAGGCCGAGAACCGCTACCAGGTGGCTTACGGCCATAGGCGGCTGGCGGCGCTCCGCGAGATCGGCGGCAAGGTCAAGGCCGTCATTCGTGAGTTGAGCGACGAGCAGCT
Organism: Sinorhizobium shofinae; assembly: GCA_001704765.1. GTDB lineage: Bacteria > Pseudomonadota > Alphaproteobacteria > Rhizobiales > Rhizobiaceae > Sinorhizobium > Sinorhizobium shofinae. The sequence goes on from MBFK01000059.1 coordinate 115,015, forward strand.
CGTGATCTCCCAGGGCCAGGAGAACAACGCCCGCACCGATCTCTCCTTCATCGAGCGCGCGCTGTTCGCGACTCGGCTGGAGGACCGCGACTTTTCGCGTGAAGCCATCATGTCGGCGATCGGTGTCGACAAAGCGGCACTGTCGAAGATGATCACCGTCGTGCGCCGTTTGCCCGTGGAAGTCATCGAGGCGATCGGTGCCGCACCGTCCTTCGGGCGCCGGCGCTGGGTGGAACTGGCCGACCGGCTTGAGAATGAGGGGCATCGCGCGAAGGCGCTCGCTCACATTCGGCAAAGCGCGTTTTCGGCAATGGACAGTGACCGGCGCTTCGAAAAGCTATTCGCCTTTCTGGCCGAGACCAAGGAGCGGGCCAGGACAGAGGCTTGGCTGGCACCCGATCGGACGCGCCCCGTGCGCATCCGCGACACCGATACGGAGACGACGCTTGCCTTCAGCAAGAAGGCGGCACCGGGCTTCGCAGAATTCGTGAGGCAGAGGCTCGACGCTCTGTACCTCGAATACCAACAGGAAACAGGAGATTAAGCAGAGCAAAAGAAAAAGGCTTCCGAACGACTAGCGCTGCGGAAACCCTTCTCTCGTGTAGCGACCTGAGATTCCCATTTCCGCGAATCAGTGTCAAGCCCTTTTGGCGTCGTTTCGGCGAACGGTTTTCTTTTGCCTTCGAAAAGGTGAAGAAAAATGGAACGTGGAAGTGTGACGACGCCTTTCGGGCGCCGGGCGATGACGCTTGGCATGCTCGCAAGGCAGATCGCTGCCGGCGATACTCCGCCGAAGCAGTCGGTCGACAAATGGAAATTGTTTCGCATGATCTGCGAAGCGAAATCCGAGATTGGCGTTTCCGATCGATCGCTTGCAGTGCTCAATGCTCTCTTGAGCTTCTATCCCAATGCCGAACTCTCGAGCGAAAGCGGCCTCGTCGTCTTTCCCTCGAATACGCAGCTTTCGCTACGCACCCATGGCATGGCAGGCACCACGCTGCGCCGGCATCTCGCCTGCCTCGTCGAAGCAGGGCTGATCGTCAGGCGCGACAGCCCGAACGGCAAGCGCTACGCCCGCAAGAGCCGCAATGGCGCAATCGGCGAAGCCTTCGGTTTCGACCTCGCGCCACTGCTTGCACGGGCCGAAGAGTTCAGGGCCGCGGCCGCGAAACTTGCTGCCGAACAGCAGCATCTCCGACTCGTTCGCGAGCGACTGAGCCTCTGCCGACGCGACATAACAAAGCTGCTCGAGCTCAGCCTGGAGATCAACCCGGACGCTGATTGCCAGGCATTCGAGTCCGAGTTTCAGCAGCTGATCGCTGGCCTGCCGCGCAAGGCCCCCATCGGATTCTTCGAAGCACTCCTCCATAAACTCGCAAAACTCCGCGATGACCTCACCAATCGATTGGAAATATTACTGAATTCGCAAAAAACGGCCACCAATGATCACCAGAATGGATGGCACAAACAGAATTCAGATCCAGACTCCAAATTTGAATCTGAACCCGGCTTGGGAAAAGACCAGGGGATCTGCTTGGCGGACGACCCGTGCCAAACGGACAGAGCCACTGCAAGTTCGCACCCGCATCACCAGAGGCACCACAAAGACCCTCCCCTTGCGCTGAACAGCTCCATTGCGTCGGCCGAACCCATCGAATGCTCTCGCCGCCAGATCCCCTTGCCAGCGGTTCTTCAGGCCTGCCCGCAGATTGCCGACTATGGACCATCCGGTCGTGTGGCGAACTGGAGAGATTTGATGACCGCAGCAATTGTCGTGCGCACAATGCTGGACGTGAGCGCCGACGCCTATGAGGATGCCTGCTCGGTCCTTGGTTACGAGAATGCCGCAACCGTCATGGCCTGCATTCTCGAAAGAGCCGACCAGATCAACTCGCCAGGTGGATATTTGCGGGATCTTACCCGACGGGCAAGGCAGCGGGCGTTTTCGCTTGCGCCGATGATCGGTGCCCTATCTCATGCCAGGAGACCGAGTGCACCGATAGCAAGATAGCACTGAACGAATAGAGCAGGGCAGAGGACAACGATAGCTGTTCGGAGGGAGTGGCAGCCGCGCGACTCCATGTGCGCGGTGTTCTCACACCATTGATTTGGCGCTGCAAATGTCGGAGAATTGCGTTCGCGAGGAGTCTTTGAGCGTCGATGCGACACCTGTTCTTAACGAATTTGCCGCTATCGTAACCCATTGACAGAACAGCTTCCCTGGCAAGCACACGGAAGCTAACTCGGCAGTAATTTCCGCTACTTCGGACAGGAAAATTCAGCCATTCATTTTGCGTTGATGGTTAGCCTGCACCTTGTCCAAGTTTTCAGTCCAATTTGCGGAAAGCGCTGACGGAGACCGATATCGAGTTTTGGCGGGGTCTTTCGCATTGGCGAACTGATGGCCATCAGCGCGGCGTATGGCGCCGAACTCAAGGCGCTTTTCACGCAGATCGCCGGCTGAAAGCCTCGACGTCCGCCTCGTCGAGGACAAGCTTGATGGCGGATTGGCCACCTCGCTTCCGTTTCGCAGTCGGATGAAGCATGATGCCGGCACCGCCAGCAGGGGCGAACAGCTCCACGATTCTGACACCGGGCACCCTTGCCACTTTGAAGCCGAAGTGTTTCTCGTAAAGGCAAGCCATGGCTTCGACATCCCGGGCGTCGATAATCAGCCTGTTGAGCGGCACGTCGCTTTCCTTTCCGGGGTGAGCGCCGACATGCGCAGAGCGCGAAAGTAGTCTCCAAGCTTGTTGACAGCTGTCAACCGTACCTACTGCGTGTTTCCTTAAATCGGAGCCGCTTTAGGGATAAAAACCTGCAGCAATTCAAAGTGCTACAGCGACCTTTGTGCGTTGAAATGCGTCTGATAAGACGCACGGCGCTGTAGACTAGCAATCACTCACGCCAGTGCTCGGCGACCCATGCAGTCGGGCGAATATAGTGGCGCAGATAGCGAAACGGGTTCTTCTCCCTTCGCTCTGGAGAAAACACGCCCCGGACGTGGCCGAGCGGCGTCGCGGCGCGACCTTTGTAGCCGAACTGACCGTCGATCGCGTGCTGCGGCAGCAGGCCGCGCGGGAAGAGAACGATCCGGGCATCGGCAGGCAGCCGCGGCGCCAGATAATAATTGAGCGGAAACGGCCAGCGGCAATCCTGGCGGAAATGCAGGACATGGCGCCGCAGGAAGAACTTCGCCCCGCCCGGCGCGTTGCGCGTGACGAAGCGCTGTTCGAACCGATATTCATCAGCCACGCCTTGGGGATCGGCCCTGAACTTCTCCTGCAACGGCACGAGTTTGCCGACCGGGAAGCGAAACACCGACGTCTGGCCGAGCCGCTCGAAGGGCGTCGTTTGGTTGACGGCCAGCACCACGTCATCCGGCTCGCCGATTTCAAAAAAGCTGTCGAGCGACCCGACGATGACGACGTCCAGGTCGAGGAACAGCACCGGTCCTTTGAGATTGCCGAGCTTCGGTCCCCAGAGGCGCGCCTTCGGCCAGATGCCTTTGGTGTTCGTCGGCATCTCGACATCGAGCGGCGGCAGATCCTCGCAGAGAATCTCCGGGCGGAGGTTGTCACGGCTGTCGGTGAAGCAGGTGAAGGTGAATGGCGGCGTTATGTTGCGCGCCACCATGGCATAGAGCCGGTTGATGAAGGGGGCGCCATATTTGGTGCCCCAGCTGATGCAGATCACTTGCTTGACGCCGCCGCTTGCCGCCAGAACGCTTGCCATGGACTGTCGCTTCTCTCGTATCTGTGCCTGCGGAAAGCGCCCAACGCCGAAACTGTCGCCCGGAACGGAACTCCGGAACCGATAGAGCGGCGAGGATCTTGCAGACGATCGATCAAACCCCGGGCGTCTTAAAGCAGGAATTGCTGACACCTGGCAAGATGCGGCGCCGTCGCTGTATCGGGGTTAACGTAGTTACCTGGGCAATCATGGAGACCAGCATGGCTGGCGGCAACCCAAGGGGTGCAAGTTGACAGCTGTCAACGGCGGTAAACAGGTCTCGCGGACATGTGAAAGTGGCGCGGCGGAAGTGCTCCATCGCCCAGGAAGCAATATGCGCCGGCGATAAGAGGCCGGATCGATGCTGTTGACAGCTGTCAACTGGATCAGCGGACGGTCCGAACGCCGGTGACGGTCCAGGCACGGGCAATTATGGCAAGTGACGCCGTTGCGCGAAATTTCAGTGGGCAATTCTCTTGCGCCCTGTGACGGAAGGAAATTGCGTGTTAGCTTCCGTTTCAGCGAAAGGCTTCGTCTTTTTAATGAGATACGAAACACCCGATCCGCTTCATCCAACGCTGCTTCCGGGCTTGATCGCCGCGGAGGACGGGCTTGCCCGGCTCGATGAACGCGCCGCCCGTCACGCCGTTGCCGAGGGGTTTCGCGAACGCGGACAGTTCTTCGACGCGGCGGCGGCCCTCTGGGTAGCGGGCGAACTCGTCCATGTCGAGGACATCATTTTACACGATTCGCACATGGATGCGCGAGCGCCTTCTCATGAATTGACAATCGCTCACGCTGTCTTGCGTGCCCGGCGCCGATTGGAGCTGGCCGAACCCGGCTGGGCGCTGACCTTACCCGGGCTGAATGCGCTGAGGGGAGAGCAGGGCGCAGCCCTGGCCAGTGAGGGCTATTCCGAAGCGCCGAACGCCCATCCGAGTCGCGACGAGGCGTCCGAACCTGCCGATGACACCGATGGGAATCCGCTTGCCAGCGAGTTCGCCGAACTCGATGCGGCCATCGCCCGATCGCAGCGGCTTTTGGATTTTCACGCCGGCAGTCTCTCCGAACCCGATCCCGCCTTATCGACGGAGAGGGCGGCAGCGGAGCCTTCTGGCCAGCTTGGCCTGCTCTTCGATGAGGAATGGGACGAGGCCGCGCGGCTCGATGCCTGGCGTGGCGTTCTAGCCGCCGCCGATCAGCTACCCGCCTGCCTTGGAGCCGCGGTCCTCTTCGACGCCTGGGAGAGGATCGAGCCGCTGCGTCGTCAGCACTGGCTCGGCTCGCTGCTCGTCGGTGCCTATCTGCGTTTTCGCGGCAAGGTCGCCTCGCATGTGCTCGCCTTCAATACGGGGCTGAAGACCATCCGTCATGAGCGGCGCCGGTCGAAGGACCGGCTGACGCGCCTCAATGCCTTTCTCGAAGCCATGGCGGTGACGGCCGATCTCGGCCTGAAGGAGCTCGACCGGCTGTCGCTCGCAAGGACGCAGATGGAGATGCGGATCAAGGACCGCCGCTCCAACAGCAACCTTCCGGGCCTGATCGACCTCGTCCTCTCCCGGCCGATCGTTTCGACGGGGATGATCGCCCGGCATCTCAGCGTCACCCAGCGCGGCGCGCTCAATCTGGTGCGCGAACTGGGTGTGCGCGAGATAACGGGCAGGGGACGCTATCGCGGCTGGGGCGTGATTTGACGCCCGTGCTTCGTGAGCGCCGCTGCCGGCACCCGCTGTCGCAGATCCTCAGTCAGTTACTTCCTCTGCAGATTGATCTCGCTGGTCACGACGCGGTTGCCGGACCTCGGATCGACGTCGACGGTCACAAGCTTCATGCCGTTTTCGCCCACCCTCTCAAGAGTGAGGTTGGCGCGACGGTCGCCATTCACCTCCTTCGCCCAATGGATGGTGAGATTGATCGCGCTGCCGTGCCGCTTACCGATGAGCGTCGACTTGCGGCCACTCGGCCCGACATAGGTGCCGCTATAGTTGGCACCGGTAAACTGGAGGTCGGCGCCGATCGAGCGCGATAAAACAATGAGGCCTCGACACGTGCCTCTCATCGACAGGGCGACGTCGGTTGCTTGCGAATCGAAGTTGCAGGAGACGTTGATCGGCGTCCTGTCGATGCGAACCCTCACCATGCCTCCACCGGCCCATCTGCCCTCCAGCGATCCAAGAAAGGCCGATTCATCGGCCTGAACCGTGCCTGCAAAGAGGGACAGCATCCCTGCGACGAGTAGGTGCTTGATCATCAGCGAGTGCCTCCCCCAATCGTCCGAGGCCGGACGCGTTTCCCATCTGTCCAACGCACCGTCCGGCTGGAAGTTCCCCTCGCGCGGATACTATCATCGAGCACCGTCAGGCAGGACACAGTCTTGAGGGATGGTCGAGCGGTGCATCCGCAACAGCCCGGTGGGGTGGGGCGATTGTCTGCCTACGCCTAACTTGCGAATTTCTTCGCGCCGGCAACGCAGGCGACGATTGCGAGCGTAGCGGCGAGCATCGTCCAGCTCACCGTTTCATCGAGCAAGGTCGCTGCCAGAGCGAGCCCGAAGAACGGCTGCAGCAATTGCAGTTGGCCGACGGCGACGATGCCGCCCTGCGCCAGGCCGCGATACCAGAAGATGAAGCCGACAAGCATGCTGAAGACGGAAACATAGCCGAGGCCAAACCATGAGGCGGGGCGTAATTCGTCGAAGTTCATCGGCATAGTCGCAAGCGCGAGCCCCAGCATGGCGGGAAGCGACAGCACGAGGGCCCAGGAAATGACCTGCCAGCCGCCGAGCTTGCGCGACAGCTTCGCACCCTCGGCATAGCCGAGACCGCAGACGAGAATGGCGGCAAGCATCAGGAGGTCGCCGATGGGCGAGGCCGAGAAGCCCTGGCGCAGGGCGAAGCCGACGACGATGGCGCTGCCGAGCCCGGAAAACAGCCAGAAGGCCGGACGCGGCCGCTCGCCGCCGCGCAGCACGCCGAAGATCGCCGTTGCCAACGGCAGTAGCCCGACAAAGACGATCGAGTGGGCGGACGTCACGTGCCTGAGCGCAAGCGCCGTCAACAGCGGGAACCCGACGATCACGCCCAGCGACACGAGGCCGAGCGGCAGGAGATCGCCGCGCTCCGGCCGCCTTTCGCGAAAGACGAGGAGCAGGCAGAAGGCGAGCACTCCGGCAATCGTGGCGCGCGCCACCGTCAGGAAGACGGGATCGAAATCCATCACCGCCATTCGCGTCGCCGGCAGTGAGCCGCTGAAAATCAGTACGCCTACCATTCCGTTCATCCAGCCGCTCGTGATCCTGTCCATGCCATGCTCCTTTTTGCCCTGTATCGGCCGGGGCGGCTGGCGCCTCCAGATACAGTGAAGTACAGTTTCGCAGAACTGTCATGGTGGGGGAGCCGGTACGGATGAGACATCAGACTGTAGGTGCCGACGGAGAGACGCTGATCGCCAAGGTCATGGCGACGGTCAGGAACCGGATCGCCGGGCGCAGCCTCACGCCCGGCGCCAAGCTGCCGTCCATCCGCGGCTTCGCGACGAGCCTGAAGGTTTCGAAGTCGACTGTGGTGGAGGCCTATGAGCGGCTTGCGGCGGAGGGGCTGATCCGCTCGCGGCCGGGTTCGGGCTTCTTTGTCGCCGCGCCGCTCGCGCCGTTGTCGCTCGCCGAAATCGGCCCGAGGGTTGAGCGTGAGGTCGATCCCTTATGGATTTCGCGGCAGGCGCTCGAAGCCGACGAGAATGTTCTGAAGCCCGGTTGCGGCTGGCTGCCGGCTTCGTGGATGCCGGAAGACGGCCTGCGGCGCGCCTTGCGCTCGATCGCGCGCGGCAGTTCCTCGATGCTTGTCGAATACGGCCCGCCACTGGGGCTGCTGCCGCTCCGCCAGCTTCTCGCGCGTCGTCTGGCGCAGCACGGCATCGAGGCGTCGCCGGAGCAGATCATGCTGACCGAATCCGGCACCCAGGCTATCGACCTGCTATGCCGTTTTCTCGTGGAGCCGGGCGAAACGGTGCTCGTCGACGATCCGTGCTACTTCAATTTTCACGCGCTCCTGAGGGCGCATCAGGCAAGGATCGTCGGCATCCCTTACACACCGATCGGGCCCAACATCGAGCGCTTCGCCGAGGCGCTTCGGGAGCATCGGCCGCGCCTCTACATCACCAATTCCGCCCTCCACAATCCGACCGGCGCAACGCTCTCGCCGCTCGTCGCCCACCGCCTGCTGAAGCTCGCCGACCAGTCGGGGCTGACGATCATCGAGGACGACATCTTCGCCGATTTCGAGGAGGCGCCGGCGCCGCGGCTCGCCGCTTTCGACGGCCTCGAGCGAGTCGTGCATATCGGTAGCTTCTCAAAGTCGCTGTCAGCGGCTGTGCGCTGCGGCTTCGTCGTGGCGCCGCGCGATTGGATCGAGCCGTTGACCGACCTCAAGATCGCCACGAGTTTCGGCGGTGCCGGGTTTTCCGCCGAGCTGGTTCTGACGCTGCTGAAAGACGGCAGCTATCGCAAGCATATGGAAACCGTGCGCCAGCGATTGTCGCGGGCGATGGCCGAGACCATCGCCAGGCTCCGCCAGGTCGGAATTGCGCCCTGGATCGAGCCGCAGGCGGGCATGTTCGTCTGGTGCCGGCTACCGGACGACGTTGATGCGGCACGGCTGGCGAGACAGGCGCTTGCCAGGAACATCGTTCTTGCCCCCGGCAATGTCTTCAGCCACGCGCAGACGGCGGGCAGCTACCTGCGCTTCAATGTGGCGCAGTGCCAGGACGAGCGGCTGTTTCGGGAACTTGCGGCGCTCATGAGCTAGAAGATGTGCAATAGGCGCGCCGGTCATGAGCCGGTGACTTCGATCGGGGTCTTCATGATGATTTCGCGATGCGGGTAGGGTATTGAAATGCCGGCTGCCTTAAAGGCGTCCCAGATTGCCATGAGCACTTCGCCGCGAATATTCGTCAGCCCGTTGCTCGGATCGGATATCCAGAATCGCAGCTTGAAATCGAGCGACGATCCGCCGAAACCCGTTATCCAGCAGACAGGTTGGGCGTAGGTGCTGGCGACCCGCGGAATGGATTTGGCGGCCTCGATCGCAATGCGCGCGACCTCGTGCGGATCGCTGTCATAGGAGGTCCCGAAGTTCACCTCGATGCGGACATAGTCACTCGAAAAGGACCAGTTCACCACCTGTTGGGAAATGAAGTCCTCGTTTGGGATGAGGTATTCCTTGCCGTCTCTCGTGATGACAGAGACGAAACGGGAGCGCAGGTCGCGGATCGAGCCGAAGGTTTCCCCGAGCGTGATCGTGTCGCCCGGTTTGATGGACTTATCGAGAAGGATGATGATCCCGGAAATGAAGTTGGACACCACCTTCTGTAGGCCAAAACCGATGCCGACGCCAACCGCACCTGAAAAGACCGTGAGGGCGGTCAGATCGATCCCTGTTGCGGACAAGGCAATCGTGCCGGCAAGGACAATGAGCCCGATCTTGATCAATTTGCTGATGAGAACCTTTAGGGATGGCGTGAGATCGGCGGACTTCTGTATCCAGTTTGACGACATGTTGCCGAATAGAACGGCCAGCCAGATCAGCGCGGCAGAAAGGATGATGGCCTTCAGGACGAGCAGCATCGAAAGACGAACAGCACCGAGATTGACGGCAACGCTGTCGAGCGCCGTCAGCACCGGGGTATCCATACCGAGCGCGTAAAGTGCGAAGTAGAGCCAGCCGACGACAGCGACGACGCGCGCCAGCATCAGGTTCCTGATGAGGCGGGTAAGGACCGCGATAATGAACCAGGCGGCGACGAGGGTCAGCGCCGTCGCCACCAGCCAGCGGTAGGAAGGCCAACCAAATCGCGACAGGACGACATCGGCAATCCATAACCAGACGATCAAGAAGAGCCACCGGAGCCGCCGCATGAAAGCGATGATGACGCGAAGCAGGTCCGGATTTCCTTTGATCGTACGCGCGCGCGACTCCAAGGCCGGTTCTATCCGTTTTGCAAGGAGGCCGGAAACGAGGTAGCCGACGACGATCAGGGCAGACTGATAGAGCGTCCACTCGTTGAGCAGGAAAGTTTCGAGCCACGATGCGGCCGCGTTGAGCGCGTCGACGAAATCCATCGCCTTTCTCTCCGCAACTTCTCTCGCTGCATGCTCCAGGAAACGGCGCCGATCCAGACAGGAAACAAGCAGCGGACGTCGCACGCCCGAAAAGACGCACGGCGCAGTAGTATAACCAGCGGGGCAGGGGTTTTGTTCAAACCCGAACGCCGATTGCAAATGGCTCGCTTAGCAACAGGATTCGAAGCGGGATCTATGCCTTCGGCAGGCCCTCCGGCCGCAGCTGCTTCTTGAGCGCAGCGATGCGGAAGATGGCGTTGGCGGCACCATAGCCGCGATAACCGCGCCGTTCGATGATCTCGAAGAAGAAGCCCTCGCCATAGGTCGGGCTGTAGAGCTGGAAATACTCGCCGTTCTCGTCGCGATCATAGAGGATGTTCTCCGCCTTCAGCCGCTCGACGAGCTCGGCATCGAGGCCGAAGCGGGCCTCGACGTCGTCATAGTAGTTCGGCGAGATCGGCAGCGCCTTGAAGCCATTCGCCCGCAGCGCTTGCGCGGTGGCGAAGATGTCGTTCGTCGCGAAGGCGAGGTGCTGCACGCCCGAGCCGAATGTTTCGGCGATGAAGCGGCCGGCGAGCGTGTTGCGGTTCTCCGCGCCGTTCAGTGTGAGGCGCAGCGTGCCCGCGTCGTTTTCCACGACCTGGCTGCGCACGATGCCGGCCGGGTCGACGATATCGACCATGGGCGTCTTCCGCGTGTCGAGCAGGGACGTGTAGAAGAGCAGCCAGGTCAACATCTCCTCGTATTTGACCGTCTGGGCGATGTGGTCGATCGCAATGAGGCCGGCCGGCGCCGCTGGGCCGTCATCCGTCACCGGTTCGAATTCGATCTCCCAGATCTTGGCGAGCTCGGTTTTTTCGTCGAGGAAGTAGATGAGGCCGCCGCCGACGCCGCGGATCGCCGGTACCATGAGCTCCCCCGGCCCAACGGCCTGCTCGAAAGGCTCGGCGCCAAGGGCCCGCGCCCTTTCGGCAGTCGCCCCCGCATCGTCGACCAGAAGGCCGAAAGCGTAGGCCGAGGTGCCGTGCACCAGATAGGAGGCGTTGGCGAAACCTTCGCGCTCGGTGTTGATCACCAGGTTGATTGAGCCCTGGCGATACACCAGCACCTGTTTCGTCCGGTGCCGCGCCGCCTTCCGGAAGCCGATCGTGCGGATCAGCGCTTCGAGCTCGCTTGCTTCCTCCTCGGAGGCGGTGAACTCCACGAATGCCACGCCGCGCACATCGACGCGCGGGGGCATCGCCGGGACCGGCAGGCGGATGTCCGGTTCGGCGCGCTTGACCTGGTCGCCGAGATAGATCAGCGAGCGATAGCCGTCGACGGCGATGGCATTGGCGTTGCCGCCGCGAAACTGGTCGTTGAAGATTTCGAGCGACAGATAGCCGTCATAGCCGGTGGCCGCCACCGCGCGCGTGAAGTCGGTGACGGGAAGGTCGCCCTCGCCGGGCATGTTGCGGAAGTGCCGGCTCCAGTAAAGCAGGTCCATGTCGATCAGCGGCGCGTCGGCCAGTTGGACGATAAAGATCTTCTCCTTCGGGATCGAGCGGATCGAGTTCACTTCGATCTTGCGCGACAGCGTGTGGAAGCTGTCGAGGATCAGGCCGATATTCGGATGATCGGCACGTCGGACGATCTCCCAGGCGTCACGATGATCATGGATGTGGCGGCCCCAGGCGAGCGCTTCGTAGCCGACGCGCAAGTCTCTCCTGGCGGCGCGTTCGCCGAGCTCGCGGAAGTCGGCAGCCGCCCGGTCGATGCCGCCGAGTGCGGCCGGCGAGACATTGGAGCAGACCAGGACGAGGTCGGTGCCGAGCTCCTGCATCAGGTCAAACTTGCGCTCGGCCCTGTCGAAGGTGCGCGTCCTCAGCGGTTCCGGCATGCCTTCGAAGTCTCGGAAGGGTTGGAAGAGGCTGATCTCGAGACCGAAGTCCCGCACCATCCGGCCGACCTCGCGCGGGCTCTCGTCGAAGGCGAGGAAGTCGTTCTCGAAAATCTCGACGCCATCGAATCCGGCCTTGGCAATGGCGCGCAGCTTGTCGCTCAGGTCGCCACTCAAGGAAACTGTCGCTATCGACGTCTTCATCTTCCTATCCTCGCTGTGAGCCTGAGCAGAACCGGTATGAGATCGTCAGCCGGTCAATGCGTTGAAATGGTGGAGCATGCGGGCCGCATCGGGTTCGAGCCCGGTAAACAGGCGAAAGGCACCAACCGCCTGGAACACCGCCATGCCGCCACCGTCGAGGCTGCGGCAGCCACGTCGCCTCGCCTCCCGGAGCAGCGCCGTTTCCAGCGGGAAATAGACGATCTCGGCGACCCAGTGGCGCGGTGCAAGGAGCTCGGCGTCGAGCGGCAGTCCGGGATATTTCGCCATGCCCGTCGGTGTGGCATGAATAAGCCCTGCCGCCATTCGCATCGCCGCAGCCAAATCTCTGTCCGCCGTGATTTCGGCCTCGGGGAAGAGCGGCGAAAGCATTCCGGCGAGTGCTTCCGCCCGTTCCGGCTCGCGGTCGAACACGGCAAGATGGCGCAGGCCGAGCGAAAGTGCCGCATAGGCCGTCGCCACGCCGGCGCCGCCGGCGCCGAGCTGCACGGCGCAAGAGAGGTCCGCGTCCGGCAGGCCGCGCCTGAACCCTTCGGCGAAACCCCACCAGTCGGTATTGTGGCCAAAGCGCCGCCCGCCCTTCAGCACCACGGTGTTGACGGCGCCAAGCCGACGCGCGTCGGGGGCAAGCTCGTCCAGGTGGGCGATGACCGCCTGCTTGCACGGATGGGTGATGTTGAGACCGGCAAGCCCGCGGCGCTCCGCATCGGCGAGCAGATCCGGCAGGTCAACCTCCGTTGCGCCCAGCGCCTGGAGATCGATCAGCTCATATTGGTAGCTGAGCCCCTGGGCAGCGCCCTCGGCCATATGCATCGCCGGGGTCAGCGAGGCCTGGATGCCGGCGCCGATCAGACCGGCCTTCAAGGATCTTACAAGCGTTTCGGTCATGCTTTCCGGTTCCACTTTTTTCATCCCGTCGCGCTCGTCCGGTCCGCCGCTTGGACGAGGCGGACCGGAAGCTTGGCTGGCTGTTACTGGCCGCGTGCCGCCCCGATCTCCTTGAAGAGCGCCTGCACCGTGTCGGTGCCGATCTCGGCGCTGAACTTCTCGATCACCGGCTTGACGGCATCGCGCAGCTTCTGCGTTTCTTCGGGGCTGAGCTCGCTGATTTCCATGCCGGTCTTGCGGATTTCCTCGAGGGCCGCCGCATCCTTCTCGCGCGAAACCTTGCGCTGGAAGTCGCGCGCCTCGGTCGCGGCCGACTGCAGGACGGCCTTCTCCTCGTCGTTCAGCCCATCCCAGAACTTCTTGCTTACGAGCACGATCTGCGGGTTGTACTGGTGGCGGGTGAGCGTCATATATTTCTGCACTTCGTAAAACTTCGCGTTCAGGATGTTTGCGGCCGGGTTCTCCTGCCCGTCGACCGTTCCCGTCTCGAGCGCAGTGTAGAGTTCGGTGTAGGGCAGCGGCACGGCATTGGCGCCGAGCGTGTTGAAGAGCTCGATCGGGATCGGCGACTGGATCGTGCGGATCTTCAGGCCCTTGATGTCCTCGAGCTTGGTGACCGCATGGCGATTGTTGGTGAGGTTGCGGAAACCGAGCTCCCAATAGCCAAGCCCGACAAGGCCGGTATCGGGCAGAAGCTTGAGGAGGCTCTCGCCGAATGGGCCGTCCATGACTTTGTCGGCTTCCTCGCCGCTGTTGAAGAGGAAGGGAAGATCGACAGCGCCGAACTGCTTGACGTTGTTGGCGAGGATGCCGGCGTTCAGCACCGTCATCTCGATGACGCCGCCCTGCAGCGCCGAGACCGTCTGGACGTCGCCGCCGAGCGTGCCGCCCGGGAAGAGCTTGACTTCGATCTTGCCACCGCTCTTTTCCTTGACCAGCTCGGCGAATTTCTCCATGCCGGTCACCTGCGGGTGGCCCTTGTTGTTGGCCGAAGCGAATTTCAGCTGGTGCTCGCGGATCTCCGCATCGGCCGGCCCTGCCGTCAGCAGAGCGAGCGGCAGGGCGAGACCCAATGCCAGCTTGGTCAGTCTGTTCAACATGTTTTCCTCCCAGGTTGTGCCGGTACTCCCGCCGGCCGTGTTGAAAGCGTGGAACCCCTCAGTGCCCGAACCAGGAGACCGGAACGGTCACCAGCTGCGGGAACAGGACGAGCAGGAAAAGAACGATCAGTTCGGCGATCAGGAACGGCATGACGCCCTTCATCAGGTCTTCCATCGACAGTTTCGAGACGCCGCAGATGACGTTCAAGACCGTGCCGACGGGCGGCGTGATGAGGCCGATCGAATTGTTGATGATGAACAGCACGCCGAAATAGACCGGGTCGATGCCCGCCTGCTTGATGATCGGCATCAGGACGGGCGTCATCACCAGGATGGTCGGCGTCATGTCCATGGCGGTGCCGACGATGACGATCAGAGCCATGATGGCGATGAGCAGAGCCGTCTGGTTGTCCATCAGCGGTTCGACCAACGCGGCGAGCGCGCCCGGCACGTCGGCAACCGTGATCAGCCAGGCAGACACCGCGGCGCACGCGACCAGGAACATGACGACGGCGGTGATCTTCGCGGCCGCGACGAAGACGTGGAACAGCTGTGCCGGCGGCAGCTCGCGATAGATCACCATCGAGACGAAGAGCGAGTAGACCGCCGCCACGACGCCCGCTTCCGTCGGCGTGAAGACGCCGAACTTCAGACCGACGATGATGATCACCGGCAGGAGAAGTGCCCAGATGCTGTCGGTGAAGGCCTTGAGGCGCACCGCGCCGGTCTCTCTTGGCGGCAGGTCGAACTGCTCCTTGCGGGCGACGATGAACCAGGTGATGCAAAGCGCTGCGGCGATCATCAGCCCGGGAAAGATGCCGGCGAGAAACAGCTTGGTGATCGAGACGCCGCCGACGACGCCGTAGAGGATGAAGCCGATCGACGGCGGAATGATCGGGCCGATGATCGAGGCGGAGGCGAGCAGGCCGCCGGCACGTGCCGCGTCGTGGCCGCTTTTCAGCATCATCGGTAGAAGCAGCGCGCCGAGTGCCGCCGCATCGGCGACGGCCGAGCCCGAGAGGCTCGAAAGAATGCAGGCTGCGAAGATCGCCACGAAGCCGAGGCCGCCGCGAATGTGGCCGACCAATGCCATTGCCAGAGCGACGATGCGGCGGGAAAGACCGCCCGTGTTCATGACCTCGCCGGCGAGCAGGAAGAAAGGCACGGCCATCAGCGGAAAGCTGTCGGCCCCGTTCAAGACGTTCTGCGCCACGATCTGCGCGTCGAAGAGCCCGAGGTAGAGCATCAGCGCCACGCCGCTGATGATGAGTGCGAAGGCAATCGGCACGCCGAGCGCCATGGGTCCGAGAAGTGCACCGAGGAAGATGGAAACGGTCATCGTCGCCTCCTCAGTGCTTCGCGGACAGTGGCCCGAACGCGGGCTCGGGAAGATCGTCGAGTGCCGCCTCATCCTCGCTGTCGCGCACAAGTTCCGCGGTCGTCACGTCGATGCGGCCGGTCGCGATGGCGAAAGTGTCGGAAAGCAGGATCAGGAAGGCCGGAATGCCGAAGGCAAGACCGGCGCCATAGAAAAAGCCCATGGAGAGGCCGGTCGCCGGCGCGCCGACATGGAGGTTGATCAGCGTCTGGGCCCAGCTCCCGCTGATCATCAGCCATGTCGCATAGAGCATCAGCGCATGGCCCATGAGCACGGCGACCTTCGCGCCGAGCGGCGGCAGCCGCTTGATGAGCGTATCGACGCCGAGATGGCCGTGTTCGCGCATGGCGACGACGGCGCCGAGAAAGGTCAGCCAGACGAAGAAGATGCGCGACAGCTCCTCGGAAACCGTGATTCCCTGGTTGAAGGCGTAGCGCAGGACGACATTGCCGAAGACCAGCACGACCATGCCGGCAAGCAGCAGGGCGATCGTCACCTTCAGAGCGAAGAAATAGAAATCGATGATGCGGGTCATGCGCTCCTCCCAAGCGACAAGCGTGCCCCGGTGGACGCGCTTCGCGAGCTTCTGTCTCCCCATGCCGGCCTATCCGGCAGCCGTGACCCCGCGCTCCTCCGCGTGTCCGGCAATGTTTCTCTAAAATGTACTAACTAGTTCGGATGTCAAGCCGCTTGCTATTGAAAGGAAGGGGCAAGGTGAATATGTCTTGATGCATCGCCCGGGAGAGAGGCCTCCGGCTCGACCCTGCAAAAGCGGGCATTATAGTCGACGGAACAAGGGCTTGTGGAAGAGCGGGGCAGCGCGCGAAGATGGCCGAACGGCAGATAAACGGCAGGAAAAACGATCCGCAGAGAACACAGGAAGACATTCTCGAGGTGGCGACGGAGGAGTTCTCCACCCATGGCCTGGCGGGCGCCCGGGTGGATGCCATCGCCGAACGGACCCGCACGTCGAAGCGGATGATCTACTATTATTTCGGCAGCAAGGAGGCCCTCTATCTCGCCGTACTGGAGCGCTCCTACCGCCAGATCCGGACGCTGGAATCGGATCTCGCCCTTGCCAACCTGCCGCCGGAGCAAGCGCTTCGAACGCTGATTGCCACCACCTTCGACCATGACGAGGCCAATCCCGACTTCGTCCGCCTGGTCAGCATCGAGAACATCCACAACGCCGCCCACATGCTGCGCTCCGAGGCGATCCGCGACCTAAACGTCTCGGTGATCCAGACGATCGAGGCGATCATCGAGCGCGGGCTTGCCGACGGCACCTTCCGCCGCAAGGCCGATCCGATCGACATACACATGATGATCAGCGCCTTCTGCTTCTTCCGCGTCTCGAACCGCTACACCTTCGGGACGATCTTCCGCCGCGACCTCTCCGAACCGGCGACGATCGGCCGCCACCGCACGATGATTGCCGATGCGGTGGTGAGCTATCTGAAATGCACGGAGAGTGCCGGCGATCCGGTGCGTCCATGACGGAGGGAACGGTTGTTGCTCGACAGGTTAGTGTCCAAACGCCTTCAGCGCTCGAACCTGTTCCGCCAATTCGGGGTTTTCACGTTTCTGATCAAGCAGCTGCAGATAGTCTACGACGACCAGAGTGCCGCGGGGCGCTGATGCCAGCTTCTCTATGATGTAATCGCGTCGAAACGCTCGAGAACGTCCTTTCTTGTGTACTCGAGCGTGAAGAATGCGGCCCGATTGCCGACCTCATCGCTTCCACGGCAAGTTCAAGGCTCATCAGGGTGTTGCCTTGACCGGGGCGCGCGCCCAAGAGCATCAGATCACCAGGCTTCAATCGAGCAAAGAGTTTGCCAGCCGGACTGGACGCTGTTTAGCTGCAAGTAGACTCCAATCCTTGTAGCGTAGCCCTCCTGGAGGGCCACACGGTTAAGCGCCGCATAGAGCGGAATGTTCTCTTCGCGGGATAGGCGTTTGGCCGTACGCTTCAAATGGTAAATTGGCGCAGACAGCTTCATCGGTAACCTCCTGGTGCGAGCTATTTCGCAATCCCTCCATATGCTTGGCGCTCGAACAGTCGGTTTGATGGCTTCCTTGCCCCCTATGAATTCTACTTTCCCGAGCGGAGGGGGGAGGCGTGGGCCGCGCCCGAATCGAATGATAGCGCAGCCCTTGGCAGACGTGGATCGCCCCTGTCCGATACAAGCGAAAGGTTTGCAACCAGGTGCCAAGCGGACAGCAAGGCTGCATTGCCTCTGGAGTGGTTCCCTCCTTATAGTCCTGTCACCATGTACAAGACGTTCGTCGCAGCGCAGGAGGACCAGCCCGGGGAAGCTTGGCTCTCGCGGTTTACCGCTGGACGAGCCGAGGCCGAGAGCTGGTATTTCGGCCAAGCCGTGGTGTCGGCCCCAAGCGCCAAAGAATGTCGCGCCGCTCTACAGGAGCACATGCCCGAGCTGATTCCTCACTATGAGCACGTCTGCGCCCTTGTCGGGGATGATGAGCTCGCCCACCGGATGCTAAGCCATTACCGTCCCGCGCCGGAGGGCTATGGCTGCAGTCAGGCCGTCTGGCTCGGAGAAGAAGGCCCGGCACTGGTCCGCAACTTCGACTATCCGCCCGCTGTCGTTGCGGACCGGTTCGAGATGACCGCATGGTCGGGCCTAAAGGTAATCTCGAAGGCGCAGCGGCCTTGGGGTGGCTGTCTCGACGGGATGAACGAGGAAGGATTGGTAGCCAGTGTGACCTTGGGCGGCGGCCGCGCCCAGGGCCTCGGTTTCTCAATCATTCTCATGATCCGCTACGTGCTCGAGACTTGCCATCAAGTCGGCCAGGCGGTGGAGGCCCTTTGCCGCATACCCGTGGCGCTTTCACAGAACGTGACCGTGCTCGACCGCTCAGGCCGCTACGCTACCCTGTTCCTCGGCCCCGGCCAGAGACCGACCATCACGCGGTTGAAGGCATGCACGAACCATCAGCGGACCGCAAAGGCACCACCGCATTCAATGGCGCGGCAACTTTTGCTTTTGCAAGCGCTTGAGGACCCTTCAACGTCACTTTCGAGTCTGACTGACCGATTTCTTCTACCTCCGGTTTATTCCGGGCGTGGTTCTTACCCAACGCTTTACACGGCCGTCTACCGGCCCGCTGAAGGCCGAGTGGACTATATCTGGCCGGGGAAACGCTGGTGCCAATCCTTCGCGGACTTCCGAGTAGGCGAGTACACACACTATTATGACTAACCTGTCAGGTCGCGTGCTGGTTCACCGGGGGTGATGATCTTATCGGGGAAGCCACCCTCCAAGGTTATGATAGGCTCCAGGGGTGCGCCGCTCCCGCGATTAGCCCATGTGGACGCCCCAGACGCTTGGCGCGTGCGAGCGCGTCAACTGCCGCACTGCCTGCACCAAATCTGAGCTCTATCCCGCACGCCTCACTTGCGAAACGTAGTCTCCGATGGGTGGAGAACGTCTCAAGTGCCGAGCGGGAGTGGGCGCAAATGCGGGAAGCGGCCTTCCGTGCCGGTCGGGAATGTCGATAGAACTCGCCATGGAAGCACCCTCCGAGGCGTCAGACTGCGTGTGCGATGTAGGCATAGTAGACCGACGAGCCGAAAAAGACACCGTTGGCGCTCGCGTCGAGGACTTCGCCGACCCACGCCGTTGTCTCGGCTTCACTCAAAATTCCAGCCTTCGGTGCCAATTTCGCGAAGGACTCAATGGCGCTCTTCCAATAGTCGGCAGTGCCAATTTCGGTAATGATCGTCGGCATGATGGCGTCAACGACGAACCCAGCGTCCTTGAGCAACCGCGGCATCTGACGAAGGATGCGCGGGTTGGTCACCAGCGAGGCGATGATCGCGTCGTCCATTCGCCGCGATCTCTCCGCGTCGGCGAGCTCAAAGGTCAGTGACGCGCAGTCTCCGTCGAAGATGGCGATAACTCCGTCGGAACGCAGCACGCGACGCATCTCCGTGAGTACTTTGGCGGGATCATCGAGATGGCTGAACAACGTGTGGGCAACGACGGCGTCAATAGAGGCGGACCCGAGCCCGAGCGCATGCGAGTCACCACGTTCGAAGCGCACGCGCCCGCCCACCTTTTCGTCGTCGGCGAAACGGCGGGCCGCCTGAACGAGATAGTCGCTGCGGTCGATTCCGAGGATCGTTCCTTCAAAGCCGGGACGAGCCGCGATGGCCCGCGCCGCGATCCCCGTGCCGCAGCCGAGGTCGAGCACGGTCGACCGGCGATCAATCTCCATGCGATCGAGATACTCGGAGAGGGGCTTGGCGAAATAGGGATGATGTCCGCGCACCTCCAGCCGATCGATCATTACGTCGAGGGCACTCGGCTCGAGTTTGTCGGTGATGCGAAACGGGTCAATGGCTGGGGGCATTGAGCGAACCCCGTCGGCACGATGCGGTATTGTAGCCGCGTTCAGTGGAGAGGTCCACGACGCATCGCAGGGCAGCCAAACACCGAGCGCAAAGCGCCGATCATCCCGCAGCATCGTGCCACAGAACTTCTCGATCACGCTGGCCGCCGCGCGGTCCTGTCACGCATCACATTGCCCGCTGGTCTGCACCTGAGGTTAGGGCATTACCCAGACGACCTCGTGAATATCCCATGTCCGCCGGGCCCTCACGCCGCCTTGCGGTCTCGGCCGAACGGGTCGCCGAGCACCGATTCTGTGTGCAGGGCTGCCAGCCACTCGCCATCTTGGCGGACCCAGGTGGTGGCGTCGGCGGCGTTCAGCGTCAACGGCTTACCCTCAACCTCCATCTCCTCGGTCACCGTGTAGGCAATGACGGCAACGTCCTCACGCGGGAAGATGACTCTAACATCGTCGAAGCGGAAGGATTTCAGCCGCCAGAGGCTATCACCCTGCTTAGCCATGCTTCGATAGTCGTCCCGGGTTAGCAGTGCCGCGCCTTGCGCGCCCGCGACGATGGATTTCTCCGGCAGCATCGCCACTGACGCTTCCGTGTCTCTGTCCACCATCGTTCGCCAGAACTTTTGCTCCAGATCAATGATCTCCTGTTCGTCGGCTTGGGCCATGGCTCATCTCCTCGAATTGGAATACCCCAGAAATTGAGAAAGAGGGAAATGTTCCGGAGATACGCGGCGCTAATGTTCTCCTCTGCGCCAGCACTGGCTAATTGAAAAGCACGCTCCGAACGGCACCATAGGCCAAGACGGGCCACTGCGCGTTAGCCAAGGCAGCGGCTGCTTTGGATCCGAAAACGGTCTATCTAACAATGCGCTCTATTCTAATTCGCGCGCTAAGCGCCAGGTTTTCACCACTTGGCCCTGGCTTTAGAACTCCCACGGCGAAATGAGTTCCAGACCCGTCGCTTGGGAGTCTGCACCCTCGCCGGCTAATCTCAATATAGGCAGCAACCGGGAGCAACGCCAGACAAGCAAGCGGCCCCGCGCCTGGGCAGGCGCGGGGCCGCAAGGGCTCCGAGGGAAGGGCTTTCTCAATCCTCTTCGACAAAAACCTCCTCGCGCTTC
The DNA here is from genome assembly GCA_001704765.1 of Sinorhizobium shofinae. Lineage (GTDB taxonomy): Bacteria > Pseudomonadota > Alphaproteobacteria > Rhizobiales > Rhizobiaceae > Sinorhizobium > Sinorhizobium shofinae. The sequence goes on from MBFK01000059.1 coordinate 135,824, forward strand.
GCCTTGACGCTCGGCAGGAAGACGACGACGAGCACGATGGCGGCGATCAACAAGAGGACGGCACTGATCGGCCGGGTGACGAAGGTGGTCGGGTCGCCGCGCGACAGGATCATGGCGCGGCGAAGGTTTTCCTCGATCAACGGGCCGAGGACGAATCCGAGCAGCAGCGGCGCCGGCTCGCACCGCAATTTCAGCAGCAGATACCCGACGAGGCCGAAGAAGGCGACTGCGTAGAGGTCGTAGACGTTGGAATTGACGCTGTAGACCCCGATCGAACAGAAGGCCATGATGATCGGAAACAAGATGAAATAGGGGATCTTCAGCAGCTTCACCCAGAGCCCGATCAGCGGCAGGTTGAGCACCACTAGCATCAGGTTGCCGATCCACATCGAGGCGATGATGCCCCAGAAGAGGGCGGGCTGTTCCACCGCCACATTCGGACCGGGCACGATGCCCTGGATGATCATTGCGCCGATCATCAGCGCCATCACCGGATTCGCCGGGATGCCGAGGGTGAGCAGCGGAATGAACGAGGTCTGCGCGCCGGCGTTGTTGGCGCTTTCCGGTCCTGCGACGCCGGCGATGGCGCCTTTTCCGAATTCCTCCGGCCGATCGGATAGGCGCTTTTCGACGGTATAGGAGGCGAAGGCGGCGAGGATCGCCCCACCGCCGGGCAGGATGCCAAGCGCGGAGCCGATCGCCGTGCCCCGCACCACCGGCCCAAACATTCTTTTGAAGTCCTCACGGGTCGGCATCAGGTCGCTGACCGTTGCCATCAACACTTCACGGGTCTTTTCGCTTTCGAGATTGCGCAGGATCTCGGCGATGCCGAAAACGCCGACGGCGAGCGCCACGAAATTGAGACCGTCGGCATATTCGCGAATGCCGAGGGTGAAGCGCGGCGTGCCGGAATAGATGTCGGTACCGACTAGGCCGAGCAACAGGCCGAGCGCGACCATGGCGAGGGCCTTGACGATCGAGCCATGCGCCAACGCGACGGCGGAGATCAGACCGACGACCATCAGCGAGAAATATTCCGCCGCGCCGAATTCCAGCGCGATCGCGGTGAGCGGCGGCGCGAAGATTGCGACGAGAAAGGTCGAGACGGTTCCGGCGAAGAACGAGCCGAGCGCCGCGATCGCGAGCGCGGCGCCGGCGCGGCCGTTGCGGGCCATCTGATAGCCATCGATGGCGGTGACGGCGGAGGAGGATTCGCCCGGCATGTTGATCAGGATCGCCGTGGTCGAGCCGCCATATTGGGCGCCGTAATAGATGCCGGCGAGCATGATCAGCGAGGAAACCGGCTCGAGCTGGAAGGTGATCGGCAGCAGCATGGCGATAGTCGCCGTGGCGCCGATGCCGGGCAGCACGCCGATGAGTGTGCCGAGGAGCACGCCGATCAGGCAGAAGAGCAGGTTAGCCGGCGAAGCGGCGGTGGCGAAGCCAAGGGCGAGATTGCTGAAAAGATCCATCGCGCCCTCCTAGAACCGGACCCAAGGTCCGAAACGCTCGAAGGGCAGATTGAGCCCGTAGCTGAAGACGGCGACGGAGAAGACCGTCAGCGCCAGCGAAATGGCGAGCGCCCAGTGCGGCTTCATCCGATGAGACGCGAAACAGGCGATGAGCGCCGTGAAGAACAGCGACGGAACGAAGCCCAGTCCACGAACGGTCAGGCCGAAAAAGATCGGCGCCGGTAGGATGAAGAACATGCCGCGCAGTGCGATCGGCCCCATTGGTTCGTGCTGAACCCTCATGGATTGAACCAGGATGATTGCGCCGAGCAACGTCAAAATCACCGCGAGAAGGAGCGGGAAATAGCCGGGGCCCATGCGGAAGGCGGTGCCGAGCTCAAGGTTGAACGACTGCCAGGCGAAGAACAACCCGACAGCCGTCAGGATGCCGCCGCACAGCGCGTTGGTGGTGTCGAAGGAGATGGATTTCATCTTGTCCCCATTTTTTGTTGTTTCAGACGCTGCCGCTGCGCCCTGATTCTTGGCGATGTCCTCGCTTTTTTGTCAGGCTACGCTCAGCGTCCTGCGCAAGTTGACGGCTGTCAACTCCCGTCCGGGCTGCCGATCGATTTCTTCGACCGGTCGCTGCCCCACAGCGCGACCGGTCGAAGGCGATGCCGCTGCCGCCCCGCTCCCTGGAGAGAACACATTGGCAGCTGCTCGCGGGAGCCAATTAGTCGGCGTACTGGCCGGCTGCCTCGATCACCGGCTTCCAGCGGGCGATCTCGCTTTCAAGCTTGGCCTTCAGCGCCGCCGGGGTCGCATCGGCCTCGCTCGACGGTTCGGTGCCGAGTTCGCTGAAGCGGGCGGCGACGTTCTCGTCCTTGAGGGCCTTCTGCAGTGACTTGGACAGGCGGTCGGTAACCTCAGCGGGCGTGCCCTTCGGAGCATAGACGCCGTGCCAGATGCCGACCTGGAAGCCCTGAAGACCGGCTTCTTCAGCCGTCGGCAGGTCGGGGAAGATCTTCAGTCGCTTCGGCGAGGTCACGGCATAGGCCTTGATCGTGCCGCCCTGGATCTGCTTCGTCGTGTTGGTCGTCTGGTCGCACATGATGTCGACCTGGCCGCCGAGCAGATCGGTCATGGCCGGGCCGGTGCCCTTGTAAGGCACGGTCGTCAGCTGCGTGTCGATGGCGTCCATGAACATCATGCCGCAGAGGTGAGATGCAGCGCCGATGCCGGCATTGGCGACCGTTACCGTATCCTTGTTGGCCTTGGCGTATTCAATCATGCCCTTGAGATCGGTCGGCTCGAAATCCTTGCGGGCGACGATCGTCATCGGCACCTCGGTGACGAGGCCCACATATTCGAAGGCGTTCAGCGTGTCATAGGCGAGCTTGCGATAGAGCGTCGCGCTGGTGGCCATGCCGATATGGTGCAGCAGGATCGTGTAGCCGTCGGGATCGGCCTGGGCGACGCGGCCTGCACCGAGCGTGCCGCCGGCCCCACCGACGTTCTCGACGATGATCTGCTGGCCGAGGTCCTTCGACATGGATTCGGCGACGAGACGGGCGACCGTATCGGTCGGGCCGCCCGCCGAGAACGGCACCACCATGGTGATCGTGCGCTCCGGATAGGTTTGGGCGCTGGCCGAAGCGGCGAACAGTGAAACGGCGGCGACGGCGCCCAGAAGCGCGTTCAAAATTTTCATCTTTTCCTCCCGGATGATATTGTCCACCAGCCGGCACGGTTCCTCCCGCCGGTCCTGGTTTCACCCATTAGCAAACGGGATTTTAGCACAGACAACCGCTGTCCGCGGTCGTTTCGCGCATTTCTCGCGCCGGCGGGCCAGCCATGGGTGGATTTGGAAACAAAAGCGCTCGGCGATGGGTGGATTTCCACCCATCTCTCGCCGTCAGAGCGGGGATGAGGAAAAGTCGCGCGGTTTTCCGCCCGCATCCCGCTCTTACTTCTTAGAGTCGATCACGTTCATGATCTTGGGTCGATTCGACCCAAAATCATCGTGATCTACAGACCGGTGCGTCGCCGAAGATATTGGATTTCCTTGTCGGTCAGCGACCGGCTCGCCCCTTTCGGCAGGTCGCCGAGACTGATCTCGCCGATCGAGACGCGGACGAGCCGCAGGCATTCGAAGCCCAAAGCGTCCAGCATGCGGCGGATCTGCCGGTTGCGCCCCTCCTGGAGCTCGACCTCGATCCAGGAGTTTTTGTCGCCGCTTCTCAGGCCGCGAACATGGGTCGCCTTCAGCACCTCGCCGCCCTCGGTCACCCCGTCCATCATTCGCTGGGTCATCGCCTCGCCGAAGAGACCGCGCACCTGGACATGGTAGACCTTGCCGAGATGGGTGGCGGGATCGAGCAGGCGCTGGGCGAGCACTGTGTCATTGGTGAAGAGCAGAAGCCCCTCGCTCGCCTTGTCGAGCCGGCCGACCGGCGAGAGGAAGCGGGCATCGACCGCTCCGAGGCACTCGAACACCGTCGGCCGTCCCTCCGGGTCGTCACGCGTGGTCACGAGCCCGCGCGGCTTGTTCAGCATCAGATAGGTCTTCGTTTCGGCGGCGACCGGCGTGTCGTCGACGGCGATCCTGTCCCTGTCGATGTCAACCCAATGCGAAAGGTCGGTCGTCCTGCGGCCGCCGACGCTGACGCGGCCCTCGGCGATCAGCCTTTCGGCCTGGGTGCGCGAGCAGTAGCCGAGCTTGGAGAGCGCACGGGCGAGCGTTACGCGCCTGCCGGCGGCACCGCCGTCGGCTTTCGTTCCGGCGGGTTTCCTGCCTGGCGAGGGGCGGCGCTGCTTCACCCGTCAAATTCTCCGCAACTATTAGGGCCCGGTTCATGTGGCACAATCGGCGTGGCGGGACCAGAGCGAAATTCTTTCGATTGACACCGCTTTGAGACGAAGACCACAAGTGGTAATCTTCCCCCAGACTTGTTTAAGGGGCCGTCTCGGAAAGGCGCTTTGTCCTGAAAGCGGGTGCCTTCTCCGATGCCGAGGGGGAGACGCGGATCATGCGCAAGTCAATTCTAAGGGGTTTGGTCGCCCTGGCAGCGTCAGCGCTGCTGCAGTTCGGGAACACTTCGCTCATTTCGCCGGCCTTGGCCCAGGAAACGCCCGCCCCGCCCGCGCAGCAGCAGGCTGCGCCCGAACCGCTGACCGATGAGGAGCTCGAGGTGCTGGTCGCCCGGATCGCGCTTTATCCGGACGAACTGGTGGCGCTGGTCTCGGCCGCCTCGCTCTTTCCCCTGCAGGTCGTCGAGGCGGAGCGCTTTCTCGAGGCCCGCAAGAAGAACCCCGAGCTGAAGCCGAAGGAAAGCTGGGACGGCAGCGTCATCTCGCTCTTGAACTATCCCGAGATCGTCAAGATGATGAGCGAGGATCTCGAATGGACGCAGAGCTTCGGCGAGGCGATCGCCAATCAGCAGAAGGATGTGCTGATCGCCATCCAGCAATTGCGCGACGAGGCGGTCGCCAAGGACATCATCAAGACGGACGACAAGATGAAGGTGGTCGAGGAGGGTGACAACATCATCATCCAGTCGGCGAGCCCGGAAATCATCTATGTGCCGCAATATCCGCCGGAGATGCTCTACGAGCCGGACTACGTGCCGGTGCCGATCGACTATTACGACGAGCCCTATCCCGCCTATTGGTATCCGGGCGCGGCCTTCTTCGCCGGTGCCGTCACCGGCGCGATCTTCGGCGCCATCGTTGACTGGGACGACTGGGGCGTCTGGGGCGGGCGCTGGGAGGGCGACATCGACGTCGACTGCAACAAGTGCTTCAACAACATCGACTTCGACGGCAAGGTCAACTGGAACGACATCGACTGGAAGAATGTCGACCGCAGCAAGCTGAAGTTCGACCGCGACCAGCTCAACAAGTTCGACCGGACGAACATCAAGAACAACATCAAGGCAAGGGGCGACAACAACCTGCGCAACCGCGCCGCTGAGATCAATCGCGATCGCCCGCAGGCGCGCCCGGGCGGCGGAGGCGGCCAGCTCAAGGATGTGCGCAAGAGCACGCTCGAGGGCTTGAAGGCGCAACAGCGACCGGCCGCACGGCCCGGCGGCGGACAGGCGGTGGCGAAGGCGAAAGCCGGTGGGGCAAAGCCGAGCGTCAATCGCCCGAAGGGCAAGAAGCCCTCGGTCAACCGACCGGCCGGCAAGAAGAAGATGGCGGCGAAGGCGCAGAACCGGCCTCGGAAGCCGTCCGGCCTTGGCAACGTCAATTCCGGCCGGCGCGAGGTGGCGTCGTCGCGGCGCGGCGGTCATAGCATGGGCGGCGGACATCGCGGTGGCGGGCGGCCGCATGTGAGCCGCGGTGGCGGCAGGCCGCCAATGGGCCGCGGCGGCGGTGGCCGCGGCGGCGGGCGCGGCGGCAGACGTTAACCGGACGATGGGAGAACGACCATGAGCAAGCTCTTTCATCCTCTTCTGCTGGGATCGGCGATCGCGCTCACGCTCGCCTGCGCGCCCATTCCAGCCGCTCTCGCACAAGCACAGCCGCCGGCGAACATCGAAGACTATGCCGCGGCGGAAGACCCGCCCGCCTTCGACGATCCGGCCAAAGCGGTGGAGGCCTTCAAGGAGCGGCTTGCCGCCAATGACTTCGACGGTGTTGCAAAGCTACTGGGCCTCGACGCGACGAAGCTGAAGAGCGGCGAAGGGGCGATGGAGACCTTCGCGCAAATTCGCGAGGGCGCGGCCCGCAATGTCCGGGTGCGCGATGTCGAAGGGCGCAAGATCATCGAAGTCGGCGACCGGCTCTGGCCGCTGCCGTTCCCGATCACCAAGGGCGAGGACGGCAAATGGGCCTTCGACACCTATGTCGGGCTGGAGGAGATCGTCAACCGCCGCGTCGGCGAGAACGAGCTCCAGGCGATCGAGTCGGCGCGCGCCTATGTCGAGGCGCAGAAGGACTATGCCGGTCAGGATCGCGACGCCGACGGCGTCCTCGAATACGCCCAGAAGCTGATCAGCAGCCCCGGCCAGACCGACGGCCTCTACTGGCCGCCGGACCAGGGTGATGGCGAGAGCCCGGTCGGTGACGCCATCAACGAGGCGGCGCTCGAAAAGGCGAAGGCCGGCGAGGGCTATTTCGGCTACCGCTTCCGCATCCTGACCTCGCAGGGCGACAACATCGCCGGCGGCCGATACGACTATGTCATCAACGACAACATGATCGCCGGCTTCGCGCTGATCGCCTGGCCGGTCACCTATGCCGAGACGGGCGTCAAATCCTTCGTCGTCAACCAGCAGGGCATCGTCTACGAGCGGGATCTCGGCCAGAGCACCGAGGCGATCGTGCCGTTCATCGACCGCTTCAACCCGGACGACACGTGGAGCGTGGTGAACGACTAGACGAGCGGCGGACGTTTGAATTCGCTCCTTACGTCGGCCGCCGCCCGGTAAACAGGGCGAGAGGCGCGATCGGCGCTGGGCGTCGCCACGAGTCTCCTTCGCCCCGTTTACGGAGAGAAGCGGCCGGTATGCTGGATGAGGGCGATTGGGCGGAAACGCACAATTATCCTTGCCTCGAGCGGCACGTGCTGCTCATCCGGAGGAATGGTCAATGCGCGAGGAAAGAAGCTCCACCGCGCCGCCACGCACTGCAATCGGAGCCGTTATCGCCGAGCTGCGACGAACGCCTCTCCTTGCGCTCTTCGTGTTCGTGCCTGTCGTGGTCCTTCTGGAGCGGGGTTCGCCCGAGGCGCACACCTTGCTGTTTCTCCTTTCGGTGGTAGCGATCGTGCCGCTCGCCGCGCTGTTGAGCCGCGCGACCGAGACGGTCGCCGCGAAGACCGGAGATGCGGTCGGAGGCCTGCTCAACGCCACGCTCGGCAACCTGACCGAGCTCGTGATCTCGCTCGCGGCCCTGCAGGCGGGGCAATATCTGTTGGTCAAGGCCTCGATTGCGGGTGCGATCGTCACCAATACCCTTTTCATGTTGGGAGGTGCCTTTCTCGTCGGCGGTCTCAAGCATCACCTGCAGGAATTCAACAGGGTGAATGCACGCTTTCAGGCGAGCCTCTTGTTCCTCGCGACGATCGCCATTCTGGTGCCCTCCCTGATCAGCGAAGTGGATCGCGCGCCCGCAGCCGCCTTCTCCCAACAGCTGAGCTTGGGGTTGGCAATTCTTCTCATCACTGTCTACGCACTCGGCATGTTGTTTTCCCTGAGAACGCACCGCGAACTTTTCGCCAGCAGCAGTCACGCCGAAGAGGAAGAGAAACCGTGGCCACTTCCTGTCGGGATCGTCGTCTTGATTGTCGTCACGCTACTGGTGGCGATGGTCAGCGAGGTCTTCGTCGGCTCCGTGCAGGTCGCCGCTCAGCATCTCGGGATGACGCCAGCTTTCGTCGGCTTCATCGTCGTCGCCTTGGTGGGCGGGGCCGCGGAAATGACAACGGCTTTCTCGGCGGCGCGCATGAATCGCCTTGACCTCAGCGTCAGCATCGCATTGGGCAGTGCCGCGCAGATTGCTCTTTTCGTGGCCCCGGTCCTGGTGCTCGTCAGCTATTTTGTCGGTCCGGAGCCGATGTCTCTGCAATTCTGGCCCGGGGCGGTTGCAATGATGCTGGTCGCGACGATGGCCGCAACACTCTTGTCCAATGGCGGGCGCGCAGCATGGTATGCGGGCGTCATGGCGCTGGCGGTCTATGCCATTTTCGGCCTGACGCTGTTTCTTCTGCCCCCCGGAGCGCCGTCATGACGGTACTACAGCGCCGTGCGTCTTTTCAGACGCACAAAGGTCGCTGTAGCACTTTGAATTGCTGCATGTTCCTATTCTCAAATCGGCTACGATCTGGGAGCGCCTCGCGCCAGCGTTGGCTGGTGATCGCAGTCAACCGTCGCTGCCATCCACTGGCTGGGCATCGGTGCGGAAATAGAGGCGCTGGATGACGGCCATCATCAGAGCGGTTGCCCATCCGAAGATGATCCAGCCATTGATCGCTTCGAAGGTCGCGACCTGACGCCAGTCCTTGCCGAGAACGATGTCGCCATAGCCGACCGTCGTGAAGGTGACGGTCGAGAAATAGAGAGCGTCCTCAAAGCTCGGAAGAGTCTGCGCAAGATAGTAGAACGCTGCCCAGAGGCAGACATCAAATAGGATCGGGATGATCAGGTAGATTACCCACGCCACAGTGACGACAGTCGGATAACGGCGAAGGATATCGGCTCGGTGCTCCTCCATCTGCCGGAAGACCCGCAGTCCGGCAGACATGAAAAACGCCTGAATGGCGACTGATGCCGCAATCAGCCCACAGGCGATGGCCAACTGGAAAATCACTGACACCTCCCCAAGCGGGTCGAGCGCCCAAAACGCGCTCTTGACCGCTGTCAGCCTTCGGTTGTCACTGTAGCAAAGGCCGGGATGCGGGTGAAGCGAGCGAGCCAAAGCCGTCATGGTCTTCCGGCCACCGAGGCGGCGACGATGCGTTGGACTTCCGGAACCGCGCACATATCACCACTACTCTCGGGTTAGCTGAATGTGATCATCCTTGATGATGAAGGCCTTATTCAAAGGCGTTTTGGCTGCCGTGCTTCTCGGTTCGGGAGCCAATGCCGCAACGGCCGCCCCACCCACCGATCCCGCATCCTATCTGATGAATGCGATCAGGGCATGCTGGTCTCTGCCTGACCCAGGCGCCAATACAGGCGCGGTGAGGGTGAAAATAGCTCTGCGGCCCGATGGAAGCCTCGAGGGGAACCCGGTTGTGCTCGATGCCGGCCGAAGCAAGCCGGTCGAGCACAGCGCAGTGAGAGCCATACTGCGTTGTGCGCCGTTCAAGGGTCTTGAAGCCTTTGCGAGCAGCTACGAGGACTGGCGCGAAGTCACCATCACGTTCTCTCCGTCAGCGGAATAGTCAACATCATGGCGAACCGCGGATTTGCCCTGTTGGAGCCGAGGCGGAATCGAAAAGCGATCAGATCGACAGCCCCTCACAGCGTCGTCGCCGCACGCGCCGATTGCTCGTAGGCTCCGGAGAGGAAGCGCAGAACGGCGGCGATCTCCGAGAGGGTTTCTTCCGAAGGGCGGGCCTTGGCCGTCGAGGCGACGAGCAGGCGTTCGCGGATCTGTGCGTAGCGGCCGCAGGCTTCGGCGCCCCTTGGGGTGATCCGGATCGTCTTCTCCTTGCCTTGCCTGCCGGTCGTCACCAGGCCGGCCGCTTCGAGCTTGCGGATCGCATAGGTCGCGACATGGGTGTCCTCGATGTCGAGGACGAGGCAGATATCGGAAAGCTTCTTTCCACGGTCGCGATGGCGGATCGTGTGCAGGATCAAGATCTCCATCGGCGAGAGGCCGGGAACGCCGGCGGCCGCCATGCAGCGCACCATCCAGCGGTGGAAGGCGTGTGAGGCCAGGATCAGGCCATATTCCACTTCGGAGAGCCCCGGCGATCCGCCTTCGGAAAGGTGAGCCGACGAAACAATCGGGCCGATGACGGAGACGGGTTTCAGATGCTCGGGCAGGGCGGACCCGGCCCAGTCCCGCGTCTCAGGGCTCTGTTCCCGCTTTCTGGTCATCGGCGCACTCCTCATCTCGGATCTTACGACAACATTTTATCGACAAATTGTCAATAAAATGCTCTTATGTGTACCCGTGTCAGATGCCCCGTGTGTTCGAAGGCAAGGAGGATTAAAGATGGCTGGTATGTGGGACTTCTGGGTGGATCGCGGCGGCACCTTCACCGACGTGATCGGCCGAGACCCGGAAGGCCGCTTGCACGCCCTCAAGGTCCTTTCCGATAACCCCGGCGCCTATCGGGACGCTGCCGTCCACGGTATCCGCGTTCATCTCGGCCTTGCCGCCGGCGAGCCGGTGCCGCCGGGACTGATCGGCGAGGTGCGAATGGGCACGACGGTCGCCACCAATGCCCTCCTGGAGCGCAAGGGGGAGCGGCTGGCGCTCATCACGACGCGCGGTTTTCGCGATGCGCTGAGGATCGGCTACCAGGAGCGCAAGATGATCTTCGCGACCGAAATCATCAAGCCGGAGGCGCTTTATTCGGACATTGTCGAGCTCGACGAGCGCGTGCTCGCGGACGGCACAGTTGAAAAGAAGCTCGGCGAGGCGGAAGCGCGCCAGGCGCTGGAGGCGCTGAAGGCGAGGGGCTACCGGGCGGTCGCCATCGTCTTCATGCACGCCTACCGGTATCCCGAGCATGAGGCAGCCGTCGCCCGCATCGCCCGCGCCATCGGCTTCGAGCAAGTCTCGGCCAGCCACGAAGTCTCGCCGCTCGTCAAATATGTCGGCCGTGGCGACACGACGGTCGTCGACGCCTACCTCTCACCGGTGCTCAGCCGCTATGTGGCGCAGGTGTCGCAGGAACTGGACGTCGCGCGCTCCGGCGCCCGGGTAATGTTCATGATGTCGTCCGGTGGCTTGACGGCCGCGGACATGTTCCAGGGCAAGGACGCAATCCTCTCCGGGCCGGCGGGCGGCGTCGTCGGCCTCGCCAGGACCGGCGAAGCGGCCGGTTTCGACCGTGTCATCGGCTTCGACATGGGCGGCACCTCAACCGATGTCGCCCATTTCGACGGCGAATACGAACGCGCCTTCGAGACGGAAGTCGCCGGCGTGCGCGTCCGAGCGCCGATGATGCTGATCCATACGGTCGCCGCCGGCGGCGGTTCGATCCTGCATTTCGACGGCGAACGATTCCGCGTCGGGCCGGACTCCGCCGGCGCCAATCCAGGCCCGGCCTGCTATCGCAATGGCGGACCGCTCGCCGTCACCGATGCCAATGTCATGCTCGGCAAATTGATGCCGGAATTCTTCCCGGCGTTGTTCGGACCGCAGCAGAACCTGCCGCTCGATGTCGAAACGGTGCGGGCGCGTTTTGCCGCGTTCGCAGCGGAAATCGGTGACGGCCGCAGCCCGGAGGATGTCGCCGACGGTTTCATCCGGATTGCGGTCGCCAACATGGTCGAGGCGATCAAGAAGATTTCCGTGCAGCGCGGCTATGACGTGACGCGCTATGCGCTGAACTGCTTCGGCGGCGCCGGCGGCCAGCATGCCTGCCTCGTCGCCGACGCGCTCGGCATGACGAGCATTCTCCTGCATCCGATGTCGGGGCTGCTCTCCGCCTACGGCATGGGTCTCGCCGATATCCGTGCAACGCGGCAGAAGGCGCTTGGCGTGGCGCTCGACGATGCCGCACCGCAAGCGCTTGCCGAGCTCGGCGGGGAACTGCAAACCGAATGCCTTGCGGAACTCGACGCCCAGGGGATTGGCCGCGACCGCATCCGCACGCATCTGCGCGCCCATATCCGCTATGCCGGCACGGACACGGTGCTGGCCGTCGAGGCGAGCTTCCCGGACCATGACAATGCGACGCGCCTGCGCCTCGAATTCGAACGCTTGCACAAGCGCCGCTTCGGCTTCATCGCCGAAAACAAGCCGCTGGTGATCGACGCCGTCGAGGTCGAGACGGTCGGCGGCGGGGCTGCCGAGATGGAGACGGATGGGTCGGCGACCACCTCCGGCGAAGCGGTCGTTAGCCGGCAAACCCGCTTCTATTCGCAAGGCGAATTCCATGACGCGCCGGTGGCGCTGCGCTCGGAAGTCGAGCCGGGCCAAAGGCTGACCGGCCCGGCGATCATCGTCGAAGCGAACCAGACGATCATCGTCGAGGAGGGCTGGCAGGCGGTACTGACGGCCAAGGACCATATCGTGCTGAAGCGCATCAAGGCGCTGCCCGAGCGCACGGCGATCGGCACCAGGGCCGATCCAGTCATGCTGGAGATCTTCAACAACCTCTTCATGTCGATCGCCGAGCAGATGGGCGTCACGTTGCAGAACACCGCCTATTCGGTGAACATCAAGGAGCGCCTCGATTTCTCCTGCGCGGTCTTCGACAACAGGGGCAGTCTCGTCGCCAACGCGCCGCATATGCCGGTGCATCTGGGCTCGATGGACGCCTCGGTCGCGACCGCGATCCGCGAAAATCCAGTCATCCATCCAGGCGACGTGTTCCTCATCAACGCGCCCTACAACGGCGGCACGCATCTGCCGGACCTGACGGTCTGCACGCCGGTCTTCGACGACGAGGGCCGGGAGATCCGCTTCTGGGTCGCGAGCCGCGGCCACCATGCGGATATCGGCGGTATTTCGCCGGGCTCGATGTCGCCGCTCGCCACCAATATCGAGGAGGAAGGCGTCTATATCGACAATTTCAAGCTCATCGACCGCGGCCGCTTCTGCGAAGAGGAACTGGAAAGGCTTCTGAACGGAGCGCGCTATCCGGTACGCAACATCCTCCAGAACGTTAACGACCTGAAGGCGCAGGTGGCCGCCAACGAGAAGGGTGTGGCGGAACTGAAGAAGATGATCACCCAGTTCGGCGAGGACGTGGTCGAAGCCTATATGGGCCACGTCCAGGACAATGCCGCCGAAAGCGTGCGCCGCGTCCTCGACCAGTTGCGTAACGGCGAATTCTCCTACGAGATGGACCAGGGCTGCCGGGTCGTCGTGAAGATCTCCGTCGATCGCGAAAGCCGAGAAGCGACGGTCGATTTTACCGGCACGTCGCCGCAGCGTTCGGACAATTTCAATGCGCCGGAGCCGGTGACGCGCGCGGCAGTCCTCTATGTCTTCCGGGTGCTGGTCGAGGCCGATATCCCGATGAATGCCGGTTGCCTCAGGCCGATCCGCATCGTCATCCCGGAAGGCACGATGCTGTCACCGCGCTATCCGGCGGCCGTCGTCGCCGGCAATGTCGAGGTCAGTCAGGCGGTGACCAATTGCCTGTTCGGAGCGGTCGAGGCGCAGGCCGCCGCGCAAGGGACGATGAACAACCTCACCTTCGGCAACGATCATTACCAGTATTACGAGACGATCTGCTCCGGTGCGCCGGCCGGTCCCGGCTATAACGGTGCCGATGCGGTCCACACCCATATGACCAATTCCCGGCTCACCGATCCGGAAATCCTCGAGACACGGTTTCCGGTGGTGCTCGAGGACTTTCACATCCGCAAAGGCTCCGGAGGCCGCGGCAAATGGTCGGCGGGCGACGGCACAGAGCGCACGATCCGGGCCCGCGAGCGGCTGGATTTCGCTATCCTCTCCGGCCACCGCCGCGTCCGCCCCTTCGGGCTGAAGGGTGGGGAGCGCGGCGAGATCGGCCGCAACAGTGTTCGCCGCAATGATGGCCGGATCGATGAACTGCCGGGCTGCGCCCACACCGTTCTCGAAGCGGGCGAAGCCTTCACGGTGGTGACGCCGACTGGCGGCGGGTACGGGAAGCCCTGAGATCCCGGCCGGGTCAGGCCGCGGTCAGTGCCGCGCGCGGACTGACGAGACGCCATAGCGCCTCCTCCTCCGGCGTGAAGCGATTGTCCTCAATGGCTCCGAACGCGGCCGCCGCGGCGAGCACTGTCGCCGGCGCGTCCGGTTGAGCGTCGAGACCCCTCAAGCGGAACGACACCGGAGACAGCGGTCCGAACAGCAGCGAGCGCTCGAGCTCCGGCCATTGGTCGACATCCGGTTCGACGCCGGCATTGCGCGCGAAGATCAAGGCGGCGACATGCATTGGCAGGCTCGGCGGGCCGGAGCGCATCGCGCGGGCCTTCTCGACGCCCGCCCGCATCACCTCGGGCGAGGGCAGAGGCAGCCGCCCGGCGAGGCAATAGGCGATCCAGCGGGCCTGCAATTCCAGCACCGGGAAATAGGGACCGATCAGATCGTAGAGGCCGAGGAAGGCAAGCCCCGGGAGGTCCGGATGGAACGTCTGGTCGTGGAGGTCGAGATGGCTTCCATCGTGGCCGATCGTCTCGGCAATCTCCTTGTGCAGCCAGGGAAGCGACAGGCGGTAGCCGGTGCCGAACAAAAGCCCGTCCGCCTCGAAGGCCGAGCCATCCGAGAAGCGGACCGTTCGTCCCTCGATGCGCTCGATCCAGGGGCGCATAGTGATGCGGCCCTCTGCCACCGCTGAAAGAAAGTGTTGCGACTGGGAAATCCCGGCGGCGAAGATGTTCTCGGCCGCGGCTGGAGCGCCGAACTGATCGGGCCGGCCGGCGGCCTTGACGACGGTGGACTTCATCCCCGCCGCAAGCTCCTCCGGCGGCAGGACCTCGCCGAGAAGAGCGGCCGCGCGGGTGAACATCAAATGATCGGTCGGCACCCCGGCAATCAACTTCGGCAGGATGTAGCGCTGGCGGTGGTTGGTCGAAACCACTTCCCTGGCGCCGCCAAGCGCAAGGTCGGACGCGATTTCGAGCGCGCTGATGGAGCAGCCCGCGACGACGACCTTTCTGCCGCGATATCGCTCCGCACCGGCGTATTGCGCGGTATGCGCAACGCCGAGGGCACCATCGAAGGACGAAAGTCCCGGAATTTCCGGCACCTGCGGAAGGTTGTGGCGGCCGGTCGCGATGACGACTTGCCGGAAGATCTCGGCGCGCGTCCCCTCATCGGAAATCGAGCGGATGAGCCATGTCCCTTCAGCCGTCTGCCGTAGCCGCTCCACCCGGTTGTTAAGACGCAGATGCGGCAACAGGCCGAGGGTGGAGGCGTAACGCTCCAGATAATTCAGCATCTCTTCCTGCTGGACATAGGTGGGCGTGCCCTGCGGATGGTCGAGGTCGGAAAAGGCCGTCATCACGCGGCTGGTATTCGTTCGCATGCCGGGCCAGGTAGCGCTCGCGGCCGATGCGGAGTGCCATTGCCCGCCGAGGCGTGGGCTGGCTTCCATAATTGTCGGCACCAAGCCGTGGGCGCTGAGCCAGCGGCTCGCGACAAGGCCGCCGGGTCCGGCGCCGATCACGGCGACGGCATTCTCGGGCATGTTCACTGGGCGATGGTCTTGCATATCAGGGCCTCCTTTGCTGTCGCCTTTTCTAGACGGGCTGCGTGAGGTCGTTTCCTAAAAGCTTCCTAACTCGCGGATTGGGAATCCTAAAACCTTGCTAATTGCTGTAATGGTGGGGTCATGGAGGGCGGGCGCCGATGATCGACGAAGACCTGGCCAGGTTCATCGAAAGCCCGGTGATGCAGATCATCGGGACTGCCGATACCGCGTTGAGGCCGGAAATCGGTCGCGGGGCGGGCGCCTGGGTCTCCGCCGACCGACGGTCGATCCATCTCGTGCTGTCCGGCTGGCAATGGCCGGCAACGGTGATCAATCTGCGGGAAAATGGACGCGCCGCCGTAACCTTCTCGCGGCCGGCGGATTATGTCTCCTACCAGATCAAGGGCGAGGCGACGCTTCGCTCCGCCGAACCCGAAGAGGTGGAACGTTCCGGCCGCTACCTGGTCGCCATGGTTTCCACGCTGATGCGTCTAGGGATTGCCGCCGAGATCATCGCGCCGTGGCTATCGAACCGCAATCCGCTTCTCGTCAGCATCGAGGCCTCCGACATCTTCCTGCAGACACCCGGCGCGAAGGCAGGCACCAGGATTTGGAGCGCCGCCGCTTGACGCTGAGCCTTCTTGACCTCGAAGCCTGCTTCGAAGGCGTGGTGCCGTCGATCATCGCGACCGCCGATGGGAACGGCGTTCCCAACATCTCCTACCTCTCGCATGTCGCCATGGTGGACGGCGAACACGTGGCGCTCTCGAACCAGTTCTTCGGCAAGACATCGGCCAATATCCGGCTGAATCCACAGGCGACGCTGATCGCCGTGGACGCGAGGACCGGCGTCCAGTTCCGATTGCAGCTCACCTTCGCCTATTCGCTCGATGCCGGGCCGCTCTTCGAGCATCTCTCGCTGCAGGTCGACGCCACCAGCGCCCAGGTCGGGATGGCCGGCGTCATGCGGCTGCGCGGCCTCGATGTCTTCCGCGTCCTCGAGATCGAAACCGTCCGATCGACGATTGAGCCCGAACGGAATGCGTCGCCCGGCCGGAACCGGTTGGCGGCCGCGGCCCGCGTCGTGGAGCTGATTGCCGCCGAAAACGATGCGGAAGGCATCGTTGACGCGACGCTCACCGGCGTCGAGACCTGGCTCGGCTTCGAGCACGGCCTGTTCCTTGAGCTCTACGAGGAGCGGCACCAACTCGTCACCATCGGCAGCCTGGGATACGAGCCGTCCGGCATCGGCTCGGACGTCGAAATGGGTGAGGGCCTGATCGGCGCGGCCGCCGCCGGCGGGAACATCGTCAAGGTCAGCGACATGAGCCGTGTTCGCCGTCTCAACGCGGCGGTGCGCGATTCCCTAAGCGACGAGAACCGTACCCGGTCGATTGTGCTGCCGGGCATGCCGGATGCGATCAGCCAGATCGCAGTGCCGCTCGCCGTTGCCGGCACCGTCCGCGGCGCGCTGTTCTTCGAGAGCCGCGCGCGGCTTGCCTTCACGCGAGAGGACGAAGCGGCGCTATCGATCATCGCCCGGCACGCGGCGCTGGCGCTGGCCTTCAGCGAGCGGACCTCCGAGGAGGCCGAGGCCGAACGTCGAGCGCAGCCCCCTTCGCCGGCTACCGACAGGGGCATTCACGTCGCCCATCACCGCTTCGACGACAGCGTTTTCATCGACGGCACCTATGTCATCAAGGGCGTGGCCGGGCGATTGCTCGCCTGGATGCTCGAGCAGCATCTGGCAAACGGGCGCAGCGAATTCACGAACCGGGAGATCCGCCTCGACGGCGGACTGCGGCTGCCCGACTTCAAGGACAATCTCGAAACGCGCCTGTTGCTCCTGCGCCGCCGGCTCGAGGAAAAGAGGCTGCCCATCCGCCTCATGCATCTCGGCCGGGGGCGGATTGCCCTTGAGGCGGAAGGCCGGGTGCGGCTGAGCAGGGAAGGTGTGTGAAGCGCTGCACGAAGTCTTCGCATTTCAGAGCGTGGCGACAAAACGCTCGACGCGGTTCCAAAAGGGCGGCTTCAGCGTCGTAGTCGGCTAGCGTGGCGTCGGTGTAAAGATGGCCCACGGCCGGAATAGGTGAAGACCTCCAGGGCGATCGGCGACCGACCCGCGGCGGCGCGCCAAGCTCCGCGACCGCCCGTTCCGCCCGCTCCCACAGGGTTCGCCAGCCGATCTCGTCCTTCAGTGCGAAGCCCTCGTCGATCGAACTGGCAACCCGGCCGTCGTAGTTTCCGGCGTCACGACTTGGTGCCCGGCCGCAGCCAGACGCTAGGCAGCACCCCGCTCGAGCGAGCGCAGGCCGTAGACGGAATGGAAGAGAACGACTGTCGCCACTGTTATCCCTCCTGCGCCCGGGTTCAGGTCAATTCAACACGATTGGCGAGCAACGACAACAGCGCCTGAGCGGGAAGACGCTTACCAGCGCCGTTCATTTTTCCAGACCCGCAAAGGTCGCTGTAGCGCTTTGAAGCGTTGCCTGTCTTCAAATCAGCACCGATTTAAAGCTTAGCGAACTTCCCTCGGCTATTGCGCTAGCCGTGCCTCGCTCCACCCCAGCGCTCTCAGGTCCTCCACCCGCGCCTCACCATTGTCCGTCAAGACGAATTCATCGATCTGTGGCGGCGGAACGCTGGTCCCGGAGAGCATCGCGTGGATCTGGCCGCGGTGGTGCTGGCCATGCAGGAAAACGTGGAGGAGGGTGTCGGCGACGGTTTCCGTGAGCGTCCTCTCCGGCCAGGGGATGCTTATGTGACGCGACAGCGCCTGTACCGTCAGTGTTTCGCAGTAATCGACCAGCCAGTCGTCGACTTCGGCCCGTTCGGTCGCGAATTCGGCGGCCGTCGCGCGGCTGCCCGGCGGTGTCGGCGGGCCGGTCAGGTCGCCCCGCAACGTGTCGATGTAGTATCGATCGGCATTGAGAAGGTGAACCATCGTCTCCCTGAGCGAGGGGAAGAAAGACGTCCTGGCCGCCTCCCATTCGCCTGGCCGCAGCGCCTTGCAGGCGCGATCGAGGCGCGCATTGGCTAGCCGGGCGTTGCGGGCAAGCTGGCGATAGGGCCGGCAGATGAGATCCTGTGAAGGGGTCATGCTATCCATGGCGGGTTGCCTCACGTCCTTGCGTTTTTACTTTGTGGCGATTGGGCCTGGCAAGGTCACCAAACAGGAAAGCCTAGTGGAGGGGCGCTGATATCGCAGATCAACACTTGCGTGGATTCTCGGCCGGCGACCCTCTACATTCTCCTTGTGGGAGGATACGGTTTTGGAACGCCGCCTCGCCGCCATTATGGCTTCTGATGTCGTTGGCTACTCGCGTCTGATCCGGACCGACGAGGATGGCACGCTGGCGGCGCTGAAGTCGCTCCGCACCCAACTGATCGGTCCGAAGATCGCAGAGCATCATGGGCGCATCGTCAAGCTCATGGGCGATGGCTTGCTCGCGGAATTTCCGAGCGTCGTGGAGGCGGTGCGGGCCGCCAGCGAGATTCAGCAGGCAATCGCCGATCGCAATGCCGGCGTGCCGGAACGGCAACGGATCGAGTTCCGCGTCGGCGTCAATCTTGGCGATGTGGCGATCGACGGCGACGACATCTATGGCGACGGGGTGAATGTCGCGGCCCGGCTGGAGGCAATGGCCGATCCGGGCGGCGTCTACGTTTCCGGGGCCGTTCATGACCAGGTGCGCGATCGCCTCGAACTCCGGTTCGAGGATCTTGGAAAACAGCAGGTGAAGAATATCGATCGTCCGGTGCGGGTTTGGCGTTGGCTGCGCGACACCGCGGCGCCCGACCACGGTGCCGTTCAGCTGGAGAAATCGCTGCCGAACAGGCCATCGATCATCGTGCTCCCCTTCAACAACATGAGCCGCGATGCTGATCAGGAGTATTTCAGTGATGGAATCACCGAGGACATCATCACCGATCTCAGCAAGGTCTCCGGCCTGTTCGTCATCGCGCGCAATTCGGCATTCGTCTACAAGGACAAGGCGTTCAACGTCCCTCAGGTATGCCGCGAGCTCGGCGTCCGGTTCGCTCTCGAAGGCAGCATTCGCAAGGCCGGAAATCGGGTTCGGGTCACCGCCCAGCTGATTGACGGATCGAGCGGCGGCCACGTCTGGGCCGAGCGTTACGATCGGGAACTTACCGATATCTTCGAAGTCCAGGACGACATCACGCAGCAGATCGTGACGGCATTGAAGGTGACGCTCAGCGAAGCGGAGAAATCGCGCAATGCCGAGGCGGGCACGAGGGATGCCGGCGCCCATGATCTGTTCCTGCGCGGGCGGGAATTGCTGCGCGCAGTCAAGAAAGATCGCGAGATGTTCGAGCAGGCAACGGCATGCTTCCGGCGGGCGCTCGCGCTCGACCCGGCCCCTATGCGGGCCTGGGCATGGCCTATATCCTCGATTACCAGAACCACTGGAGCGCCGCGCCCGAGACCTCGCTCGACGAGGCCGAGCGTTTCGCCGACGAGGCTTTGGGCAAGGACGACCAGGACCCCTACAACCACTTCGTGGTTTCCCTCGTCGCCATGTTCAGGATGGATTATCGGCGCTGGGCGGAAGAGGCCGATCGCGCACTGGCGCTCAATCCCAATTTCGCTTCCGCCCTGAACATGCGCGGGGTGCTGCACATCTATACCGGGGAGCCGAAACTGGCGCTCCCTTATATCGAACGGGCGATGCGCCTCGATCCCGCCGTGCAGCAGCAATACCTGCACTTCCTCGGCACCGCCTATTTCGTGGCTGGAGAGTACGAAAAGGCGGCCGCCTTGTTCAGCGACAGGATCGAAGTCAATCCGACCACGGATCTGTCGCGCGCCTTTCTCGCCTCGGCATTGGGGCATCTCGGCAAGCGTGACGAGGGCCACCGAATTTGGCGCGACCTCAAGGAGATCAATCCAAAATACTCGCACGCGGAGCATGTTGCCCGCTTGCCCTTCCGGGATCCTTCCGACGCCGAGAAGTTCACCGAAGGCTTGCGTAAGGCGGGCCTGGTCGTGTGACTTGGTACGGTGGCCGGCGCGTGTGGACCATCGGCCTTGAGTCGGCGCTCGGCACGCAATCCAGCCTCAACGTTGGCCGGCTGCCGTGCGTCGGATCCTGTGTGCGCTTCAGCGGATCGAAAAGGTGGTGAGCGACGAATTTCAGGAGCAAGCTTTCGGGCGCAGGCCAGGGGAGGGGAGTGCCGATGGCAAGCTGACACCAGGCTTCAAGGTAGCCGAGGTCGGAAGCCAGTGCTCTGAGGGTGTTGTCGCCCATACCCTCCTGGGCCAGGTGCTTGAGCGTGGCGACATCTTCATCGGTCAGGAGTTTGGCCAGCTGGTCGCGGCGGTCGAACGGCAGGATCGCATCGAGCGCGTCGAGCTCTTCGGCACGCGCGAGAGTGGCACGCCTATCGGGGTCGTTTGCCACCACGGGAACTCCTTTTCGAAAGTGCTTCTCATGATTCTGACGCCTATGCCAAGGCTAGACTAAACGGCTGCAAGGGAGGAAGGGGGTTGGATATCCTCGGATCAAAGGAGCTATGATCCAGGAATTCCCACCGTTATAGAAATGTCGTTGGGCGAGGTTCTTGAAAGGTGGCGCCGCCTCCAATTTGTTAGACGAAAGCGGAAAATGTCCGACACGGAGAAACTCATGGCCAGCCGAACCACAGGAAAACAACGGGGCCATACGAAGGCAACGAGAAAGTCCGGTACAACGATCAGAAAGGTCCGCCGCGGCGCGGATGTGGCCCTCAGCATCGGCAAGGTTCGGTTCGAGGCTGTGATGAAGGCGGCGGAACACTCGGGCCTGCTCGGTGAGAAAAGCAAGAGGATTGGCGGGCGCATCAGTCCTGCACTCGTCGAGCAAGCGAAGAGGCATACTGGGATCGAGGGGGATACTGATCTGATCGAATTCGCCCTGGCGAGCGTTGCGCTTGATGACGATTTCGGGCGTACGTTTCGGCAGACGCGCGGCACGGTGGACCCTGATCTGAAGCTCGGGTTCTGAGTTGGCTGATTTCGAGTTCGATGCAGCCGTCCGCTGGTCACGTTTCGACCCGATGCGCACATTATCCAGGCGAAACGACGACGATCTTCCCTTTATCGGTGATGTTGCGGAGGCCGGACAGGAGCTACTTCTCGACACGTGTGTTTATACAGACGGCCTGCAAGGACGCGCTCCCGAAATCGTCGCGGATCTGTTGGATTTGAGAGTAAACAACCACTCGACGGTTGCCATCCAGGTAGTTGATGCACACCGTTAGCGTGCTGGATCCTC
This sequence comes from Sinorhizobium shofinae, assembly GCA_001704765.1. Classification (GTDB taxonomy): domain Bacteria; phylum Pseudomonadota; class Alphaproteobacteria; order Rhizobiales; family Rhizobiaceae; genus Sinorhizobium; species Sinorhizobium shofinae. The sequence goes on from MBFK01000059.1 coordinate 157,366, forward strand.
GACATCGTGGCACAAAAAAAGCTGTGCAACAGATCGGAATCTTGATCAACTGCATGCAGCCGCATCGCACCTATGCGCCAGATACGTATGTCCTGGGGAGGGCAGCGCTTCTGTCCGGGATACTCTGCCGCCTCCAAGGCTATGAGAAGGACGCCCGCCTACGCGCGCTCCAGGACTGTATTCTCTTCCTGCAAGCCCAGAAACTGGGTTTCACGGTCCTCACTGGGAATGTGAGCGACTTCGATTATCTGCTGCAGCTTATCCCAACCGGGCGGGTTCTGTTATACAGGGCAACGCGATAGCCTGGCAATCTTGCCGACCCGCCTTCGAGCAGTTCCTGCGCCGCCGCGCCCCCGAAGATACGGTCGAAGCAATTACGGGTTTCCCCTGTCAGAGTTGAGTGGTCAAGAACCGGTGCGCCGGCGCGCTATTGCAGAATAGGGAACGGCTATGGCTGGTCAGTCAGCCGCTTGGCCAGTCTCGATCTCTGGCTCTTCGAGGCCGGCTTTGCCGCTTCAGCGACTCGAAAAGCATCACTATCGATACGGACCAAGTATCGATAGTGATGGCTTTTGCGGCCTGGTCATGTCTTAGCCACTGGGGCGTGTTCTGAGCGGAACGGCTGCATACGCCAGACGGGCCATTCAGTTCTTGCATCTAGCCGGACCCTAGGTAGAATATAGAAAACGAGGTACCAAGGAACCCCGAAATGGCGCTCAGCATCAAAGATCCAGAGACGGAACGCCTTGCAAAGGCACTGGCCGACAAGACCGGTGAGACCATCACCATGGCGACCCGCCGCGCACTGGAAGAGCGGCTGCGGCGCCTAGCAAACGCCGGCAATCGCGATGTTCTTCTCGAGGAGCTAGCCGCCAGCCGTAGACGCTGGGCGAAGCTCCGGGTGCTCGACAATCGCTCTGCCGACGAGATTTTGGGATATGACGAAAACGGGCTCCCCATCTGATGGTCATCGACACATCCGCCATCGTCGCAATCGCCTTCAATGAGCCGGAAGCAGAAACCTACGAGCAAAAAATCGTTGACGCTCCACGTCGCTTCATCTCGGCCGCGACAGTCCTTGAACTCGCCATCGTCATCGAGGCTCGGCTCGGCGAAGCAGGTGCCGCAGAGCTCGATCTGTGGCTTTACAAGGCGGGTGTCGAAGTCGTCGCCGTTGACGCGGAGCAGATCGCCGTAGCAAGGCGAGCCTGGCGCAGCTACGGCAAAGGCCGACATCCGGCAGGACTGAATTATGGAGACTGTTTCTCCTATGCGCTGGCCAAGACGCGCAATGAGCCGCTCCTCTTCAAGGGTGATGATTTCTCACGCACCGACATGCAGGCGGCATGACAATGCACCCGGCAGCCTCCGCGCACAAGCGACGCCCGAATGTTGCCGCTGCCACAGATAGGATAGCAAAGACGTGGCCGACCTCAATATCAGTCGGCAGCATTCTTGTCCGTCAACAATTCGGCTTGTTCGACCGCGGCAATATCGGGCTAAACAGGCCGGTCTCGAGCCAGCGCTGTTTTCGGCGCATGGTCTCAGATCCGGCTATCTGACCGACGCTGCCAATCGAGGCATTCCCCTGCCCGAGGCAATGCAGCAGTCGCTGCACAAATCGGTACCCAGGCGGCGAGCTATTACAACAACGCGGAACGAAAGAATGGACGAGCGGCCCGGCTGATCGTCTAAGCGTGACTACGCGCCGAAGAATGCATCGGCTCGCCTCTCAAACGACTGCCATTCTTCCGGTTCCGCTTCCGCCTCCGACCGATCGGGCAGGTCAGCGGCCGATGCTGCCCTGCCCCAGGCTTCAGCACGCTGCATCAGCGACACCATCTCTCCCTTCAAGCGATGCGAACGTTGCAGGTCTGTGGCGTGCACGGCGTTCTGGCGGGGATCGTAGAACACGCCGATCGTCTCGCCGGCTGCCTGTCGTGCCGCCTCCAATTGTTCTTTCAAGCTCTCCAGCTCGGCTTTCGCCGCAAAATACTGTCTCATCACCGCGATAAGCTCGCGGTCCCTGGCGCTTATTTCCACGATCCCTCCTTGGAATTCCTCGTTGCGGGCAATGATCGACAAGAATGGCGAAATCGGGAAAAAGTTCCTGCGAAAACGACAAAAGCCCGGTGCGGGAGGAGGTGCGCCGGGCTTCAATATCCGACAGCTTGGGAGGAGGAGAGCTGTCCGTCGGACCGAAGCTGTTCGGGAGGAGGTGAATCGCTTCGATCGATTATAATGTAATGCTGCACTGCACCAAATTCAAGCCGAAGGCACACTGTGTCGGCCCTTCGAAGATATCGTGAACGAAAAAGGCCGACTAGGCGGGCTGTAGGTTGTCCGGCTCATCCGAGTGATGGAAAAAACTATCGAGCATCGTGCCGCCCGCCGACCCGGCGCCCTGAGGCAATTCGGAAACCGAGGCGGGAATGTTGTCGTTGCCGATTCCGCCACGGCCTACTCGTCAGTCTTCGACCACCAAGCCCTTGGCCCTCAGAACGGCTTCCAACTTGCTGACTTCGACGACCGACTTGCCGGCCTTGTATGCGGAGATGTAATCGGCTTCGGCGTCTTCCCTGGCCTGCGCCAGCTTCGCCACTTCGCGTGCTTCCGACCGCCGAACGACGACCAGGCCGTCCGCATCGCCGACGACGATATCGCCCGGATGCACTATTTCGTCGCCAATGAGGATGGGCTCGTTGGTGGCACCAAGCGTCTCCTTTACGGTGCCCTTGATGCAGACGCTGAGGGAAAAGACCGGAAAGCCAAGCTCCCGCAACTGCAAAGTGTCTCGAACGCCCGTGTCGGTTACGAGACCGCCGATGCCCTTTGCCAGACAGGCATTGGCGAGCACGTCGCCGAACGAGCCGGCCTCTTCATACTCGCCGGCGGAAACGACGATGATGTCGCCGGGCTGGGCGTAGTTGATCGCGACCTGGAGCATGATGTTGTCGCGCGGCGCGCATTTGACTGTGAAGGCAGGGCCGCAGAGCTTCATGCGGTAGTCGATCGGCTTCAATCGGGAAGACAGCGCGCCCCTGCGACCCTGCGCTTCATGAAGGGTAGCCGGCGAAAACCTGGCGATGGCCTCGATATCCTCCTTGCTCGGGCGTTCAAACCTTTGCTTCAGTCTGATCATTTTGAAGTCTCTCCATTGGACCGCCGACGGCCACCGGTCTGGTGTTGCGGGGCACGATTGCTCCGTGGTGCGGCATGAGCGCACGCCGCACCGGGGAAAGCGATATTCATCCCGGCTCAGTGATTACGGGATCGGCTCGAACTTCAATTCGGTGATCGGGACGACCTTGTCCGTGCGGGTCATCTTGTACTCGGTATTCGACCCGAGCCACTTGTCCCAGATCTTGTTGATCTCGCCGGACTTGTCGAGCGAGACCAGGATTTCGTTGATTTTCGCGGTCAAAGCCGGCTCATCCTTTTTCATCCCGATGCCGATCGGCTGGAAGAGCATGGGCTCCTCGATCATGCGCATCTCGGCGCCCTTGGTTTTCGACTCGTTGACGATCTTAGTCGTCGTCATCGTGTTGGCGACCAGGCCACGAGCCTTCCCTTGCTGAACGGCCAGATAGGCCGATCCGGTGTCCTGGAACGTCAACGGCTTCGACTCGTTCTTGCGGATAGCCAGCTCGGACGTCGATCCCTTCGTCGAGGCGATACGGACACCGACAAAATCCGCCTTCTTCTGGCCAGGATCATCCGCCTTCACGATCAGCATTTCCTTGGCGAGATAATAGGGATGGCTGAACTCGATCTGTTCGGCACGGCTCAGCGTATAGGCAAGATTGGCCACTGCGATATCGACATGCCCGAGCTTCACTTCGGGAACGCGCGCTTCGACGGAGAGCGGCTTGATCTCGGCCTTCACGCCGAGTTCGCGGGCAATTGCGTTGCAGAGATCGACGTCGAAGCCCGCCATCTCGCGCGTTGCCGGGTCCGGCGAAGCGAAGGGCGGCACGTCGGCGAAGGTTCCGCAACGGATCACCTTGGCCGCCGTGATGTCTGCAAGCTTGTCTGCCTTTGCCGGACCAGCAATCGCGGTCACAACGAGCGCGACGCCTAGTGTCCATGACTTCAATTTCATTGCTAAGTCTCCTCTGGGGTTGGCTTTTTTGGTTAATGCCGCAATTCGCTGAGAAAGCGCTGCGCTCGCGCAGTTTGGGGGCGAGAGAAGAATTCTTCGGGCGGAGCGCACTCGACGATCTGTCCCTGATCTATGAACCAGACGCGATCCGCGACATCCCGTGCAAATCCCATCTCGTGGGTGACGCACATCATCGTCATGCCGTCTGCTGCCAGGCCCTTCATGACCGAGAGGACCTCGCCGACCATTTCTGGATCAAGTGCGCTCGTCGGCTCGTCGAACAACATCACAGGCGGTTCCATAGCCAATGCGCGCGCGATCGCGACACGTTGCTGCTGACCGCCTGAGAGTTGACCGGGATAGGCATTGGCCTTGTCGGTCAGACCGACGCGTTCCAGAAGCTGAGTGGCCTTGGCATAGGCGACGTCGCGCGCAACCCCCTTCACGCGGATCGGCGACATCGCAATGTTGTCGATGGCCGACAAGTGCGGAAACAGATTGAAGCTCTGGAAGACGAAACCTATGCGGCTACGCAACCGGTTGAGTTCCTTGGCAGGCATCGGCCGATGGATGTTGTTGCCATCGCAGCTGATCGAGCCGCTGCCGATTTCCTCCAGCCGGTTGACGGTCCGGATCAATGTCGACTTGCCGGAGCCGGACGGGCCGCAGATGACGACGACCTCGCCGCGGGCCACTTCGGCATCGATTCCCTTGAGAACCTCGTAGTTGCCGTAGTTCTTGCGAACGCCGGTCAGCTCAATCATTGGCGAATTCTTCGAGGGCGCGATCGTGTTCATGATGGCTGATCCGTAAGAGCTGCGAGTTTAAGGGACTTCGCGGTTGCCTGTGCTGCGGTGCCGGCGCGCTTGCGGGTGATCCGGCGCTCCGTGAGTACGGCCACTCGGCTCAACGACCAGCAGATCACGTAGTAGACGGCCGCGAGGATGAAGAAGACCTGGAACGGCTGGGTCAGCAGCTGATTGTTGATCTGGCTGGCGGCGAAGGTCAGGTCGGGCACGTTGATCACGTATCCGAGCGTCGTGTCCTTGATCGTCGAAACGAATACCGAAATGATGCTCGGGATCACGTTGTAGAGCGCCTGAGGCAGGATGACGTAGCGCATGGCGCCGAGATAGCTGTGGCCAAGCGCCCGGGCCGCCTCCATCTGGCCGTGCCCAAGCGCCACGATCCCCCCGCGGACCACCTCGCTCAGAAACGCGCCCTGATAGACGACGAGCGTCACCAGCATCGTGAGGAAGCTCGGGACACTGGCGCCCGTGACGAGCGGCACGAGGAAATAGCCCCACAGGATCAGCATCAGCAACGGCACGCCGCGTGTGAAGTAGACGAGCGCGCTCACGGGCCAGTTCAGAAGCGGCGATTTCGAAAGCCTGGCAAGCGCCAGGGCGATGCTCACCGGAAACGCGAAGGCGATCGCGAGGACCGAAAGCATCAATGTCGCCGCAAGTCCTCCGAGGGGACCATTCGGATACTGCCCGATGAGCAGCAGCAGCCAATAATCGCGGATGATGGCAATGATGTCGCTGATCATGCTCGTCCGCTCCTGACTGGGTCTGCTCTGCGAGCGACGTACGCGCCGACCGTCATGATCATCAGCGAGAAGACGAGGTAGAGGATCGTGACAAGCAGATAGCTCTCGAACGTGCGGAAGCTTAAGTTTTCGATCTCCTTGACCGCGTAGGTGAGTTCCGCCACACCGATCGCGACTGCAAGACTGCTATTCTTGAACAACGAGACACTGTGGTTGATCAGGGCGGGCAGCGCGTTTCTTGTTCCTTGTGGAACCATGACGAAGCGCATGGCCGAAACATAACTGTGGCCAAGAGCGCGGGCGGCTTCCAGCTGACCGGGGCTCACCGCCCGCATCCCAGAGCGAAGGTCCTCGCTGAAATAAGCAGCCTGGCAAAGGCCCAATCCGATCACGGCAAAGATCGCCTCGGCATTATGGTCGTTCAGCCAAAACGTGAGCCCATCCGGCATCAGCGTGAAGATGCCGAAATACCAGAGCATGAGCTGCACCAACGTCGGGACGTTGCGGTGATAGGAAACGTAGGCAGTGACGAACGCATTGCCGACCGGGCCAGGCGCGTAGCGAAGGCCGAGCAGAAGGAGCGCCAGCGTCATTGCGAGAACCCAGGAACCGATCGCCACGACGAAGGTCATTTCGATGCCAAGGAGCAGCATCGACACGTATTCCGGATTGCCCAGGATCTCGGAGAGGTCGAAGCTACTCACGGCTTTGATCCCCGCTCTTTGAGAGACTGTGGCTTTGCCGTCTGCAAACCGCCCATCACCTGAAGTGTCGGCGTAATCTCCATGTGACCTATGTTCACGGCGACCGGCGCGGCGATCGCGAAGGCTATGGCGTTAGCGATGTCTTTTGGTTCGGGGAGCTCAAAGCCGTCGATGAAGCGTTCGCGAATCTCGGGGCTGTCACCATGGACATGTGCGAAGATATCGGTCGCGACGCGCCCCGGGCAGATTTCCGTCACACGCACGCGCTTGCCGAAGGCATCGATGCGCAACTGGTTTGACAGCATGCTGACCCCTGCCTTCGTCGCGTGATAGGAGGAGTTTCCGCCGAAATTGTACGTACCGGCGATCGACGAGATGTTGATGACATGGCCGCGATCTCGCGCGACCATTCCCGGAACCACCATGCGGCACAGGTGGAGGACAGCGCGAAGATTGACGTCGATAAGGAGATCGATGTCGCCATCCTCCGCTTCCAAGAACTTCTTGGGGCGGTCGACACCGGCGTTGTTGACGAGAATGTCGAACTGGACGCGACTTGTGAGATCTGCGAGGGCGGCCCGGTCTGTGACGTCGATCGTGTGCGCCACGCAGCCGGTGCGCTCTGCAAGCTTATGCAGCGGCTCGGCACTGCGCGCGATCGCGTGCACCTCAAGCCCTTCGGCGCAGAAGCGCTCGACGATTGCCGCTCCAATTCCGGAGGAAGCACCGGTGACAAGCGCGGTCTTGTAGTCGGAAAACGGCATCGTCGATCCCCTTTGTTTCAGGAACCTTAGCTGACCTTTCGAGCCGGCGATAATTCCGATTATCTTTGGAGGGATAAGCCTATCTTATGAAGCTGACGGCAGCCCGCTATACGATTGATTTCACTTGGCTAATCTGTACCATCGCTGCACGGCGAACCGGCGTCCTGCAATCCGGCGGTCCCATTCCGCTCTCAAGTTTGGCTTGGGAGAGGAGACGTTACAAGCTATCAGCCAGACTGTAATATTCAGGTCGGCTGCAACAGTGAGCGCAATTCACCGATGGATATCAGGCGTTTCAAATCGTTTGTCGTGATCGTCGACACAGGCAGCATCACAAGAGCCGCCGATATCCTTCACATCGCTCAGCCGGCCCTCAGTCAGCAGCTCGCTGCTCTGGAGGAACACTTTGGAACGAAGCTGCTCATAAGAAGCCAGCAGGGCGTGGTCATGACGGACGCGGGCTCTCAAGTCTATCGTCACGCCCAGATCATCCTGCGGCAGATGGAGCAGGCTCACGCCGATGTCGTGGCGGCGGGACAACACCTCGCTGGCCGCGTTTCCGTAGGCCTCACGCCCTTCAGCAGCGCGGCGACCCTGTCGTTCGAACTTCTGGCGGAAACGAGGCGACGTTACCCGGGCATCGTCATTCACCTTACCGAAAGCGTCGGCCAAACCTACAGCCAGATGCTGATGAACAATCGGCTGGAAATCGCACTGATACACGGTGCGGGTCCGATGAAGGGCGTGCGCTTCGACCCCCTGCTGCGCGAGGACTTCTACCTCGTCGCGCACGAGAAGCTCGGAATCGAAGCCGGCGATACACCGGTGCCGATTTCGGCGCTGGAGCCGCTGCCTTTTCTGTTGCCGCCGGCCTACAATTTCGTGCGGCGCGCGGTGGAAACCGCTTTCGCGAGAAGCCGGGCGAATTTGACGGTGATCGGGGAGGTCGAGGTTATCCGGACGCTGACGCGAGCGGTAAGCAGTGGTCTCGGTGCGACGATCATGCCCAAGGCTGTGGCAGATCGTATTGTCTCAGAGGGCGCGGGCCCGACCATCTGTCGGAGCATCTCACCGAAGATCGAAGAGACGCTCTCTCTGTGTGTGTCGGAATATGCGCCGCTGTCGGAGCCTGCCATAGCCGTCCAAACGCTGCTGCGCGAACTGACGGAGCGGCTGAAGCATTAGAGCGGGATGAGGAAAAGTGTGCGGGGTTTTCCGCCCGCATCCTGCTCCAACTTATTAGAATCGATCACGTTTTATGATGTGGGCGGCCAGCCACTCGCGCCCTCCACGCTTACTTCAGATCTTTGCAGAACTGCGCGATCCGATCACAGCCGTCTGCGAGTTTCTCCATGCTGGTCGCGTAGGAAATGCGGAAGAATGGGCTCATGCCGTAAGCCGCGCCCTGCACGGTTGCCACGTGCTGCTCATCGAGCAGCGCCATGACGAAGTCTGTGTCAGTTTCGATCTTGCGGCCCGATTTGCTCGTCTTGCCGATAAGCCCTGCGATACTCGGAAAGAGATAGAAAGCGCCCTCCGGCTTGTGGCAGGTGAGGCCGTCGATGCCGGCGAGCCTGTCGAGCACGAAGTCGCGCCGCTTCCGGTAGATCGCCGCGCGCTCCTTCAGCAAGCCCTGGGGCCCGTCGAGCACGGCAACCGCCGCGGCCTGCGTGATCGTCGACGTACCGCCGCTGTTTTGGCCGTTAACGTTGCTGATGGCGGCAAGAAGATCCTTCGGCCCCCCGCAGAAGCCCAGCCGCCAGCCCGTCATCGCATAGGCCTTGGAGGCGCCATTGACCGTCAAGACCCGCTCGTAAAGCCGGGGCTCGACTTCGGCGATCGTGCAGAACTCGAAATCGTCATAGACGAGATGCTCGTACATGTCGTCGGTCATGATCCACACATCGGGATGGCGCAACATGACCTCGGCAATCGCCGCCATCTCCTTGCGCGAGCAAGCCGCGCCGGTCGGATTATTTGGAAAGTTGAGGAACAGCCACTTCGTCCGCGGGGTAATGGCCGATTCTAGGTCCTCGGCCCGCAGCTTGAAGCCGTTCTCATGGCTGCAGGCGACAGGAACCGGCACGCCGCCTGCGAAGCGAACGATGTCCGCATAACTGATCCACGCGGGAGCCGGTATGACAACCTCGTCCCCCGGATTGCAGCTGGCAAGCACCGCATTGAAGATCACCTGCTTGCCGCCACCGGAGACGAGGATCTGGCCGGGATCGTAGTCGAGATTATTGTCCCTCTTGAATTTTCGGGCGATCGCCGCCTTGAGGGCTGGCGTGCCGTCGAGCGGCGGATATTTGGTGTCTCCCGCCAAGGCTGCGGCATAGGCTGCCTCGATGGCATGGGGCGGTGTGGGGAAATCCGGCTCGCCCGAGGAAAGGGAAACCACATCAATGCCCCGCGACGCGAGATCACGGGCACGCTGCGTCATTGCGGCAGACGCGGATACGGAGACATTCTTGAGGCGGTCGGCGAGGGTCGGCATGGTTTACATCTTTCGGGTTCGTTGCAGACGTCGAATTTGCCACGCGAACATCATCGCGTAGATTCAGGCGAGGACTTCGCGTGCAGGCGCGATCGTTGCTCCGGTAGCCTCGATCTCGCTGCGGACGATCCGGGCAAGTTCGAGTGAGCCCGGCGTGTCGCTATGGACAAGGATCGAGCGCGCGCGGACCTCGATCGTCTGGTTGTCGATCGTCGTTACGGTTCCACTTTCGAGGAACTGGCGAACCCGAGCACGAACTGTGGCCTCTTCCTTCAGGACGGAGTTTGGCAATTTGCGCGAAACAAGCTGTCCGTTGGAATCGTAAGCGCGGTCCGCCAGGAAGAGCGTAAGGGTCCTCAAGCCCGCGCGCGTGGCGGCCCTCTCTATTTCGCTGTCAGGCATCGAGAAGACGATGAGCTCGGGGTCCACCGATCTGATGGCTTGCATGATCAGGTCGGCGAGCACGGGATCGCGGTTGATCATGTTGCCCATCGCGGCGTGGAACCCGATGTGAGCAACCGGTACTCCTTCGCCCTTGGCGATCGCGGTCAACGCACCCAACTGGTATAGGACCTGCTGGCGCATCTCATCAGCCTCAACAGGCATTTCCCTGCGCCCGAAACCGAGCCGGTCGGGGAAGCCGGGGTGAGCGCCGACACCGACCCCGCGGGCCTTTGCCAGCCTGACCATCCGCGCCATCGTGTCCGGGTCGCCGGCGTGAAAGCCGCACGCGATGTTGGCCGACGACACCACGTCCATGAGTGCCGCGTCGTCGCAGAGCCGGTAGGGTCCGAAACCCTCCCCCATGTCCGAATTGAGATCGATTTTCATCGTTGCCTCTTCTGTCTTGGCTTGATCAGCATCGCAAAGCTATCGGCGCGACATGGCTGCAAGGGCGTGGGCGAGCATGGGCACCGTGCGACGAATGTCCTCGAGATAGGCTTGCACCGCCCGCTCGGCGGCAAGCGCCTCGGTGACACTCGACTGGACAAACTGGATGCGACTGCCGATCCGCGCCTGGCCCAGCCGCCAAAGATCAATATCGATGACGCCCGCCATCTTGGGGTAGCCGCCAGCGGTGTTGGCGTCGCTCATCTGGACGATTGGCTCGCCCGACGGCGGCATCTGGACAACACCGGGAACAACCCCGTGCGAGCGCAGTTCCACGGGGGACGCAAGCCTGATGGGCTCGCCCGCGAGCCGATAGCCGGTACGGTCGCTTTGGGAGGAGATCTTCCAGGTCTGTGTCCAGAACCGTTCGGCCTCGGCACCGAAGAGAGCGTATTCTCCGGCGGGAATGGCGCGGACCAGGAGCGTGCCATCCTGCGAAGCCGGAAAGTGCTCGGCCAGCGCGGCTTCGGGTGGCATGACCCCGAAACCTCCTGGCGGCACCGCACATGCATATGCGCTGCCAATGCCCAACCGGTCATTCGCCGCTAGAAAGCGGCCGTCCAGCCCTCCAAACCCTCCTCGAAGCGACGTGCTGCGCGACCCCATGACCGGCTCGATATCGATGCCGCCGGCAAAAGTCAGATAGGCGCGTGCGGAGCGTCGGGGCGCGTCGAGTTCCAGAACCTGCCCGGTCGAAACCGGTACCGACCACCAGGGCGGAAGCCGCCGCCCGTCCAGGCGCGCATCGCAATCCGCGCCTGTGATCGCGACGGTAGTGCCCCTCTCGAACCGAAGGCGAAATGGAAAGGTCTGGACTTCGAGAGCGGCCTCCCCCTCGCCATTGCCGACGAGCAAGTTGCCAATGGTCAGCGCAAGCCAGTCCATCGCGCCGCTCGAGGTCACACCCGCGTTCCGGAAACCGAAACGGCCGAGATCCTGCACTGTGTTCAAGGGACCCGTTTGAAGAATTTCGATCATAGTTCGATCCTCTCGGGAACGAAGCGGACCTTGTCGCCAGGAGCAAGCAGCGCCGGCGGGTTTTTCATCGGGTCGAACATTTGCAGCTCGGCGAAGCCTATCGAGTTCCAACCATTCGGGCCGGTCAGAACCGACACGCCCGTTTGCATGCCGCCGATGGTCACCGTGCCCTTGAGCATCCTGAGCGACGGAACGGTCTTGCGCGGCATGTGGATGCGCGGGTCGAGTCCGTGCAGATATCCGAAGCCGGGCGCGCTGCCGAGTGCGACGACCGTGTAATTGCCTTGCCAATGCAGGCGCACGACCTCCCGATCGGTCAGCCCCGTGAAATCGCAAACGGCGGCAAGGTCCGTTGCATGCTCGCCGCCATAGGTAACGGGAATTTCGACCGTCTTTCCGATGAGGTCGATGCCTCGCGCGCAATCCCATTCGTGCCGCAGACGAGCCTCAAATTGCTCCGGTTCCTCAGGCGTCCGCTTGAGGATCACCAGCAGGTTCGTGACCCCCGGCACGATTTCCCGAACTTCGGGCCATGGCTCGACCGCATGCGCCAAGGCCCAAATTCGCCTCTGTGCAGGGAGGTCGAACGCACCCGGCGCCTCTATCAGGTAGGCCGCCGTGCCGATCACGGAGATCTTCGGCTCTTCGGCGGAGACCGTCGAGATGGATGCGGGCGTCGAGAGGGCATTGCTTTGCATGAACGTCATTGTGCGGGCTCGATCAGAAAAACGGTGTCGCCATATCCGACCAAACTGCCGGGCTCGACGACACAACCGTCCAGCGTTCCTGCCTCTTCGGTATCGATGGGCATGATGAGCGGTCCGACCCTTAAGAAGCCGATGATTTGCTCTGGGAAGACGGCAGTACCTATGGTCGCTTCTGCCGCATCGCGTGCTGGATGCACGGGCAGGAAGTGCCCCGCGATAGGTGCTTTGGCGGGCTTTGCACTGTTGCGCGAAACCGAGACATCCGCGTCGCCGGCCCCATCCGAAGAGATGCCCGCGCCGGCCACGATCCGCACCAGCCGGCCGCCTTCCGTCTCGATCTCGATCGAATCTACGCCAGCATCCTCAAGCCAGAGCGCGATCTTCCCCAGGGTCGCCGGATCCAGTATCTGCTCGGCGATTGAGCCGCTCTTTCGCTTACGACCCTTCGTCATTTCTTTCGCTCGTCCAACCATTTCTCAAGGTAATGGATATCGGTCTCGCCAGTGCAGAATGCCGGGTCCCCGAAGAGTTCCCGATGGAGCGGCAGATTGGTCGAGATCCCGTCGATTCTTGTATCTGCCAATGCCACCCGCATCCGGCGAATGGCCTCGTCTCGCGTCGGCGCGTGGACAATCAGTTTTGCGATCAGGGAGTCGTAGTAGGGCGATACCTTGTAGCCGGTCGCCACATGGGTATCGACGCGGACGCCAGGCCCGCTCGGAAACTCAGCAGCGACGATCCTGCCCGGAGACGCGGCGAAGGTAAACGGGTCTTCCGCATTGATCCGGCATTCGAAGGAATGGCCATGCGCCCGCATTTCGGCTTGCGAAATGCTTAGTGGCAGCCCCTGCGCGACGCGAAGCTGTTCACAGACGATATCGATCCCCGAGGTCATCTCCGTTACAGGGTGCTCGACCTGAAGACGCGTGTTCATTTCGATGAAGTAGAACTCGCCATTCTCATAGAGAAACTCGAAGGTTCCAGCGCCCCGATAGCCGATCTGGCGGCACGCATTTGCGCAACGCTCTCCCACCGCAGCGACGATATCCGCGGCGATGCCGGGGGCAGGCGCTTCCTCGACCACTTTCTGGTGGCGTCGCTGCATCGAGCAGTCGCGGTGGCCGAGCCACACGGCATTGCCGTGGTCGTCGCAAAGCACCTGAATTTCGATGTGACGTGGATGCTCGAGGAATTTCTCCATGTAGAGCTCCGGCCTGCCGAATGCTCTCCGAGCCTCCTCGCGGGTGACCAATACGGCATCGCGCAGCATCGCCGGATCACGGACGACGCGCATGCCCCGGCCGCCACCACCGCCTGCCGCCTTCACGATCACCGGATACCCTATGCTATGGGCAATGTCCTCGCTCGACCTGATGTCCTCCGGAAGCGCTGCGTCCGGACCGGGCACGCAGGGCACGCCCGCTTCGATCATCGCGCGTTTGGCGGCGATCTTGTCGCCCATCGTGCGGATCGCCGAGGCGGGGGGGCCGATGAAAACCAGACCCGCGGCCTCGACGGCTTCCGCGAAACCCGCGTTCTCCGAAAGAAATCCGTATCCGGGATGAATTGCGCCGGCGCCGGTTGCCCGTGCGGCAAGCAGGACCGCGGCCTGGTTCAGGTAGCTTTGACCAGGGGCGGCGGGTCCGATGCAAACAAACTCATCGGCCGTAGTCCGATAGGGCGCGTCCCGGTCAGCATCGGAGCAGATCATGACAGTACGCAAGCCAAGCTCTCGGCATGCCCGCTGAACACGCATGGCGATCTCACCGCGGTTGGCGATCAGCACCTTCTCGAACCGGCGTCCGCTCTCTCCCTCGCTTCCCATCTGAACGGTCGACATCATCCGATCTCCATCAACGGCTGCCCCGCTTCCACTTCCTGGCCATCGCTTGCAAAAATGCGCGTGATCGGCCCGGCCTTGTGCGCGGACACGGTGTTGAAGACTTTCATCGCCTCGACGATGCAGAGGTTCTGACCCACCTCGACGACATCGCCCACCTCGACGAAAGCGGGCGCGCCGGGATTGGGCGATCGATGCAGGACGCCAAATACGGGCGCCACCACCGTTTGTGCGCCGGCCGTCTGACCTTGGGTCGTATCGCCCCGATCGGCGGCGGACGCAATCTGTTGGCGGCTGCGCTTTGGAGTTGAATCTGATGAGGCTCGTTTGGACGAACCGTTCGATATCCGAACGGTAGTACCGTTCTCGCCCACCACCAGTTCGGAAACTCGCGAACGGCCGACGAATTCGATAAGCGTTCTGATCGTTTCCAGATCCATTACGTTCCACCCACTCATCGCTTCCGGGTCATTTTCCAGATGACAGTCAAGATCGGTGACCAACTGGTCCAACGATCAAGCGAAGCGATTGGGATAGTTACACGACGGCTCACTTGATGGGGGCAGACAAAGTTTCTATGGCTGGCTGGGACTGTCACGCGAGGGCAAGCACAATGCCCAGCGCGGGGAGAAAGCCGAAGGTCGCGATGCCTGCCGGCAGTCTGACGTTTGCGCAGTCCGGATCGCCCGATGACTCCCGAAGGCGACACAACCATCAACCGCCGCTCAGACGGATCGGGTAAGGCACACTTAAAGAACTCTCGTGCGATCGTGTGGTTGGGGGGAATTCAGGCGGTCATCGCGCTGGCACTCTTAGAGTGAGCAGAAATCACTCCGGCCAACGACATGTTCGGAGATGATGCCGACTGTCAGGCTACATTGGTGGCGAAGAACAGCCGAAGCTCTCCCCGGCTCGCCGATTTCGGCAATTGATGAATGATTTCGTTTCGAAAGAGCAGATGCTGGAGCGCCGCCGAGGCTTGGCGCTCCGGATCCTGATCGATCGCCAGCTCGAGCCAGCCCTGCTGCAGATAGCTCCGATGATCCGGTGAAATTTCATGTGTGATCCAGATGATCTCGCCCGGGTTCGAGACCGCCTGCAGTGCGCGCAGCACGCCCTGTGAGCCTGCGCCGGTATTGTAAATGCCACACAGTGGCTCGTCCCGCCTCAAGGCTGACGAAACCGCCCGGAAGCATCGCTCCGGATCGTCATGGGTGTCGGTGTCGCCGATTTCGAGCACGAGATTCTGAAAGCGTGAGATCGTGGCGGCAAAGCCTGCCCGCCTGTCCTGATGGCCGTGGTAGTCGCTGCGCGATCCAATCACCAGCATGCGGCCCTCACCGCGCGCCATTCGCCCCATGACATAGGCTGCGGTGGCACCGGCCTCGAACTGGTTGATGCCGCAATATTGGACGCCCGAAATTCCGGGAAGATCCGTCGCAACGGTTGCGACCGGCTCATCCCGACCGATCGCCTGTTCGACAGCCTGACGCAGCCGCGGGTGATCCGGGACGGCGAGCACGAGGCCCTTGCGTTTGTAGCCGGGCGACTGAATGGCCTCGACGATCGCTTCGATACGGCTCTCGGGAAGGATGCGGCGATGGAGCACGATGCGGCTGCCGAGCATCTCGCCAAGCCGCAGCAAGGCGTCATGCAGCAGCCGGAAGAACGGGGTCCTGTTCGGCGGCAGCAGAATGTCGAAATGAATAAGCGCGTGTTCCGTCTTCGGCAGAATTCGCTGCACGCCCAGGCTGCGAGCCGCCCTGATGACGCCGAGACGCTTCTTTTCCGATACGCTGCCGCGCTCGTTGAGGACACGATCGACCGTGGCGATGCTGACGCCCGCCGCCTCCGCGATTTCGGCGAAACGTGGCGACCGTTTCCGTCTCCTGCGCGTGACGTCTGATGTCATTCCCGGCTCCTGGCGAAGTGCCTCGTCTCTCCCGCTTCAAGATAGTGGTGTTGACGATAAATCGTCAATTTGGCCGCCTGCGGCGCTGCTCCGGCTTTGGTAAAATCGGCGCGGAATTAGGAGGAGACACCAATGAAGATTGCCCTAGATCCCTTCATGCACCGCCATATCTCACTCGAGGAACTGCCGAAGAAGGTGGCAGAACTCGGCTACGACTGGATCGAGCTTTCGCCGCGAGGCGACTTCCTCGAATGGTTCAAGGCCCCGCGCGTCTTCCCCAACCGCATCAAGAGCTTCAAGAAGGCGCTGAAAGACCACGGCGTCAGCATCGCCTCGCTGCTGCCAATGTACCGCTGGGCTTCCAATGACGAGGCCGAGCGCCAGGCCGCGGTGCGCCACTGGAAGCGCGCGATCGAGATCGCCGTCGAAATGGAAGTCGACACGATGAACTCCGAATTCGGCCGCGGACCGCATCCCGACAAGGGAAGCTGCTATTGCTGCCTCACCGGGTCGATGATCGAGGCCTGCGAGGACGCCTGGTGGCGCTCGATGGAAGAACTCGTGCCGCTCTTCGAGAAGGAAGGCATCAACCTGCATATCGAGCCGCATCCGGAAGATTGGGTCGAGACGCTGCAGCCATCGGTCGATCTCATCCGCACCATCAACAGCCCGCGCGTCAAGTTCCTCTATTGCGCGCCGCACACTTTCTATTTCGGCGACGACACGAAGGCGATGCTGCGCGAATGCGCCGACGTGCTCGCTCATGTCCATGTCGGCGACACCTTCAACCACAAGGGCTCTTCGGGCTTGCGCTACATCGTCAACCCGCCCGGCTCAGCCGCCCGCGTGCACCAGCATCTCGACATCGGCCAGGGCGAGGTTCCGTGGGACGACTTCTTCGGCACGCTCGCCGACATCGGCTTCGACGGCATCATGACGGCCTGCGTCTTTGCCTGGGAGGAACGCGCCGACCAGTCCGGCCGCTTCATGCGCGAGAAGATGCAGGAATACGTCGACAGGTATTTCAAGAAATAGGCGGCCCCAACGAGCGCCGGAAATCAAACATACCGGCTGTTTCTCCGCAAAAAGGGAGAAACAGTCGCAATCAAGGAGCAAGACAATGACGGTGAAGGTCGGTGTCATCGGCACGGGCATGATCGGGCAGGATCATATCCGCCGTTTGACCGAGGTTCTGACGGGCAGCAGCGTCGTTGCCGTCAGCGACATCAATAAGGAACAGGTCGAAAAAATCGCGACCGCAATCGGCGCTAGGACCTATACCGACGGAGTGGCGCTAATCAACGATAGCGAGGTCGACGCGGTCGTGGTGACTTCCTGGGGGCCGACGCATGAAGAATATGTTCTCGCGGCGATCGCCGCCGGCAAACCGGTCTTCTGCGAAAAGCCGCTCGCGACCACGCAGGAAGCCTGCCTCAGGATCATCGATGCCGAGGTGAAGCACGGCAAGCGCCTGGTCCAGGTCGGCTTCATGCGCCGCTTCGACACGGCCTATCGCCAGATGAAGGACGTCGTGGAGAGCGGCACGATCGGCGCGCCGCTGATCTTCAAGAGCGTGCACCGCAACCCCTCGGTTCCGCCGAGCTACACCTCCGACATGGCGATCGTCGACACGGCCGTCCACGACATCGACACGGCCCGCTGGCTGCTCGACGAGGAGGTCAAAGCCGTCTCCGTCATTGCCGCCCGCAAGAACAACCGCGGCGGGACCTTGCGCGATCCGATCATCGTCCTGATGGAGATGGAAAGCGGTGCCATCGTCGACATCGAGGTCTCGGTCAACATCGACTACGCCTACGACATCGGCGGCGAGATCTCCGGCGAGACGGGCGTGGTGACGCTGGCCGAACGCAACCGGATCACCGTCAAGAGCGGCGGCGAATATCGCGGCAAGGTCACCGCGGACTGGAAGGAGCGCTTCGTCGAAGCGTTCGACGTCGAGTTCAAGGAATGGTTGGATGCCGCGGCGAAGGGCACCGCTACAGGCCCGAGCGCCTGGGACGGTTATGCCGCCGCCGTCGTAACCGACGCCGGCGTCGAGGCCGCCGGGACTGGCAACCGGATCAAGGTGGAGATGAGAGATAGGCCGGCGCTTTACGCATAGGCCGCTTCCTTTGCGTCCTGCAGACTACGAGATCGCCCGTGTCGCCCGTCGTTCACGGCAGTACCGCCTGCAGTTCCCTTGCTGCAGGCGTAGCCGGCGACGGCGGAGAAGCTCATATTTCTGACAGGGCAGCGATGTTCTTCCGGTGCACCGCTTCGTAGGGCTCGAAATACGATACGGCTCCCGACGCCAAGTCCTCAGCGATGAAATCCTTGAGGGGCGCCATACCGGCCCGGTTTTGTTTCACCGCATTCATCAACTGCTCAAGGTAACGCCGGTTGGCGTCGATGAAACGCGCTTCATATCCGCCCGTCGCAATCCGATCCGGATCGCCGTGGTTCGGCAGAATGCGATCGATCGGCCAGGTTGCCAAGCGCCCCAGTTCGCGAATGTGCTTCCCCGTGTATTCCGCTTCGGAAATATAAGTGACCGTGTCTTCAAGCGTATCGCCCGCTAATAGAATTCTCTCGTCCGGCAACCATAGGACATTGCCGTCGGCGCTATGAATGTCGAAATGGTGAAGTTCAACACGGCGGTTTCCGACTTGAAGGTCCAACCTCGTTTCAAAGAGCCGATTGGGCATGACGAGCGGGGTGATGGGCGGAACGCGAGTGGCGAGCTGCTCACGATTGGCATGAAGCGCATCGGCGGTCAGCTTGAGCGCGATGATTTCGCAATCGGCAAAGATCGCATTCCCAGCGACATGATCGTTGTGCCAATGGCTAAGCACAACCCGGATGGACTGTGCGCCAAGCCGCTCGAGATGACGCCTGACGGCTTGCGCATGTGCGAGGGAGATATGCGTGTCGTAGACGAGTGCATCGCCCGCATCAAAGATGGCATAGGAGGCGACGCCCAATCCATATGCGCCGTCATCGAGCCAATTCGGTCCTGCATCATGAAGCCTCCGCCCCTCGATGCGGCCGTCGTAATAGGCAAACACGCCGGGACGGGGCTCAAAGACTCTAAGCGCCGAGGTCATGTCTGTCATTTGGGCTCTCAAGGCAATTGGCTTCATTCTTTGCTGCAACGGTGGGGCCAGTGGGGGCCTCGGGTGTCCTCGGGACTGGCACTGCCGCAGGCTTATCACACCCCGGTCAGCGCGGTGCGGGTCGATCCCTTTCCGGCGTTGGAAGCGGCGATTTCGAGAGCGCGGCCGTCAGCAACGGTTACGGGCATTCTTAATCCGTATGGCGACCCGTCGGTGCCTCGGTTAGATAGTACTCGTCTTCAATTTGCTCGTACGCATTCGGCCGCCCGCCAGGAGTGAGATCCAAGAGGGTCCACATCGGTTCGACCGTGCCGACATGTCGGGGATCCTGCCCGTTCTCGGGCGGTATGAACAACAGCTCGGAGGCCCAGCTCAGCCTAACTATGCCATCGCGACCTTTGTGGAATACCGTGAGGATCGGTACCTGTTGCCCGTCTTCATCCTCGCCATGGTAGTCGCGCTTGAAGCTGTTATTGGCAGCTGAAAGCAGTTTCAAATTGCGCCAGCCGCGATGTTTAGCGAAGACCGCGACTTGCTCAATCGGCGCCTTGGCCACCGCCGCGATGTTCACTCCGAGCCCTTCGACATGCGGGATCGCTCCTTCCCAATTGTCAAGCAAGGCGGTGCAAGATGGACACGGCCCAGCCTCGAGCGGAAGCCCTGCCGTCGGCCCGCTGCTCGGGCCGCGCCGGTCGTCGTCGCGGTGCCGCGGGAACATGTAGTGATAGAGGATCAAAGTCTCGGTACCGGGCCGGAACAGCTCGGATAGCCGCACCTTGTCCGGCTTTCCCTTTGCGTCGATGTGGTCGAATTCGTAGTCCTCACGGATTGGCCCACCCAGCGGGAGTGCACGGATTTCCGCCGCCACAGCCTCCATTTCGCGCCTGAGTGCTGCCTCCCGCTGCAGCAGCCTGTCGCGAGCCTGGCGATATTCCGGACTTTCATTAGGAAAGCGCACGCCCATGGACGCCTCCTTCGAGGGGAATAAGTCGGATTGTAGCACGGCTCAAGACCGTACCCCACGCAAGGAGGCACGCCGTTGCCAGAATTGATTTGGGGTCCATCGGAAAGGCATTCACCGCTCATTTATAAGGCTAGTGCTGGCCCGGAGAGTCTGGGCCCTCCTTCCAGCGCTTCACCATCGGTAGATGAATGTCGAAGAGGTCGAGCGCGCGTCCGATCGTCTGCGTGACCATTTCATCAAGCGTCTTCGGCTTCGAATAGAAGGCCGGAACTGGCGGCATGACGATCGCGCCGTTGCGGGTCGCCTGATCCATCAATGCAATATGGCCGGCATGCAGTGGCGTCTCGCGGAAGAGCAAAACCACGCGGCGGCGTTCCTTGAGGCAGACGTCGGCGGCGCGCACGATTAATTCTTCATTGTAGCAATTTGCTATGCCGCTCAGCGTCTTCACCGAGCACGGCGCTACCAGCATGCCCGCGGTGCGGAAAGAACCGGAGGAGATCGCCGCGCCAATATCGCGATAATTATAGAGGACATCGGCGAGCCCCTCGATCTCGTCGGCGCTCATATCGATTTCGTCGGTTGCCGTGCGGAAGGCCGCCGGCGAGATGACCGTATGCGTTTCGACGTCCTCGACCTCCCGGAGGAGCTGCAGCGCCCTCACGCCATAGACAATGCCGGACGCTCCGGTAATGGCAATGATAATGCGGCGCATGCGGTTATCCCGAGATTATGACGCGTCGTAGACGGTGCTGAAGGCGGCAAACGCCGAATGGCGACGTGCTTTTCGGCTGCCGCCTTGTGGCGGTTGACGATCGCGGTGGCGATTGCATCGATTTCCGAGATGCTCTGGCTCCGGCGCTCCTTGCGCACGGCTGAGGTTGAGCTTCTCGCACAAGTCCTTCTCCACGAGGCGGGTTCCTGGCTCCAGCGCGCCGGTTTCGATCGCTCTCCTCAGCGAGTTGATGATCTTGTTCCGCAAGGGGGCGGGCTCGTGGATGAGCCGATTGAGTGACTCTGCGAGCGGATTGGCCATGTGTTTTCTCGAAGGCGCCGGCGTTCAAACCAATGTGATCAGATGATCGCACAATACAAACAAAACGCAGCTCCGTCACCGTCACGCTCGGTATCCAGGGCGGCGCGGAGCGTTCCGCGGCAAATAGGCGCGCAACATACTCGACGATTGGGAACGTGGAGCCGAGAGGGGTTGTTCCGCTCGTAAGACCCGGAAAAAGTAGTGTTGAGCGGGCAGGGGCGTCTGCTCCCTCGAATGATTGCCATTGGTGCGTTGGATACGCCTCAGAGCGACGCACAGCTACTCCTCGCGTCCGTTGCCTCGGGATGAGTGGGTGGGGCCGAGATGCAGGCAAGGGAAGCCCCCCGCGGGCAGTGCACGCGCTGCCGACGGTCAGAGTAGTGCAGCCGCGGAGCGACTGCTAAGCTCATCAGAACTGCGAGAAAGGATTCGTCATGCCATCAGAGATACGATCACCGCGCCTGGCGGTCCTGATCGATGCCGACAACACCTCGGCCAAGATCGCTGATGGATTGTTTGAAGAGGTTGCCAAGATCGGCGAGGCGAGCGTGCGGCGCATTTATGGGGATTTCTCGGGCAGCCGATCGAAGGCATGGGCGGATGTATTGTCAAAACACGCAATTATACCGCAGCAGCAGTTCGCCTATACGACGGGAAAGAATGCCTCCGACATCACATTGGTGATCGACGCCATGGACCTGCTGCACAGTGGCCGCTTCGATGGTTTCTGCCTTGTTTCTTCTGACAGCGATTTCACGCGTTTGGCCGCCCGGATCCGCGAGCAGGGCATCGACGTATTTGGCTTCGGCGAACAGAAAACGCCGGAGAGCTTCCGGCAGGCCTGCCGGAGGTTCATCTATACCGAGAACCTGCTTCCGAGCGTGGTGAAAGATGAGCAGAGCGCCGCATCAGCCGGAAAGTCCCTGCAACCGGTAAGCGCTGCTGTGCCGCTGATCAAGAAGGTTCTTTCGCAAGAGGAAACTGAAGACGGTTGGGTAAACCTCGGCACCGTTGGCAAGCAGTTGCTCAACCTGGCACCAGACTTTGATCCGCGCACCTTCGGGTTCCGAAAGCTCAGCGACCTCATCCGCAAAACAGATAAGTTCGAACTCCAGCAAACCGAGAGTGGTCCGATCAGCATTCGCTTGAAGCAAAGAACAAAAACCTAGTGGCGATTGCGGGCATACGCAATCCAACCTAAACTTAAGGCGCGAATTCAACCTTTACTGCCATCATCCCATCATTTCCCAGCCTCAGTCGACAAGGAGCGTTTGCCATGAAGACGGACGAAGAAGAACTGATCAGGAAGCGGGCTTATGAGTTGTGGGAGCGAGCGGGGCGCCCGGAAGGGGAGGGGCTTCAGCATTGGCTGCAGGCCGCTGAGGAGATTCAGTCGACCAACATGGATCGGACAAAGGTCGCGGGGAATGAGCCTTCGAATCCTGGAACTGGCCCCACAGCCGGCGTCAAAGCGAAAAAGGTCGCGAAATCAGCGGTGAAGAGAAAGACAAACGGCGCGAACCCGCAGAAGAAGAGCGCCGTTTCCAGTAAGAACGGCGCCGACCCCGCTAACAAGAAAGGCAAGCGGACAGAAAAAGTGCTTGAATGATCAGACGATCAGCGGCGCCGCCCGTCCCAACTTCCGTTCGGCATTGTTGTAGTAGCCTGCCGCCTGTGTGACCGATTTTGAGCGGCTACTGCATCGCTTTGGGCTGCGGGATGGCCCGATTGGCGGTCTCGGTCAGATAACCTGATCTTAAGCCGTGCGCCGAAAACAGCGCCGGGTCGAGCCCGGCCTGTTTGGCGTGTGCTTTAAGGATCGAGTTGAGCGACTGGGGCGAGAGCGCCCGCCGGTCGAGGTGCCCCATTGATCAATGCGCCGGAATGCATCGCTTCAGGAGGAGGGACGCCGCAATTTACCACTTCGGTCAGGTAGTTCACGATTCGGGCGATGGAATGACGTGCAAAGGACGCGCCCTCGCGAGAGGGCGCGTATGATCCCGATGGGGTGGTGACGGTCAGACTTTGTCGAGAAGCCTTGAAACTACTGCATCGTCCATCGGAAAACCCAGTCGATCTGTTCAGAGCGTGGCTCAGGCCGTGACGTACATGGCTTGACCTTGCGCCAGGTATTGGAACAGCTCGTAGCTCATCCAAATATAGCCGCCGCTGCCGTTCCAACTGCAGCCCCACTCCGGCCCGAAGCTGTTCTGGATGAGAATGGCTTGTTGTTCGTCGTCGTAGCCGATGATTAGCATGCAATGGCCGACGTTCGGTATCTTATTGAAGGGACCGGTCATCGGGCCGGGTCCTTCGTATTTCATGAAGCCTTCATTGAGCGACGTCCCATAGCAAAGTGCGCCGCCATTTGCGATGATCGCCTTGATCGCATCGAGATCAGAGGTTTGGACGATCGCCCATCCGGGAATCTCGAAGGAGAGGTCGACGGCGGCGTTGGGGTTGTAGCTCGACCAAAGCTCGGCGCAGTTGGGGTAATAGGGCGCCGTCGCCCAGCTTGGCGTGCCGCCTTGCTGCAACAGATTAAGGTATGAGGCGAGCCGTGAGCCTGCGCAGCCATTATTGCCGTAGCTCTTCATGACTTCGATGTAGATATGAGCAGGGCTCGCCTGCAGCGACGTGCTTGACGGGGACTGGCCGGTCGCGGCCGCCGCCGTGTAGGTGGCAAGGCCATAGGTCGAAGCCCAGGCGGCGCAGCTGCCGGGACTTCCGACATGCTGTGCCGTGCCCTGTGCCTTCGGGGGCGGCAGGTATTGCGGATCGACAGTCGCCGACGCCGGCAGTGTCGCCGGAATGGCAGGTCGAACCAGAGGTCCATCCTCGACGATGGTTGGGTCATAGCCGGGGTCCAGAATTGCTTCATGCACAGACATGTAACCCTCCTATCCACAAGGACTCGCCTTGAGGCTGTGATGTTTGATGTCGATTTCACTGGCGATTCCGGCGGCCGCAGCGCGCCGGAATTTCGCGGGCGAGCTGCATTCGACGAGCGGACTTGTCGAGAGCTCGCAGTCATAGGCATTGCGTGCCACGAAGGGTGAGCAGAGGTAAACGACCGTGGCACCGACCACGCTTGAGGTCAGGTCGCTGTTGCCTCCCTCGCTGAACTGCACGTTATGGTGGATAAATATCACAATGCTGCGCGCAAAAGTACTTGCAGTTTTAACGGGGCATTATTCAGGGAAGGCGCGCCGAAGCCTGGAGCAGGGCAGCATGGGCCGCTGACTCTCGCGCGATCGATCGGAGGCGGCAGCGGAAGAACCGCAGTCGTTCGAGAGGCCAACTGATGCATCCTTCCGGCGTGTAGTCACGCTTAGACGATCAGCCGCGCTGCTCGTCCCAGCTTGCGCTCCGCATTGTTGTAATAGCCGGCTGCCTGCGCCATCGATTTGTGCAGAGACAGCTGCATCGCTTCGGGCAAGGGGATGCCGCAATTGGCAGCGTCAGTCAGATAGCCCGATCTTAAGCCGTGCGTCGAAAACAGCGCCGGATCGAGCCCGGCCTGTCTGGCGCGTGCCTTAAGGATCATGGTTGCCGATTGCGGTGAGAGCGCCCGACGGTCGATTGCCCCATTGATCGATGCGCCGGAGCATTGGCCCGTCTTTGATCGCGGCTTGGCCCAGCCAACGCTTCGGTACGGTCACCGCTCAGCCGATCAGCATGTCATGCGCGCCGTCATCGGCGGCCGTCGTCTTGGTACGGCCGAGGAGGATACTAAGACAGGGAAGGGGGCGAGGTCTTGTCGGTCGGATCGACGTGACACACGGATTTGCCGCCGGCGAAATAGGCGTCGACCGGAGAATCCTCACCTGCATTTGTGGGTCAGGTACGGGCGCTATCCGCACGTGATATCACCCGGAAATTTCTAGCCCATCATCCGCGTTGCATTGCCGCCAAATGTCTTGCCTTTCCCAAGCAGGCCGGCTGCTGGTCACCAAAGCGCTCGGCGCTAATTTCCATGATCAGCGATGTATCCGGGAGGAACGTAAGTTCGCTGAAGATATCCTCCCACGGGATATCGCCCCAGCCGACCGGCAAGTGCAGATCGCCGATGCCGAGCGCGGTTGCCTCGGCCGGATGGTAGAAGCGCGTCACGGAATAGGGAAGGCCAAAGCTGTCATGCACATGCAGATGGCCGGTCACCGGCGCCATCGCTCGCAGCTCTTCGCGGAAATCGAGATTGCGATAGGTCGACTCGATATAGGCATGCGAGAAGTCGATCAGCGCCACGACGTTGTCCGAGTCGATCGCCTTGACGGTCGCGGCCACCTCGCCCGGAGTCTGGCGATATTGGCCGCTTTCGGTGGTGAAGATGTTTTCAAGTGCGATGCGTACGCCATAGCCTTTGGCGACGTCGCCCATCTCGGCTAATGCCTCGCGTTCCATTCGGTCGAGATCGGCGCCATTTTCGCCACTGGCAAGCTGTGCCGCGCCCGAATGATGCACGAGGATGCCTGCGCCCACGCGGTCGCACAGTTCCAGCATCGCCCGCACCACCTTCTTTTGCAGCTGCAGGTGCTCGCGGTCCATGAAGTTGGAGAGAATCTGGCCATGCAGCGACAGTTTTTTGAAAGGGTACTGCCGAACGGTATCGGTGAGCCGTTGCGTACGGTCCTCGATGATGCGGCCGCCGCTGATGATTTCCTCGGCATAGATGCCGATCTCGCAGGCATCGGCCCCCGTTTCGGCGATTTCGCGCAGTGAAGCGTCAAGTGCACTGAGGTCGCCCTTGCCGGTCCGGTTGCAAAAGCCTACAGCGGAAATGATCTCGTTCATGTGGGTTTCTCCTGGAGGGCATTTGCAGAAATCAGTGAGCAATCGCCAGTGTCGAGGCGCCTGCCACCTGTTGCGGGACGCTGGAGTTGATCTCCATGTCGATCCGGCGCCCGCTATCGCGGTCGAAGAAATGTAGTTGAGACGAGGGCAATTCCAGGCCGATACGGTCACCGGCACGCACGTTCACGTGCTCGCCAATGACGGCGGCAAAAGTCTGATCACCCATCTCGGCATGGACGACCCTACCGGAGCCGAGTTCCTCGATGAAGTCTATCTTCGCTGGCACGCGGCCGCCGTCCGGCAGAACCACGCATTGCTCCGGACGGATGCCAATAGTGAGATCCCTTCCGCGCAAGCGGGCGGCCAGCGCAGGATCAATCGGCACTTGCGCAGCGCCGATACGCACCGAGGCGGTATCGACCTCGACGCGCGTATCGAAGAGGTTCATTGCGGGAGAGCCGATGAAGGATGCGACGAATACGCTTGCCGGCCGGTGATAAATGTCGAGTGGCTGGCCGACCTGCTCGACATGGCCCTTATTCATCACCACCAGCTTATCGGCAAGCGTCATCGCCTCGACTTGATCGTGGGTAACGAAGATGGATGTCGCTGAAAGGCGCTGATGCAGCTTGCGGATTTCCGCCCGCATCGTCACTCGCAACTTGGCGTCGAGGTTGGACAACGGTTCGTCGAACAGGAAGACCTTCGGCTCTCGAATGATGGCACGCGCCATCGCCACGCGCTGACGCTGGCCGCCTGATAACGCCGCCGGTTTGCGGGTCAGATATTCGCAAAGGCCGACAACCTTCGCCGTCTCTTTGATGCGCCTTTCGCGCTCGACCTTCGGCACGCTGGCCACTTTCAGCGCGTAACCGATATTTTGGGCAACGGTCATATGCGGATAGAGCGCATAGTTCTGGAACACCATGGCGCAGCCGCGTTCGCGCGGCTCGAGCCTGTTCACGACGCGACGGTTGATCGCGATTTCGCCGGCCGTGATCTCTTCGAGCCCGGCGATCATGCGTAGAAGCGTCGACTTGCCGCAGCCAGAAGGGCCAAGAATGACGACGAATTCGCCGGAGGCAAAGCAGAGGTCAACGCCGTGCAGCGTCTGAGTCTTACCATAGGACTTGCGCACGGCACGGATATCGATGTCGGCCATTTTTGAAACCTTGTTCATTTTTCCGTGGCAACCAGGCCACGGACGAACCAGCGTTGCAGCACCGCGACGACGATAAGCGGCGGCGCCATGATGATAAGTGAACCTGCAAGCGTGACATTCCAGTCGGGCAGGCTGTTCTCTGAAGGGAGCAGCGCACCGAGCGACATCATTGTCGTCTTGTAAGTCGGGTCTGTGATCATCAGGAGAGGCCACAGATATTGGTTCCAGCCATAGACGAACATGATGGTTGTGAGCGCCAGCATGTTGGTGCGCGAAAGGGGCATCAGCATATCGACAAAAAAGCGCACCGGTCCCGAGCCGTCCATACGGGCGGCTTCGGCGAGTTCATCCGGCAGCGTCATGAAGAATTGCCGGTAGAGAAACGTGCCCGTCGCGGTCGCAATCAGTGGCAGCGTCAGGCCGGCATAGGAATTGAGCAGGTTCCATTCGACTGATATCTCTGTGCCGGTCAGCGCCGAAATCAGTAAACGAAATGGCTCGAAGAGGTCGGCGGCCACAGCATAGGTCGGGACCACGCGGACTTCGAGCGGCAGCATCAGCGTGATGAACACCATCCAGAAGAAAAGGTGCTTGAGCGGCGTGCGAAAGAAGACGATGGCAAAGGCCGTGCAGGCCGAAAGCGCCACTTTGCCGAAGGTCACGAGGCAAGCCATAATAAGGCTGTTCGTCATAGCCGTGCCGAGATTGGCGCGCGACCAGGCAGCAGAGGCATTTTCAAGGAAACGGTCCTGCGGCAGGAAATGGAACGGCACGCTGTTAATCTGTTGCAGTGTCTGGCTGGCACCGGCGAGGATCACGATAAAGGGGCCGATCAACAGGATGAAGCCGAGAACCATTAACACATAGGTGAATGCGTCGGCGATTGGGGTGCGCTGGATCATGATCAGTTCACTTGTAATGCACGCGCTTCTCGATGAAGCGAAACTGGATGAAGGTGAAGATCATGATGAGGCCGATTAGGACAATGCTCTGAGCCGAGGCGCCGGAGTAGTTCAGCCCCTTGAAAGCTTCATCGACAATCCGGAACACCATCACTTCCGTGCCGTGATTGGGCCCGCCTCCCGTCGTGCTGTGCACAATGCCGAAGGTGTCCGAGCCGACGAAGCCCTCAGTCATCATGATGACAAGCAGAAAGAACAGCGTCGGCGCTAGCAGGGGAACCTGGATATCCACGGCTCGTCGGATCGGCCCCGCGCCGTCCATGGCGGCGGCTTCGGCCAGAGAGCGCGGCACGGATTGCAGGCCGGCCAACAGGAAGATGAAAGTGTAGCCCGCCCACTTCCAGGCAAAGATGACGATGACGAGGACCAGCGCGTGAGTGCCATATTTTGCCGGGTTCCAGAAGTCGGGAAAGGCGGCATTGACGGAGGCCATCAGCCCGCGTTCAGGCGAAAGAATGAATCGGAAGGCCATGCCGGCGGCCGGTCCGGCGATCGCATAGGGAAGGATATAGAGGAAGCGGAACAGCCCCGAACCGGGGAGTTGCCGATCGACCGCAATTGCCAGAACGAGGCCGACCAGAATGGTGAAGAAAGTCCCGCAAAGCGCAAAAATCAGGCTGACGGCCACAGATTTCCAATAGAAGGGATCGGCGAAGACCTCCTTGAAATTTGTCAGCCCGACAAATTCCGCTGCACCCCCGAAGGGGGGCTCCAGCGTGAAAGCCCACTTCATCACCGCAATTGCCGGCCAGTAGAAGAAGAGAAGGATCAGAAGAATTTGCGGCAGAGCGAAGAGGATTGGCAGCCACCAGCTGTTGAAAACGGACCGCTTTTCCATGGATCAATCAAACCCAATACATTTTTCAGGGAAGAGAGCCTGCCGATATGCGCCAGGCAGGCTCTTGATGCTCGCGAAATTCAGTTCAGCTTCTGGCCGGCATAGGTCTTTTCAAAGCGGCGCAGCACGGCGTTGCTCCGATCGGCGGCTTGGTCGAGCTCAGCCTGCACATCGGCATTTTGCATGAAGATCGCTTCCAGCGCCGTAGAAATCTCCTTGCGGATCTGGGTGAAGCCACCGAGGCGGATGCCGCGGGTGTTCTCGGAAGTCGGTGTGTAGGTCAGGCTGGCAATCGCGAGTTCGCGACCCTTGTAGGGAGCGTTGTCATAAAAGCCTTTGGCCTTCATGGCGTCAAAACCGGTCTTGGTGACCGGTATGTAGCCGGTGACCGTCGACCACCATTGGGCCATTTCCGGCGTGGCGAGAAAGTTTAAGAAAGCCGCAGCGCCCTTGTATTCGGCTTCCGGACGACCGGCCATGACCCATAGCGACGCACCGCCGACAAGCGAATTCTGCCGCTCCGTGCCTTTCCAGACCGGCAGCATCGCGACTTCCCACTTGACGCCTTCCGGCAGCGACTTGCCGATCGTGCCATGGTCGGCAATCGAGGTCTGAATCATCTGGCAGGTCTGCGAAGTGAAAGCGGGGACGATGTCCATGCCGAGCTGCTTCGTTTTGACGACGAACAGCTTCTCGTCGGCCATTTTCTTGAAGAATTTCACGTGGTCCACGAACTTGGTCTTGTTGAAGACCAGTTCGGCGTCGAGGCCCTTATAGCCGTTGCCCTTGGTTGCAATCGGCTGATTATGGATGGCGGAAAATTGCTCCATCATCTGCCAAGTGTCGAAATTGAATCCGAGCGGGCATTCGAAACCCGCGGCCTTCAGCTTGCGGGCGGCTTCATCGACCTGTTCCCAGGTTTCCGGTTTGAAGTCGATGCCGGCCTTCTGGAAGGCGTCGACGTTGTAATAGAACATCGCAGTCGAAGAGTTGAACGGGAAGGAGTTCAACTCACCTGCAGCCGTCGCGTAGTAGTTGGCGATGCCGCCAAAATAGTTAGCCCACTCGATCGTATAACCATTGTCGGCCATGAGCTTCTTGGCCGGCACGAATGCTCCGGAGAGCATCATGTCGAGCGTGCCGGCGTCGTAGATTTGGGTGATTGCCGGCTGCTTCTTGGCGCGATAGGCGGCAATGGTGTTCTGAAGCGTGGTGTCGTAGCCGTTCTGCGAAGTGCAGATGATTTCGTAGTCGGCCTGCATGTCGTTGAACTTTTTGCAGGCATCCTGCACGCGCTCGCCGAGATCGCCGGACAGGCCATACCAGAATTCGAATTTGGTCTTTTCAGCATAAACCGGGCCAGCACCAAATGCGGTGGCAGCCAGCAGAGACGCCAGAACTGATTGAAGAACAGTAATTTTCATCGCAAATGCTCCTTAGAAGGATAACGATGACCGCTGGCGGCTTGGCCGCGGCTCATTCGGTGCCTCTGCTAACAATGCAACGTGACAGTTAGCCCAAACTTCCGTGAAACTTGGATGACGAACTCTGCATTTCCGCTCGTGTTGTTCGGCGTCCGGCGCCACACCCGAAGAGGTCGGCGCCGACAAGATGGCGGTCATGCAATGCCTCGCCGAGGCGCCTCAACGGCGCGCCCATTGGCGCCTGGTCGATGCGTGACGCGCAACATCAGGGATTTCGAAGGCACTGGCGTCGTTGTGGTCGATCCCTGGCAAGCCTGACGGTCTCGCTTCTACTCGGTGCCGACGGGTTTGCCGGTCACAAACGCAAGTCGACGGTCTATGTTTGCGGCTTTGGCATACGCGCGAGGATCGCTAAAGACGCCATATCGAAAAGGGGGTCCTGTGGCGGTAAAAGTCCGTTTTGCGAAAGGAAGGAAGGATGCGGCGCTCGCTCGCGCGTCGACCTTACGATGCCGACCAGAGCGGCATAAAAATACCGATCGGCTCCAGCGCCGAACCACAGCCGCCGAGCACGGTTCCTGGATGAAAATCTCCCCGCTGTGGCAGAGGCCAGCATTACCGACGTGGCGAAACTGAGCGTCATGGCACTTTTCGCTTACTGGTCCCTGACTTCCGTTTGCGATCATCATCACCTGGGCCGCAACCCTCACTGTCGCCCTCTATCCCGCTTACGAGACGCTTCGCGCATTGCTCGACTTCGTTTGGCTGCCCTGATCATCAACTTGGCGAGCTCAGGCGCTATTCGCTTGAGGAACGAAATTTCGATGTGAGGCATCGTACTCCGCAACTGCCTTTCCAACTGCGTTGGTCTTTCGTGCCGCTAAGACGATTGCTCGTCGAGCCAAAACACTCGCCCAAGTCTTGATTTGTGCTCCGCGGGAAATAGATGCTTCTCATCAGCGCTGTGCACATGATGGGGGAGCTTTCATGGGACAGTTGACGACCAGGGAACGGGAGCTGGCGGCGGCCATCTTGGTGGCCTTGGCGGTTGTCGGCATAGCGATGGCTGCGGCCGGGCGGGCAGATCCGCTTGGTGTTCATGGCGCGATCGTCCTGCTCTATAGCATGGTGCTGCTGTTTCTGATCATGTCCACATCCTTCGGTCCGGCGCCCGACCCATCGCGCGTCTCCCGCTATTATGATGACCCCATCAAGGTCGGCGTCGCGTTCACGCTTTTCTGGGCGATCTTCGGGATGTTCTTCGGGGTCTGGGCCGCAGCCCAGCTCGCCTGGCCAAGCCTGAACTTCGACACTGCATGGGCAAGCTTCGGGCGGATCAGGCCGGCTCATACAACTGGCGTCATTTTCGGATTTGGCGGTAACGCGCTGATCTCGACCTCGTTCCATGTGGTTCAAAGGACCTCGCGCGCACGGCTTCCGGATCAATTGAGCCCGTGGTTCGTTCTGTTTGGCTATAACCTCTTCTGCATTTTGGCGGTCACCGGCTATTTCATAGGCGTGACGCAGTCCAAAGAGTACGCGGAGGCCGAATGGTACGCCGATCTCTGGCTGGTCATCGTCTGGGTTACCTATTTCGTCCTCTATATCCGGACGCTGGCGCGCCGCAGGGAGCCCCACATCTACGTCGCCAACTGGTATTACATGGCCTTCATCCTGGTCGTGGCGATACTGCACATCATAAACAACCTGACCATTCCGGTCTCGCTCGGCCATGCCAAGAGCTACACGATCTGGGCAGGCGTCCAGGACTCCATGGTGCAGTGGTGGTACGGGCACAATGCCGTCGCATTCTTCCTGACGGCAGGCTTCCTGGCCATGCTCTACTATTATTTGCCCAAGCGAGCAGAACGCCCGATCTTTTCCTACCGGCTGTCGATCCTCAGCTTTTGGGGCATAACCTTCTTCTACATGTGGGCCGGCTCGCATCATCTCCACTATACGGCCCTGCCGCACTGGGTGCAGAACCTCGGGATGACGTTCTCGGTGATGCTGCTGGTGCCCTCCTGGGCATCGGCCGGCAACGCCCTGCTGACACTGAATGGCGCCTGGCACAAGGTCCGGGACGACGCGACGTTGCGCTTCATCATGATGGCGGCCTTCTTCTACGGCCTTTCGACCTTCGAAGGATCGTTCCTCGCGGTCCGTCCTGTGAACTCCCTCTCGCACTATACCGATTGGACCGTCGGCCATGTCCACGCGGGCGCGCTCGGCTGGGTCGCGTTAATCACCTATGGCTCTCTCTACACACTCGTGCCGGCGATCTGGAAGCGGGAGAGGATGTATTCCGCGGCGCTAGTCGAAGTCCATTTCTGGCTCGCGTTCGCCGGCACCGTCATCTACGTCTTCGCCATGTGGAACTCAGGCATCATCCAGGGCCTGATGTGGAGGACCTACACGGAGGAGGGGACGCTTTCCTATTCATTCGTGGATTCACTCCTCGCGATGTACCCCTATTACATCGCGCGCGCCTTCGGCGGCCTGCTGTTCCTTATCGGGGCTGTTGTTGCCACCTACAACATCTGGATGACTGTCCGGGGCGTGCCAGTGGCGGGCGGCGAGCGGCATGACGATATTCCGCTGGCCGGACCCTTGCCAGAAGGGGCGGCAACGAGACCGGCGGAGTAGCAGCATGCCCGAACTTCTTCATCGTAAGCTCGAGCGGACGGCGATCGGTTTCGTGCTCGCCATCATCGTTGCGGCCAGTGTCGGTGGCATCGTGGAAATCGCTCCACTCTTCACCATCGACGAGACGGTCGAGAACGCCGACGACATGCGTCTCTACACGCCGCTGGAGCTCGCCGGGCGCAATATCTACATACGTGAGGGCTGCTATGCCTGCCACAGCCAGATGATCCGCACGCTGCGGGACGACGTGGAGCGTTATGGCCCTTTCTCGCTGGCGGTAGAATCCAGATATGACCACCCGATGCTGTGGGGTTCGAAGCGGACCGGACCCGACCTTGCGCGGGTGGGCGGCAAATACTCCGATTTCTGGCATGTTGCCCATCTCACCAATCCGCGCGATGTCGTGCCGGAGTCGAACATGCCGGCTTATCCCTGGCTGGCACGTACGCCGCTGCGCCTCGACGACCTTGGCTCCCATCTGCGGACGCAGCGAAGCGTCGGCGTTCCCTATACCGACGAAATGATCGATAATGCCGCTCGTGACGCCTTTGGGCAGGCGGTACCGGACAGCCAACAGGCCTCCGGTGTGACGGAACGCTATGGAGAGGAGACGCAGGTCAGCGCATTCGACGGGGTCACAACGCGGGTCACCGAGATGGATGCGCTCGTGGCCTACCTGCAGGTCCTTGGACGGCTGACAAAGGCGGCATACCGGAACACGGCCGCTCCGGAACAGCCCCCCAACCCGAACGACTGAGCTGAAGCGGGGACCGCGATCATGGATCTGACGCACGAGACATTGGTTGAGGCAGCGAAGACTTGGGGGCTCTTCTACCTGATCGGGTTCTCGCTCTGCGTGCTCGTCTACACGTTCTGGCCAGCAAACCGGGAACGTTTCGATCGGGCCAAGAGGAACATTCTCGACGAGGACGACCAGCCATGGACGTAGAGGAAGTCGACCCGATCAGCGGCCGAAAAACCACCGGGCATGAGTGGAACGGCATCAAGGAGCTCGACACGCCCGTTCCCCGAGGGGTGCTGCTTTTCCTGGTGGTGACCCATGTCTTCGCGCTCCTTTGGTGGGTTCTTCTTCCGACATGGCCCCTCGGCACTACCTATACGAAGGGGCTACTCGGAATCGACGAGCGGAACGTCGTCGAAGAAAAGCTCGCCGCGGCAGCGGCGGCGAGAGCCGTCTGGGAGAAGAAGATCGACGCGCTCTCCTACGACCAGATAAGGGCGGACGAGCAGTTGATGGCAACGGTCCGCTCCACGGGGCACCAACTGTTCGGCGATAACTGCGCCGTCTGCCATGGGGTGGATGGAAAGGGCCGAAGCAACTTTCCGGATCTGACCGATGACGACTGGCTCTGGGGCGGCGGGCCGGAGAATATCGCTCAGACCCTGAGGGTCGGCATCAACACTCGACACCCCGAAAGCCGTGTCGGGCAGATGCCCTCGTTCGGGCGCGACGAGATGCTCGACCGCAATCAGGTCCGGGATGTCGCCGCCTATGTATACTCGCTCACCAACCCCGCATACTCCACGCCGGACAACATCGGCCGCATCGAGGCCGGCCGCGAAGTGTTTCTCACGACCTGCGCCGCCTGCCACGGCGAAGACGCGCGGGGCAACCGGGAGCTCGGCGCTCCGAACCTGACCGACGCCTATTGGGTCTATGGCGGGACCCTGCAGAATATCATCGAGTCCGTCCATGGCGGACGCCAGGGCCATATGCCGACATGGGACGAGAGGCTGACGACCGCCGAGATCAAGATTCTGGCCCTCTATGTCAACTTTCTCGGCGTGGAGAAACCGTGATGACGAAAGCCGCCACCAAACGAAACAGATCGGCGCTGGCCTGGTGGATCCTGGCTGCGGCGGCCGTTTTTCTCGGAGCCAATGCGCATCTGCTCTACGTTGCGATCGACAGCGATCCCGGATGCGTTGCTCATCTGAAGGACACGGCGTCCGTGCCGGGCCACTACAGGGCAGCAAAATCATCCTGTTGACCATGAGTCGGATCCAAGGAGGGTCCTATGGCTGCGAATGGAAAGACACGCAGGCTGATCGGCGAGGTCTCAGGGATAGAGGAGACCTGGAACCCGAAATGGCAGCGTAATCTCCCGGCGCAGGCGCCGTTCGAGTGGCTCGCGAAAGGGTGGCGTGACCTGATCACCTATCCGATGCTCAGCCTGAGTTACGGGGTGGCCGTCTTCGCCGTTTCGTTCTTGATCATTTGGCTCCTGTTCGCCACGGGACGTGACTATTTCCTGTTCCCGGCCGTAGCGGGCTTCATGATAATCGCGCCGGTCCTAGCCACGGGGCTCTATCTAAAGAGCTCGCGGCTTGAACAATCCGAGCCTGTCAGCCTTGGCGGCATGCTGCGCGTGAGGCCGATGGCCGGGGCGCAGGTCTTCTTTACCGGACTTCTTCTCTGCATGCTTATGCTCCTTTGGATGCGGGCAGCCGTTCTCATCTATGCATTGTTCTTCGGCGTGCGGCCCTTTCCGGGGCTCGAGCACGTCACGCAACTGCTGCTGACGACGCCCACCGGATGGGCCATGCTCGCGGTCGGAATTGTGATTGGGGCGCTTTTTGCCGGATTTTCCTTCGCCATAAGCGTGTTTTCGATTCCTATGCTGCTTGACCAACGCATCGATGCGTTCACGGCGATGGGCGTCAGTGTGGCACTGGTCTGGAACAACCTCCGTCCGATGCTCGTCTGGGGCGCGATCGTGCTGGCGCTGTTCCTGCTCAGCATCGCCACGGCGCTCGTCGGCCTGATCGTGATCTTCCCATTGCTCGGGCATGCCACCTGGCATGCCT
This sequence comes from Sinorhizobium shofinae, assembly GCA_001704765.1. Lineage (GTDB taxonomy): Bacteria > Pseudomonadota > Alphaproteobacteria > Rhizobiales > Rhizobiaceae > Sinorhizobium > Sinorhizobium shofinae. The sequence continues at coordinate 193,081 of MBFK01000059.1, forward strand.
ACAAGGCGGTTCGTTAGCCATGTCGTGCTGTTCCAGCATCCCTGTTCCACTCGCAGACGCCAGCGCTCCGAATCCTGCGAGTGCCAAGGAGATCTGGCTGGCCAGCCGCGACCTTGGCGACGGCCTCCGCCAAGTCATATTGGCGCTGCCCGATGTGCACTGCGCCGCCTGTATCGCCGCCGTGGAAACCGCCCTCAGGAAGATCCCCGGCGTGGAACTCGCTCGCGTCAACCTGTCGACGAGGCGAGTCACGATCAACTGGCGGGCAAAGGACGGCGACTGCCCGGAGTTTGCCGGCGAGCTCGCAAAAATCGGATATGTCTCGCATCTGACCTCGTTTGAGGACGGCACCCGAGATCCGTTGCTTGCCAGCCTCTTGAAGGCGCTCGCAATCGCCGGGTTCTCGGCGATGAACATCATGATCCTGTCGGTTTCCGTCTGGTCGGGGGCGGACCCCGCGACGCGCCACGCCTTTCATCTGGTCTCGGCGGCGCTCGCGCTGCCGGCGATCACATACTCCGGCAGGATCTTCTACCGCTCGGCCTGGACGGCGCTGAGCCGCGGCCGGGCCAACATGGACGTGCCGATCAGCGTGGGCGTCCTGCTTGCCTTCGCATTGAGCGTCTATGATACGTTTCAGAACGCGCCATACACCTATTTCGACGCAAGCACCTCGTTGCTGTTCTTTCTGCTGGCAGGACGGACGCTGGACCACCTTATGCGGGGCAGGGCGCGTTCAGCCGTCGGAGCGCTTGCGAAGCTCGCCCCCCAGGGCGCCAACGTCATCCTTGCGGGCGGGGCGATCAACTATGTCCCGCTCGCGGAAATCAGGCCGGGCATGCATCTGCTCGTCGCGGCGGGTGACCGGGTGCCCGTCGACGGCGTCGTCATCAAGGGAATCTCCGAACTTGATTGTTCGCTCGTTACTGGCGAGAGCCGGTGGAAGCACGTGGAGGCTGGAACGGCAATACAGTCCGGCGTGCTGAACCTCGCAAATCCGTTGACCTTAGCGGCGACCGCCTCCGCCAACGATTCGTTCCTCGCCGAGATGACCCGCATGATGGAGGCGGCCGAAAGTGGGCGCTCGACCTACCGCCGGATCGCCGACCGTGCCGCCGCGCTCTACACGCCCGTCGTTCATGGCGTGGCTTTGATTTCGTTGTTCGCCTGGCTCCATGCAACCGGCGACTTCCATCAAGCGGTCACCATAGCTGTCGCCGTGCTGATCATAACCTGCCCCTGCGCACTCGGCCTCGCCGTCCCAATGGTCCAGGTCGTGGCCGTGCGGCGCCTGTTCGAGCGCGGGATAATGGTTCGCGATGGATCCGCATTCGAAAGACTGAACGAGATCGACACCGTTCTGTTCGACAAGACGGGAACGCTCACCCTTGGCGAAGTCTGCCTCGTCAATGCCGGGAGCACCCGGCCGGACATCCTCTCCTTGGCCGCCGCGATGGCGAGGTATTCAAGACACCCCGCGTCTGTCGCCATTGCCGCCGCGGGCGCTGAATGGAAACAGTTTTCCAGGGTGTTCGAAGAGGCGGAAGAGTTCCACGGGTGTGGAATAGAGGCGCGAGCCGGAGATGCAGTCTATCGGCTCGGACGTCCCTCATGGGCGTCGACCACGCCGCAGCCAGAAAGCGGAGAAAGGAACCGGTCGATATCGGTGCTTTCAAAGAACGGCGAGGCGATCGCGGCATTCTCCTTCGAGGACGCCCTTCGTCCTGGGGCTCTGGAGCTGGTTCATTTCCTCCACGAGGCCGGGGTTTCGGTCGGCATAGTTTCAGGAGACAGTCATGCCGCGGTTTCGTCCGTCGCTAGGCAATTGGCGATCGAAGAATTCTCGGCCGAGCTGCTTCCAAGCGAAAAAGTGGACGCCATCAGGGCACTTTCGGTCGCCGACCGGAAGGTGCTGATGATCGGGGACGGCCTTAACGATGGACCGGCGCTGGCGGCCGCTCATGTATCGATCGCTCCGTCGTCGGCAACGGACATCGGACGAAGCGCATCCGACTTCGTTTTCCTGGGGCACAGCCTCCTCGCTGTCAAAGAGATCATGCAGACCGGCTCCCGAGCCGACGCGCTGATCCGGCAGAATTTCGGACTGGCGATCGCCTACAACGTCATGAGCGTTCCCTTCGCAATTGCCGGACAGGTCACGCCGCTGGCCGCCGCCATTGCCATGTCCCTGTCTTCGATTGTGGTCGTGGGAAACGCGCTGCGCCTCGGTGCAGGGATTGAAACGGGCCGTGCTATCATCCGCGCGAGAGAACCAGCAACGGTGGGAGGATGAACTATCTTGTCGTCCTCATTCCGATTGCATTGGCGATGAGCGCCGTCGGCCTCCTGGCTTTTCTCTGGTCGCTCCGCTCCGGACAATATGATGACCTGGACGGGGCGGCCGAAAGGGTGTTGTTGGACGACGAGGACGAGATGCCCCTGACGGGCTCGGTTCGACAAGACCGAAAGGAACAGCCTGCAGGCGAGGGCGTTTCCGGTGACACGATAATGTCCTGAAACTCCACTTCGGAGGATCGAATGCAACACGGCATAGATAGCCCCTTGGGCGACCGCTCTCCTGAGCAAACCTCGGCGGCAACCAATTCGGTTCAGCAAGAGCAGTCGGATCGGCAAATCGATCCTTCGGAATCCGTCACGCTATTCGCGATTGCTCTGGGCCTCATAGGCGCCCTGGTAGGCCTCGTCGCTGGTATTGTTTTCCTTTCAGACCAGGGCCCAGGCGCCGCTGTCCTCAACTGCCTCATTGCGATTCTTGCGGGCGGCTCTGCAGGCATCGTCGCGGGCGGCACAATAGGAGCCGCCATTGGTGTGTTTCGCGGCGTCAGAGTGCCGAGAGAGAGCGGGCGATGAAAATGGGGCGGGCGTCAGCGTAGGGCTCGTCGCATGTACGTCACGACGCCATGCACACTGCGCTGATCCCAGAGATTTCAGCGGTGATTGGTTCCTGTAGATCCGGTCGACTTCGCGTTTTCTAAGTCCGCACCAGGTTCCCTGTCACCTAACAACTCGAATATGTCGAGCGTCTCGGCTCGTCCCTTCACCTTCACGGTTCCGATCGAGCGAAATGCAAATAGATCCCGAACCACCCGTTCAACCGCCGCACTTGCAAGGATCGAAGTGCCGAACTCCTTGTTCAGTCCCTCCAGCCTCGAGGAGACATTGATGGTGTCGCCCATGGCCGTGTATTGCTGGCGAGCGACTGCACCAAAACTACCAACCACCGCCTGGCCAGTGTGGAGGCCGAACCGCGTGACGAGTTCGGGACGACCGTTGTTGCGGTTGTTTTCGTTTAGATCGTCGACCTCGGCCTTCATGGCTATGACGCAACGACAGGCGTTCTCCACGTGACACACGTCGGCAACAGGAGCGTTCCACATAACGAATACGGAATCGCCGAGGTACTGGACAACCGTTCCATCATGGTGCTCCGCGAGGCGGTTCAAGAGCTCGAAGTAAACCGACAGTATATCGACGACATCCTCTGGCGAGTGCTGTTCGGATATCGTGGTGAAGTCGCGGATATCCGTGAACAGGACGGTGACATCCTGCCTTTTCGCCTTGACGAGGGAAGTCCGCGCGGGATCCACGATCTGTCGCACCACTTCGCGCGGAACGTAAAGGGCAAACTGGCTGATTGCACGTCTCGACGCCCCAAGCGCGCTAGCCAATGTGTTGATCTCGCTGATCCAGGAGTGTGACGCCCCTTTTCCCGCGAAATCAAGATCGCCGATACGACGCGCTTCGTCGGCAAGCTGATAAAGAGAGCGACTGATCAGGCGTGAAAGAAGAATTGCTGCGGCGATCCCTGTGATTACGAATGCCGCGGCCATTGCGAAATTGCGGGCTAGCTGCCTGTTGGCTTGGCTTACGAGGTCCTCCAGCGGAACGACGATTGCGACCGAACTGCCCTTGAAGAGCCCCGAAAAGGTAATCGGTGCGATCTGCGCCAGATAGCTCACCCCGTCGACGTCGAAGCCGGCCGCGCCGCCTCCGCTTGCATATGGCGGACTCTGACGCAGTCGGACCACCGTTTCGACCGTCCGGTCCAGGCTTCTCGCCGCCGTCTCATCAGCCCCGCGACCCACCGACCAGGTGCCAAGAATTCTGCTCATCATTGCCGCATCTGAATGAGCTACGAGCCTGTTGCGTTCGTCGATGATGTAGCTGCGGGCGCGCGGGGAAATTTCCTGGGCATCAAGCAGGCGGCTGACTGTTTCGAGGTGGATGTTGATGCCGATCACGACTCGGCCGTCGCCATTCATCGGAACCGCCATCGTGAGGGTCGGAACCTTCAGTGTACCGGTGACGTAGGGCCCGACGGACACCGGTGCACCATGACGAACCACCAATTTGTACCACGGGCGCTGCCGCGGATCGAATGTCGCATACTCGAACTTCCGTTCCTCCAGCAGCCTGTCGTCAGCATCGAGAAACCGTAGCGTCGAAATAACATCCTTCTCCTCGCGCTGCGCGATCGTCCTGACAGCAAAAGCCGTCCCAGTAGGTGCCGAAAGAGCTGTGCGCACATGCGGACTTGCCGCGTTGATCACCTGAATGTACGAGCCGTCCGGATAGCCGCCATAGATGCTGGTGGCGTTGGGGACGTTTCGAAGAACCTCAAGAAAGAACACCTGTTTTGCTTCAAATTCCCGGGGCGGGTGGGAGATCAGCGGCGGCAGGGTGGAAGCAATCGCCACTGCCTCGTATCCTCCCACCAGCGTATTCTTGTATCCCTCGACCAGACGCAGGCTCATCTGGCGCATCTGCCTTTCACCCGCGAGGATGGCCGCTTCCCGCCCCTGGCTGAACGCCATCCAGATAAGGGGTGTCGAAATGCACAGAAGTAGCGTTGTGACCAACACACTGAGATGTAGTCTTAACGGCTTGGACCAGCACACGAAACTTTCCAGTATTGCCAAGGTCTCTGAGAATCTGATGCGAGCCGACCAACTCGATGGGAGTTTCGTCAGCGTAAGTCGTCTCGGATTGTACGCTGCAAACTCGTACAGTGAAGGCCATGATTGCTGCAGGTGTGATACCGCATGATACCGCCACAGAAGTGTATTTTTGCACGAATATGCATCGCTGATCTTCGGCGCACGGACGTGGCGATCGCGGGGATGATCGATCGCATAAACCGTCTGCCATTTGCCGGGAGCTGAAAGACTGATCACGACGATCCGACTTCGGGTCCGCCGCTCCACGAAGCAAGAATGTAACTTCGAGCAGCCACAGAGCTGCTCCGAGAACAATTACAAGTCTCTGTTGCTCCTGGCCCCGCAACCATTGAGACTTGCAAATTCCGCCACGCATGGCGCTTGCTTCGAGTTCCTCGATGCAACCGTCGAGGAACTCGTTTCGTTTCTGCTCCGTGTCCAGTTTCTCCGGCTTTCAGCTTCGCCATAAACTGGACCTGGGTCAGGAAACTGCTCCATCAATGTCACGACCTCCATTGCCGCTACGATGCTGGCGATTGCGCAGCGCGTCCGAGGCCTGGCGGCGGTCACGGCTCTGACGACCGTCTGCGCGATGACCGACGGATCCGAACGCGAAATGGAGAGCGGTGCCAAGATACAGCCAAGGCCGTGATGTTCGTGCCAGCTGCTCATGGATCACGCATATCGGCGAGGCCCCAATCACCGACATGTCGGCATGTTCCTGTGAAAAGCTCGCTAATGAATGTCCACCAATCGCCGTTTCCGATTTTGATCTCTCTGAGAACGCTGATCCCGGCGGTGACCCTATCGATCTTGATGACGTAGTTTCTCGCATGGTTCCCGACGCGCATGGCGCACTGAAGCTCGGAGCATTTGAGCGCCACGCCACGATAGTGGTCATCCAGGATGTGCAAATTGGCCTTTGTGTCGGTTCCCGCGCGCAATAAATACGCTGTTCCGCTCCAATCGACAGGGCAAGGCAGCTCGCCAGAATCACTCACGAGTGCAAGGCATCCAAGTGATTGCAATTCACATCGTAAAGGGAGGATCAAGTCGCCCGCTTGCGATGTTGAAACGGTCCCAAGCACCAAGATTCCGATGATGGATCGCATCGGTGCACGTTGCCTCGTGGCCCGGCTTTAATGGCCAATCTCTGGATGTTACGAAGGGGGGTGAAATCGCATCCCCCAAATGTGTCATGAAAATCCGCGCAGCGGCTGCGCGGTATATCCGAGAACCGGTTCGTCATCTCGAACAACACCGCCCCGACGCTGCCCGTCGCCTTCTCGACAATATCCATTGCCCTGTGCCATCCAGCCGGTTCGACCATCGCATTGATCAAAGCCGTCCCAATAGCGCTAACGTCGATCGACGCCCCATGCTCGATACTACGCGCTTAGAAAATGGATTTTAGAATAACGTAATTTAGCCAAACGCAAGATTCAACATCCAATTGCACCTCCATGGAGACATTTATTTTTCGTCGAATCAGCTCGAGGTGCGCAGTCGACGACCTCGTGATCGCGACTGCGGAGCTTGTCGGATCATTCAGAGCACACTTTAAGACACCCGTTCCTGGAACCAGATAGTGATCCGTCGTCGTCCAGGTGGGCGGATCGAACGACCTCCTGGCTTCGTCTAGCGAAATCTCACCCTAGACGAAGGTAAGCGGTGTTTCCGAGGAACTTGACGATTTGTAGTACGTTCATAGGGCGTTTACTCGCCACTGGCATCGGTCGGCTGCAACCAGAGGACGATCAATGGACAGGGGTTATGCGCGGACAAGTAAATGTCTTTTCGACCTGTCTCGGCCTGCTTGCTCTACTCACTTTGGCCAATCGCACTGTCATGAAGCATCCACCAAGATAGAAATTCTCATGTCCACTCAGAGGGCGCAAAATAGCCGAAAAAAGAACTTGGGGATGCCACGAGCAAATCGCGCAACGAGCCGGGAAGTTCGTCGGCTGACCACAACGAAATCGTGAACCCACGTCGGTCGCCACCGGCCCCGACGTGGGCCACAGGGGCCTCAGAGCCTCGCCCAGGATCCCTCCGGGAAGCTCTGGGCCTCGTAGGGAACTCCGCATGGTTGAGACGTTGGGGTAGTCTGTGTGGTCCCGGAGCGTTTTGCTCGCCCTCTGGCGGGTCGCCAGGCTCGCCTACAGTTGCGCGGAAGGAGACGTGTCATGGACTATCTTTCAGAGATCAACGACATGACCGATGACGAGCTGCGCGAAATTTGCCTGCTTGCGGTCGGCTTGTGCGCGGCCGATGAGGCGATGGATGATACGACAGAGCCTTTCTGGAGGGAGGTCCTGAAGGAGGTCCTTTCGCGCGGCTGGGGCGGTAGCCGAGACGCGGTAATCCGTGAGACGATGGTGGAAATTGAACGCTTCAGAAGAGGCGGAATCGCCGGTACGGCATGAGCGCAAGACAAAACGTCTTGGTCACTTCTGCGAGCTGCGAGTTTTCCCGTTTCCCGCTCGTGCTCTCCTGATTGCTCCGCAAGTCGTCGCACCAAGCCGAGGAACGCGCGTCTTACCTACTCGTCAGTGATCCGGGGGAAAGCCGGTTGAAAGTTAGACCCATTGGGCTGGCGAGAAACTGCGCCAAGCCTTGATCAGGGTCCCGCTTGGCGGTTCGATTGTCGTCGCCTGCTGACGTATCTTCGAAAAAGTATGACAGAGGAATATCGAGCACGTTCGCAATGGATTGAAGCCGGCTCGTGCTAACCCTGCTGCGGCCACTTTCGTATTTCTGCACCTGCTGGTACGTCACACCAAGTGTCAGTCCCAGGGCCGTCTGAGACATATCCATCCATACGCGCGTCGTGCGGATTTTGCGGCCAACATTGGCATCGATTGGGTCAGGCTTTCTTTTCTCCGGTGGACTGCTGAGCAACCGGTTCTCTTCGGAACCGGTGCTGTCGCGAAATCTGTAAGGTATCGTGGATATACGCGGTCAACTCCCAAGGAACAGCGGTCGCTCTTCGGTCGTTGAGACCGCATGAGTAATGATGCTTGCCGCCGAAACGCGGAATGGCCGCTTTGGTTGTCGGACTGGCTGGAAGCACCACGCGACGAGGCGTATGGCAGGCACGTGTTTGCACAGCAATTGCCGGTGTCTGTCGCTGAAATGCCAGGATTATGGCAGGGATGGAGCTTGCGCAGCGGTCATCCATTCGATGATGTTCTGGAGAACCTTGGCTGGTATGGGAAGCTGTTTCACTGCAACGGACGCGTCGAACCCCTCTTATTCAGATCCGGCGGTAGGAAGCTGATCGCGATCGATCCCGCGCCGATACCATTGAGGCTTGCCTTGTGGTTAGCCCGTATCGGTCGCGCGACTGTCGCATTTCACGTGTTTTCTTATATGCAGCCGTTCTTGAGGGCCCGAGGCCCGACAGCTGAGCTGAAAGAATTGAGCTACGACGGCATCACAAGCGCGGCGCTGATCTATGATCGGCAGCCCATCATCGACTATTTCCGCCAGATTGATCATTCAACCGTGCTAGGTCTCATGGAGATGAAGGGCCATCCGCAACCATATTTCTTCGTTCTCTCGCGGCAGATGCGCCCGCAAGTCGGCGAATTTGTCCTACCCGAGGGAGACTAGAGACGCGCACCCGCTATGTCGGGACAATACATGATTTTGTCGTCTTGAACGTACTGGCTGAATCGAACGCCGCCGTTGCACAGGTGGCGGCCGGGCTTAGATCTGCTTTCAATCCGGAAGGGACGAATGAATAGGCGGACTGGCCAGGAATACTTCGGCTGATCCGGTAGTCGAAACTGACTTTGCAAGCATGTTGGCGGCGCCTCAGGAAAGACCCTTCCACACAAGTCCGCCCGTCGCCCAGGGGGCGGGCCAGTCGCCGCCGTTTCCCTTAGTACTACAGTTGTAATTGATGGCAAATCATGATTCTCTTCAAGGGGTTTTCTTGGTGAGGATGCGGCATGTCTGTTTC
>MBFK01000064.1 GCA_001704765.1 Sinorhizobium shofinae
CCACACGATGCCGCTCGACGACATCAACAAGGGCTTCGAGCTGATGCATTCGGGCGAGAGCATCCGCAGCGTTGTCGTCTACTGAGTTCTCAACGGGAGTGCGGGGCGCCGGATCGAGTTCCGGCGCTTTCCGTCCTGCCGGGAAGTTGATTGCCGATGATCTATGTCGATGCCGATGCCTGCCCGGTGAAGGCGGAAATCCTCAAAGTAGCCGAGCGCCACGGCTTCGAAGTCACCTTCGTCGCCAATTCGGGCCTGCGGCCCTCGCGTGATCCGATGGTGCACAATGTCATCGTATCGGCGGGTTTCGACGCTGCGGACAATTGGATCGCCGAGCACGCGGTCGAAGGCGACATCGTCGTTACCGCCGACGTGCCGCTTGCCGGGCGCTGCGTCGCCGCGGGCGCACTCGTCACCGGCCCCACAGGCCGTGTGTTCGACAAGGCGAATATCGGGCTTGCTTCTGCGATGCGCGACCTCGGGGCTCATTTGCGCGAGACCGGCGAAAGCAAGGGCTACAACGCCTCCTTTACAGGGCGAGACCGCTCCGCTTTTCTCGAAACGTTTGACCGGCTATGCCGTCAGGTCAAAAGGTGACGCGCGGAACGGCGGCCGATAAGCGTGAGCGGCGAATGGAATCAAAGACACGTCTGAGGCATTGGTCATTCTACCTGGCGCTTGCCGGTGCCCTTCTCAGTGCGCCGGTGGGGTTTGCGCTGTTTCACGATCAAGCGATCGAGGTCGCCGCAATTGTCTTCTTCTGCATCTATCTGACGATAACGGCCTTCCGTCTTCCTAAACTCACCGGAAATTATCTCGAGGCAAATGCGCGCGACACGGGCGAACCGGAACCGATCATCTTTCTTGTGACGCTTTCGGCTGCCGCAATCTCGCTGGTGGCGCTGTTCGTCGCGCTCAATCGCGACGGCGGCGCGATCGAATTGATCCTCGCCTTCGCCTCAGTCACTCTTGGATGGGCAACCATTCATACCATGGCGGCGCTGCACTACGCGCATCTTTACTGGCTCGCGAACCGCCGCGCTGGTGGCAGCGATCCCGCGTCGCGCGGGCTTGCCTTTCCGGAGACGGACGCGCCCGGCGGCTATGATTTTCTCTATTTCGCCTTCGTCATCGGCATGACCGCGCAGACCTCAGACGTCGCCATCACCACGACGGCGATGCGACGCGTCAACCTGATGCATGCGATCGTTTCGTTCTTCTTCAACACGGTGCTCGTTGCAGCCGCGGTCAACGCCGCGGTCCAGCTTGCCGGCGGCACATGACTTCCAGGGAGCATTCGATGAAAATCATCTCGCAGAACACCGCCTTCGACGGCATGCAGGGCGTCTTCGCTCACGAATCGAAGGCCTGCAAGGGCGAAATGACCTTCGCCGTCTATGTGCCGCCGCAGGCGACCCGCGAACCGCGACCTGTCCTCTGGTATCTCTCCGGCCTCACCTGCACCCACGCGAACGTCATGGAAAAGGGCGAGTATCGCCGCATGGCTTCGCAGCTTGGCCTGATTGTCATCTGCCCTGACACGAGCCCGCGCGGGCCGGACGTGCCGGACGAGCTGACCAACTGGCAGATGGGCAAGGGCGCCGGCTTCTACCTCGACGCGACGGAAGAACCCTGGGCCGAGCACTATCGAATGTACAGCTACATCACCGAGGAACTGCCGGCCCTCGTGCGTGAGCATTTCCGTGCCGACATGGACCGGCAGGGTATCTTCGGCCATTCGATGGGCGGCCATGGCGCGATGACCATCGCGCTCAAGAACCCCGAGCGCTTCAGGAGCTGCTCGGCCTTTGCCCCGATCGTCGCGCCGTCGAGCGCCGACTGGTCCGTCGGGGCCTTCGAAAAATATCTCGGACCGGACAAGGCCGCCTGGCGGCAGTACGACGCCTGCGCGCTCGTCGAGGACGGGGCGCGCTTCCCGGAATTCCTCATCGATCAGGGCAAGGCGGATGGCTTCCTCGAGAACGGTCTGCGGCCGTGGCTCTTCGAAGACGCGGTCAAGGGCACCGGGACCGGCCTTACGCTTCGCATGCACGAGCGCTACGACCACTCCTATTATTTCATCTCGACCTTCATGGACGATCACCTGAAGTGGCACGCCGAGAGGCTCGGCTGAGGCGCACGTCGCTAGCTCATATTCGGCCTTCCGTCAGGACGCCGGCTGGAATCGCGGCTGGCCGGCAGACTCGATCACGCGCACGCTCGATTCCGCAAGGCCGTGATGGCCTTCGGTGTCGATCACGAGATGCCAGTGCGCAGTCTCCGGGATCGTCATCCGCAAAGGCGACTTCCGCGCCACGCCGCCGAAGAATTGGTGCTTCAGCGTTTCCTTGTAGCGCGTGAAATTGACATCGGTCATCAGGCGAACATTGGCGACTGCCGATAGGGTGATCTCGATCCGTGTGCCGGCCCTCTGGGCCTCCAGATCGTAATGCGTGTAGTTCAGTGCTTGCTTCGCCATCGCCGTCGACCGGGCCATATAAAAGACATCGCTTACGACAATAGCGGCGGGCGCTTAACGAATGGTGTTGTGGGTCATGCGGGTCCGGCGCTACGGCTCTCCCCGCCGTTCTTTTGGCGCCCGCGGTCTTCGCCGGACTGGCCCTGATGGTCGCAATGGTCTAAAGCCACCCCTTGAAGAACTGGAAGCGGATCGCGGCAGATGGCAGGCATAGAACACAGACAGGTGGACGGCGACGAGGCGGGCATGCGCCTCGACCGCTGGTTCAAGGTGCATTATCCGGGCTTGGGCTTCGGCCCGCTGCAGAAGCTGTTGCGTTCCGGCCAGATCCGCGTCGATGGCGCGCGGGCGAAATCCGATACGCGCGTGCAGCCTGGCCAGACGATCCGCGTTCCGCCGCTTGGCGTCGACGCGAAGGATATTAAATCGGGCCCGATCGGCGGGCGGGACCTGCGACATTCGTCCGATGGAGACCTTCTGTCGCGCATGGTGCTGCACGAGGATGCCAAGGTCATCGTGCTCAACAAGCCGGCGGGCCTCGCCGTGCAGGGCGGCTCGGGCGTCAGCCGGCACATCGACAAGATGCTCGAGGCCTGGACGAACCAGAAGGGCGAGAAGCCGCGCCTCGTTCATCGGCTGGACCGGGACACGTCCGGCGTGCTCGTCATTGCCCGGACTCGCGGCGCGGCACAGCAACTGACGGCCGCCTTTCGAGAGCGCGACACGAGGAAGATCTACTGGTCGCTGGTCAAGGGCGTCCCGCGCAAGCGCGAGGACCGTATCTCCACCTGGCTCGCCAAGGAGCAGACGCCGGACGGCGACCGGATGAGGATCGCCAAGCACGGCGACGAAGGCGCAGACCACGCCATTTCCTATTATCGGATCATCGAGCAGGCCGGCCAGAACCTCGCCTGGCTGGAAATGGAACCCTATACCGGCCGCACGCATCAGCTTCGCGTTCACGCCGCCCATATCGGCCATCCGATCATCGGCGACCCGAAATATTTCGAGGCGGACATCAACTGGACCTTCCCCGGCGGAATCCAGAACCGGCTGCACCTGCACGCTCGCTGTATCGATATTCCGCATCCGAATGGTGGCCGTCTGAAGATTACGGCGCCCCTGCCGCCGCATATGGTGCAGAGCTGGAATCTACTCGGCTTCGACGAGAACGCCGCCGGCGAGGACGATTGATGAAGCTGGTGCTCTTCGATTGCGACGGAACGCTGGTCGACAGCGCCGGCCTCATCCATGAGGTGATGAGCCGCACCTTCGAGGCTTTCGATCTTCCCCGGCCGGAGGCCGAGGCGACGAGGGCAATCATCGGGCTGACGCTCGACATCGCAATTGCCCGGTTGTTGGGCCAGCGTCACGTCGACCCTCGTGCCACCGCGATGACGACACATTACAAAGCCCTCTTTAGCTCCGTGCGCAGCGAACAGGTCTTTCAGGAAGCGCTTTTTCCGGGCATTGCCGAGATGGTGCAAGCCTTGGCCGCCCGGGACGAACTGTTGATCGGCGCCGTGACCGGGAAGTCGAGGCAGGGCCTCCGGCACATCGCCGCGACTCACGGCTTCGACAAGCTCTTCTTCGTCTCGCGCACGGCGGACGATTGCCCGTCGAAGCCGCACCCGGCAATGGTGATGGAGTGCTGCGTCGAGGCGGGCGTCGATCCGAGAGACACGATTGTCATCGGCGACGCGATCTACGATATGCAGATGGCAAAGGCAGCCGGCGCCGGCGCCCTCGGGGTCGCCTGGGGCTATGCCAGCGTTCCGGAGCTAATCGAGGCCGGCGCCGACCACATTGCCCGGGTGCCGGCAGACATCATCGAATGGATGGGATTAAATCATGCCTGATATTCGCGACGACTTGAGCGGAGCACTCAGCCACGAAGATCCGGTGCGCCGCGCCCAGATCCAGATGCAGAAGCCGCTGGCCAAGCGCTTCTACCAGACCGTTGGCGTCGCCGTGGCCGAGGGCGGCGGGCACGCGGTGCTGCTCGACGGACGGTCCGTTCGGACGCCCGCAAAGCGGCCGCTCGCCGTCCCGACACTCAAGCTCGCCAATCTGCTGGCTGCCGAGTGGGACGCACAGGCCGATATCATCGACCCTTCGGCCATGCCGCTGACCCGCATCGTCAACACGGCCATCGACGGCGTGGCCCTAGACCAGCGCGCGGTCTTCGACGACATCCTGCGGTTCGCCGGCAGCGACCTTCTTTGTTATCGCGCCGAAAGCCCAGCCGGGCTTGTGGAACGGCAAAACGCCACCTGGAATCCCATTCTCCATTGGGTCGCCCAATCGCTCGGCGCCCGCTTCATCCTCGCCGAAGGCGTCATCCACCAGGAACAGCCGCGCGAGGCGATTGCGGCCTATGCCGAAGGCTTGCGCGCCTTTGCAACGCCGCTCGGCCTTGCCTGCCTGCACGCAATGACTACATTGACCGGATCGGCACTGCTTGCGCTCGCCTTAGGCATGGGCCGGCTCTCGGCGGAAGACGCCTGGTCGGCCGCCCATGTCGACGAGGACTGGCAGATCGAACATTGGGGCACCGATGAGGAGGCATTCCAACGGCGCGAGAACCGCTGGCAGGAAATGCAGGCGGCCGCCGCGGTACTCGACACGCTGAGGTAGCATCAATAAAGGCGCCTACCGTTGCGGCAGGCGCCTTACTTCGGGTCAGGCCGCAAGCTTGAGACCGGCGATGCCGGCAACGATCAGGCCGATGCAGCCGAGGCGCACAGCCGTCAGCGGCTCGGCGAAGAGGATGATGCCAAGCACGACGGTGCCGATCGTGCCGATGCCGGTCCAAACGGCATAGGCCGTGCCGAGAGGCAGCGAACGAACGGCGATTCCAAGCAAGACCACGCTCAGTATCATCGAGCCGACCGTGAGCACGGTCGGCGTCAGCCGCGTAAATCCTTCGGTGTATTTGAGGCCGATTGCCCAGCTGATTTCGACAAGTCCGGCCAGAAGCAGAGTGAACCAGGCCATTTCAGGCTCCTTCATCTGGAGCGAAGCCGTCCCCGCGGGTGTTCGGGTCGATCAGGATCGAGCCCGTGCAGCCGTCTGCATCATGGTCTCTCTGCCATAAGGCGGCGCGGCCAGCAAGAGGCTGGTCGGCAAACGTGCCCTGCGCCGCCGGCACGGCTCATCATGAATTCCGCTCGCGGCGGAGTTTCGCCCACCACTCGAGCCGCTTGCGGATGTCCCGCTCAAAGCCGCGCTCCGGAGGATCGTAGAAGGTCTTCCGGCCCATCTTCTCGGGGAAATAATCCTGGCCGGAGAAAGCATCCGGTTCGTCGTGGTCGTAGCGGTACCCCTCGCCGTAGCCCTCGCCCTTCATGAGCTTGGTCGGGGCATTGAGAATATGCTTCGGCGGCAGCAGCGAGCCGTTTTCCTTGGCCGCGCGCATCGCCCCTTTGTAGGCGGTATAGAGCGCGTTCGATTTCGGCGCCGTGGCGACATAGACGCAGGCTTGCGCCAGCGCCAGTTCCCCTTCCGGCGAACCGAGATAGTCATAAGCGTCCTTGGCGGCGTTGCAGATCACCAGCGCCTGCGGATCGGCAAGGCCGATATCCTCGATCGCCATGCGTACCAGCCGCCTGCCGATATACAAAGGATCCTCGCCGGCATCGAGCATGCGGCAAAGATAGTAGAGCGCCGCATCCGGGTCGGACCCGCGAACCGACTTGTGAAGCGCCGAAATCAGATTGTAGTGGCCGTCCTGGCTCTTGTCGTAAACCGGCGCGCGGCGCTGG
Organism: Sinorhizobium shofinae; assembly: GCA_001704765.1. Classification (GTDB taxonomy): domain Bacteria; phylum Pseudomonadota; class Alphaproteobacteria; order Rhizobiales; family Rhizobiaceae; genus Sinorhizobium; species Sinorhizobium shofinae. Next base: position 6,244 of record MBFK01000064.1, read on the forward strand.
ACGATATCCCGCAGCGCTTCAGCGTCGAAAATCTCGTCCTTGCGCGCCGCCCGCCAGACCTCTTCGGCAAGCGTCAGCACCGCCCGGCCGTCGCCATCCGCCATGCGGATCAGGCTCGCACGGGCGTCCTCGTCGAGCGGCAACGGCTTGCCATCGGCCTGCTCCGCGCGCCTCAGGAGTTCCTCCAGACTCGCCTCGTCATGCGGCTTGAATGTCAGCACCCGCGCCCGCGAGAGGAGCGCGGCATTGAGCTCGAAAGATGGATTCTCGGTGGTGGCGCCCACCAGGATGACCGTACCGTCTTCCATGACCGGCAGGAAACTATCCTGCTGGGCGCGGTTGAAGCGATGAATCTCGTCGACGAACAGCAATGTTTGCCGTCCCGACATGCGCCGGGCACGGGCGGACTCGAAAACCTTCTTGAGGTCGGCGACGCCGGAAAAGATCGCCGAGATCTGCTCGAAGGCGAGACCGGCCTCCCCGGAAAGTAGGCGGGCAACTGTGGTCTTGCCGGTGCCTGGCGGTCCCCAGAAGATCATCGAGCCGAGCGAGCCCGACGCGATCATCCGCGTCAGGGCGCCATCCGCGCCGGTCAGGTGTTCCTGCCCAGTCACTTCGGCGAGCGTGCGCGGTCGCAGCCGATCGGCAAGCGGTCTCGCCGAGGCCATTTCTGGTGGTTCAATAGGAGAAAACAGGTCGCTCATCGGAAGAACTGTCGGATAATCTGACCGTCGCGCTCGATCTCGACGCGCCAGAACGAGGCGTCTTCGGCAACAACGCTTTCCAGCGTTTTCGAGTTGTCGATTTGCGTTCCATTGACGGATCGTACGATATCTTTCGGTTCGAGGCCAATGCGCGCCGCGGGCGAGCCGCGATTGACTTCGGTGACGACGACGCCCTGCAGCGACGTCGGCATGCGCAGTTCATCGGCAAGGCGCGGCGAAAGATTGGCGACGACGGCGCCGGCAAAGGGGTTCCTCCCCTCTATCAGCCGTTCGTCGCGCGGCGCGGTTTCCGGCGCTTGCTCCAGCTTCAGGGTGATGTCGCGTGCCTCGCCGTGTTCGGTAACCGTCACCCGCGCTTCATGACCGATGCCAACGGTCGTCAAACGGTAGCCGAGGGCATCCGGGTGCTCCACCGAGATGCCGTTGACGGCCGTGACCACCTGCCCCGGCTTCATGCCGGCGTTTGCCGCCGGTCCGCCCGGCTGGACGGCCGTCACCAGTGCACCACGGGCGCGATCGAGGCCCAGGGCCTCGGCAACGTCGGAGGTAACCGGCTCGAAGGTCGCGCCGACGAAGGGACGGATGAAGGAGCCGCCACCGCCCTCCGCCGAAGCCACGAAGACCTTGACCAGATTTGCCGGAATCGCGAAGCCGACGCCGTTCGAGCCGCCGCCCCGCGAGAAGATCGCGGTGTTGATGCCGATCAGTTCACCCTTCATGTTAATCAGGCCGCCGCCGGAATTGCCCGGATTTATCGCCGCGTCGGTCTGGATGAAGAAACCGAAATCGCCGGATGAAACCTGATTTCGGGCGAGCGCCGAGACGATGCCACTCGTCACCGTCTGCCCTACCCCGAACGGATTGCCCATCGCCAGGACCAGGTCGCCAACCTCGACAGCATCCGAATCGCCGATCGGTATGATGTTGAAAGGACCATCCGATTCAATTTTCATGACCGCGAGGTCGAGGCGATCGTCCTTGAGGATGATCTTGCAAGGGTACTCACGCCCGTCGGCAAGCGCCACCTTGATATCGTCGGCCCCCTCAATGACGTGATTGTTGGTGACGACGATGCCGTCGCGGCGGACGATGACACCCGAACCGAGTGACGACTGCTTTTCCGTGCGGTTCGGCATGCGCTGGCCGAAGAACTCCTCGAAGAAAGGATCGCCGGCAAAGATCGATCGCCGCTCGACGACCCGCTCGGCATAGACATTCACCACGGCGTTAGCGGTCTGTTTGACCAGCGGCGCGAAGGAGAGCTGCATTTCCGTGTGGGATTGGGGGACTGCCTTGTTATCCTGCGCTACGGCCGGGGCCGACATGGCAATTGCAAGAACAAGAGCCGGCAGGGCTCGACGGCCAAAAATCATGAAGCATTCTCCCTTTCGTTGCCGCTAGGTTCAGATAGGATTTCGCAAGAAAAAAGGCAAACGCGAGGCCGCCGCTTCGTCATGAAAAGCGCTGGCAATTCTTACGCCTTTTCAGGATTTTGCGGCAGTCCAGGCATGAGCGGCGGCGGCTGCATTGCGATGATGGCCCCGCTCACGCGCCGCGCACGAAAACGTGGTCTCCTCCATCTTTCCCAGTGATCGAATCTCTGGTCATCTTCTCAAATCAGCTTTCAATCCATGTCGAGGAAGCACCATGCCCGCCTACCGCCCACCGCGGATCGCCGCATCCGAAATCACGCCGGAGCGTTTCTTCCTTGATCGTCGCAGCTTTCTCGCCGCCGCAGGAGGCCTCGTTCTCGGTGGGGCTAGCGTCGCTCATGCGGCCGCGCTCAAGCCTTCCACCAGCCCTTACAAGGTCGACGAGACCCTGACGCCCGAAAAGGACGTCACGAGCTACAATAATTTCTACGAGTTCGGCACTGGAAAGGGCGACCCGGCCGCCAATTCGCAGGCCTTCAAGCCGACGCCCTGGACCGTGAAGGTAGACGGCCTCGTCGGCAAGCCGCGGGAGTTCGGCCTCGAGGAACTCCTCGCCTTCCCGCTCGAAGAGCGGCCCTACCGGATGCGCTGCGTCGAGGCCTGGTCGATGGTGATCCCGTGGGTCGGCTTTCCGCTGGCGAGCCTTCTCGACAAGGTCGAGCCGCTCGGTAGCGCCAAATATATCGCGTTCGAAACCGTGGTGCGGCCTGAGGAAATGCCCGGCCAATCCGGCTACTTCCAGCCGCTGCCCTGGCCCTATCGCGAGGGCTTGCGGCTTGACGAAGCGCGCCATCCCCTGACGATTCTCGCCGTCGGCCTGTATGGCAAGACGTTGCCGAACCAGAACGGCGCACCCATTCGCTTGGTCGTCCCGTGGAAATACGGCTTCAAGGGGATCAAGTCGATCGTGCGCATCTCGCTCACCGAAACTGCCCCGCCCTGTACCTGGAACCTTGCCGCCCCGGATGAATACGGCTTCTATGCCAACGTGAACCCGGCGGTCGATCACCCGCGCTGGAGCCAGGCAACCGAAAATCGCATCGGCGAAGGCGGGTTCTTTGGCTCCAACCGCCGCGACACGCTTCCCTTCAACGGCTACGCCGATGACGTCGCGGGGCTTTATGCCGGCATGGACCTCAGGGTAAACTTCTAATGATGACCCTCGTACCCGCCTTGCCGAAACGCTTTCACGGTCCCTCGGTCTGGGCGCTCTACGCGCTCGGCTTCATACCCGCGGCATGGGCATTCTATCTCGGCGCAACCGGCCAATTGCCGGGCAATGCGGTCAAGGAATTCGAGCACCTGCTGGGCCTCTGGGCGCTACGCTTCCTTGTGGCGACGCTGACCGTCACGCCACTCCGCGATCTCTTCGACCTGAACTGGCTGAGATACCGCCGCGCCCTCGGCCTGCTCGCCTTCTATTACGTGCTGATGCACTTTCTCGCCTACATGCTGCTCGACCAGATGCTGCGCGTTCCGGCGATCCTCGCCGACATCGCCCGCCGCCCCTTCATAACCATCGGCATGGCGGCACTCCTCATGCTGATCCCGTTGGCCCTCACCTCGAACAATTTGTCGATCCGCAAACTGGGCCCGCGGTGGAACAAGCTGCACCGGCTGGTCTATGTGATCGCCGCCGCCGGTGCGCTGCATTTCTCCATGGCGGTCAAGGTCGTAGGACCCGAGCAGATGCTCTACATCGCCCTCGTCGCGCTATTGCTCACCTGGCGCGCGGTCCGGACGCCCTTCCTGCGCTGGAAGCGGCAGCGGACGGCCGTAGTGCGATCCCGTCCCGCGACGCAAAAAGCGGCCGGGTGAAAACTCACCCGGCCGCTTCAATTTGACTGGGAAGCTGCCTGGAATCAGGCCGCTTCGGCCGCTTCCGCTTCAGCAGCGACGCGAGCGCGATCCTTCGCGCCCTTGGCATCTACATCGCGATCAACGAATTCGATGACGGCGAGCGGCGCATTGTCGCCCTGGCGGAAGCCCGCCTTCATAATGCGCAGGTAGCCGCCGTTACGGGTGGCGTAGCGCGATGCGATCGCGTCGAACAGCTTCGAAACGACAGCAACGTCGCGGATCTGCGAAATCGCCTGGCGGCGAGCATGCAGGTCGCCGCGCTTGCCGAGCGTGACGAGCTTCTCGACGATCGGACGGATTTCCTTGGCCTTCGGCAGGGTCGTTACGATCTGCTCGTGCTCGATCAGCGAAGCTGCCATGTTGGCAAACATCGCCTTGCGGTGGCTTGCGGTTCTATTCAGCTTGCGGCCGGCTTTACCGTGGCGCATGGCTATTCTCCTTTACTTGCAGGCATCCGCCCGCAGTCTAATGGTTAGTATTGGTCTTCGTAGCGCTTGGCGAGATCTTCGATGTTCTCCGGCGGCCAGGACGGCACTTCCATGCCGAGGTGCAGGCCCATGGAAGCGAGGACTTCCTTGATCTCGTTGAGCGACTTGCGACCAAAATTCGGCGTGCGGAGCATTTCTGCTTCGGTCTTCTGAATGAGGTCGCCGATATAGACGATGTTGTCGTTCTTCAGGCAGTTGGCCGAACGGACGGAGAGTTCCAGTTCGTCGACCTTCTTGAGAAGCGCCGGGTTGAAGGCGAGTTCGGTGACTGCCTCTTCCTCTGCTTCCTTCTGCGGCTCGTCGAAATTGACGAAGACCGACAGCTGGTCCTGAAGAATGCGGGCGGCGAACGCGATCGCATCTTCGCCCGTGACGGAGCCATCGGTCTCGATGGACATCGTCAGTTTGTCATAGTCGAGAACCTGACCTTCGCGGGTGTTCTCAACCTTGTAGGACACCTTCTTGACCGGCGAATACAGGCTGTCGACCGGGATGAGACCGATCGGTGCATCTTCCGAACGATTGCGCTCAGCCGGAACGTAGCCCTTGCCGTTGTTGACGGTGAATTCCATGCGGATTTCCGCTCCCTCGTCGAGGGTGCAAATCGCGTGGTTCGGGTTGAGGATCTCGATATCGCCAACCGTCTGGATATCGCCGGCCGTCACAACGCCCGGACCCTGCTTGCGCACGACCATGCGCTTGGAATCGTCGCCATCCATCTTGATGGCGATTTCTTTGATGTTGAGCACGATGTCCGTCACATCTTCCCGGACGCCCGGGATCGAGGAGAACTCGTGCAGCACGCCGTCGATCTGCACCGCGGTGACAGCAGCACCGCGCAGCGACGACAGAAGCACGCGACGAAGCGCGTTGCCGAGGGTCAGACCGAAGCCACGCTCAAGCGGTTCCGCCACCAGCGTTGCCTTGGTGCGGCCCGAGGAGGTGAAATCCACCTTGTTCGGCTTGATCAGTTCCTGCCAATTTTTCTGGATCATGTTTTCTGCCTTCCGTTCGTTGCCACCATCCAATCGTGGCAACCGAGCCCCGAAGACCGGGAGAACGCACCCGCGCCCTCACCGGAACCTTGAATACGAATGATCAGACGCGGCGCTTCTTGCGCGGGCGGCAGCCGTTGTGCGGGATCGGCGTCACGTCGCGGATCGACGTGATCATGAAGCCCGCGGCCTGCAGCGCGCGAAGAGCGGATTCACGGCCGGAACCCGGTCCGCAAACTTCCACTTCCAGCGATTTCATGCCGTGTTCCTGAGCCTTGCGGGCGCAGTCTTCGGCGGCGATCTGAGCGGCGAACGGGGTCGACTTGCGCGAACCCTTGAAGCCCTTTGCACCGGCGGACGACCAGGCAATTGCATTGCCCTGCGCGTCGGTGATGGTGATCATCGTGTTGTTGAACGACGAATTGACGTGCGCGACGCCAGACGTGATGTTCTTGCGCTCGCGGCGGCGAACGCGGGTGGCTTCCTTGGCCATAGGATCCCTTTCTTAGATCTCTGCACCGCCGTAATTCCAGCGGCTCCACCGGGAAAAGGATTGGTCGTCCCCTACCCTGCATCTTCGATTTTCACGAAACCGGTACGCCGGCCCCGCTATTGTTTTGCTAAACCGTGAACGGTCCTGCATAGGTCGGGCACTCGCCCTTCCCAAACTGCAAAAGGAGGCCGGCGCGGACGCCAGCCTCCCGCTTTCCCTTTTCGGGAAATTACTTCTTCTTGCCGGCGATCGCCTTTGCCGGACCCTTGCGGGTGCGGGCATTGGTGTGCGTACGCTGACCGCGCACCGGCAGGCCGCGACGATGACGCAGGCCACGGTAGCAGCCAAGGTCCATCAGGCGCTTGATGTTCATCGCCGTTTCGCGACGCAGGTCACCCTCGACCTGGTAATCGCGGTCGATCGTCTCGCGGATCTGAAGGACTTCGGCGTCCGTCAGCTGGTGCACGCGACGGTCAGCCGGAATGCCGACCTTCTCGATGATTTCCTGCGCGAATTTCGGGCCGATCCCGTGAATGTAGCTCAGCGCGATGACGACGCGCTTTGCGGTCGGGATGTTGACGCCAGCGATACGTGCCACGTCTATTCTCCTTGCGTTCCAGTTGCCATCCGGCAATAGGTGCTTCGTTACGCGACCTCGAAGAGCCGCACGTTGATTGAGGTTCGAGACACGTCAAAAACGACCGTACCCGGACTTCGTTCTTTTGAAGACCGCGCCGATCGCTTCTCATGTCGCGAGTTGACGCTGTCTTTGGAGGAATCGCCTGGAAAAGTCAACTCCCCGGCGCTTCCATTTTGGCAGAGACTGCAGTCTAAGCCAGAATCTTCTCGATCTCGGCGGTGACCGCTTCCACGTCCGCCATCCCGTCCACGGTCTTCAACTGACCGGTGCCGGCATAGTGCTCCGAGAGCGGAGCAGTCTTTTCCCTGTATTCCGTCAGGCGACGCCGGAAAGCCTCGGGATTGTCGTCGGAGCGAACTGTCCCGCCGGCGGCAACGGTTTCCGCTACGCGATTCTCCATACGCCGGACAAGGGCGGCCTCATCGACCTTCAACTCTATGACCGCATCCAGCTTCAGACCTTTGTCCTCGAGCATCCGGTCGAGTGCGATCGCCTGCGGGACCGTGCGCGGGTAGCCGTCAAGTATGAAGCCTTTCGCGCAGTCCGGTGCGTCGATGCGGTCGGAGACGATTTCATTGACGATTTCATCGGAGACCAGCTGGCCGGCATCCATCACCGCTTTCGCGCGCTTGCCAACGTCGGTCGCCTGGGCAACGGCGGCCCGAAGCATGTCCCCTGTGGAAAGCTGCGGGATGCCGTATCTCTCCGTCAGAAGCTTGGCTTGTGTGCCCTTGCCAGCGCCCGGCGGTCCCAAAAAAATAAGTCTCATCGTCCCCTCTTTCCTCCGCGCAGCTTCGACTTCTTGATCAGCCCCTCATATTGCTGGGCAATGAGGTGACCCTGGATCTGTGCTACCGTATCAAGGGTCACGCTGACAACAATCAAAAGCGACGTACCACCAAGGTAGAACGGCACGCCTGTCTGCGAGATGAGAATTTCGGGCAGGATGCAGACGAAGATCAGGTAGACGGCACCGATAACGGTGATGCGGGTCAGCACGTAGTCGATGTATTCGGCCGTGCGCTCGCCTGGGCGAATCCCCGGAATGAAGCCGCCATGCTTCTTCAAATTGTCGGCCGTATCCTTCGGATTGAAGACAATTGCCGTGTAGAAGAAGGCGAAGAAGGCGATCATCGCGCCATAAAAGAGCATGTACAGCGGCTGGCCATGGGCGAGCGCACCGACGATCGTGGTCGCCCAGCCGGGCATCGTCGCGGCATTGGCGAAACCGGCAAGCGTCGCGGGCAGCAAGAGCAGCGACGAAGCGAAGATCGCCGGGATCACACCGGAAGTGTTGAGCTTCAGCGGCAGGTGAGACGTATCGCCCTGGAACATGCGGTTGCCGACCTGCCGCTTCGGATACTGGATCAGTAGGCGACGCTGGGCGCGCTCGACGAAGACGATCAGCGCGATGACGGCAACCACCATCACGATGATGGCAAGGATGAGCGGCGTCGACAGGGCGCCGGTACGGCCGAGCTCCAAGGTTCCCGCAAGCGCCGTCGGGAGATGCGCGACGATGCCGGCGAAAATGATCAGCGAAATGCCGTTGCCGATGCCGCGCGAGGTGATCTGCTCGCCGAGCCACATCAGGAACATCGTGCCGCCGAGCAGCGAGATGACGGTCGAAATCCGGAAGAACCAGCCGGGATCGTTGACGAGGCCGTTACCGCTTTCGAGACCGACCGAGATGCCATAGGCCTGCATGGCGCCCAGAAGAACCGTGCCGTAGCGGGTATACTGGTTGATGACCTTGCGGCCCTGCTCGCCTTCCTTCTTCAACTGCTCGAGTGCCGGGACGACCGAGGTCATCAGCTGCACGATGATCGAGGCGGAGATATAGGGCATGATGCCGAGCGCGAAGATCGCCATGCGCTCCACCGCACCGCCCGAAAACATATTGAAGAGGCCAAGGATGCCGCCGGCCTGCCCCTGGAAGGCCTGGGCGAACGCGTCCGGATCGAGACCGGGCAGCGGGATATAGGTGCCAAGACGGTAAACCAGAAGCGCACCGAGGGTGAACCAGAGCCTTTTCTTCAGATCTTCCGCTTTGGCGAAAGTCGAAAAATTCAGGTTCGAGGCGAGCTGTTCCGCTGCAGAAGCCATGCAATTCTCCGCGTACCAAGTCTCGGAAACAGCGGGAGAAACCCGGTCAGTTCCGGCAAGAGTAAGTCTTCATCGTTGAAAACCGGGCGCGAGGCGATTGTCGCTGCAATCGGATGCCTCACCGTGGTTTCCGTTGTGTCCAGTCGCGGCAAGTGATTCGCCGCCCTCGGACGTGAGGCTCACATATGGGAGCAAAACCGCCCGGCGTGAAGCACCCCGGGCGGTTCATCAGTCATATTATTCCGCAGCGGCGGCTGCGAGCAGCTTTACCGAGCCGCCGGCCTTTTCGATCTTCTCGACGGCCGGCTTGGAAGCGCCGGCAACTTCGAGCGAAATCTTCGCCTTCAGCTCGCCGTCGGCGAGGACGCGAACGCCGTCCTTGGCGCGACGGATAACGCCAGCCGCCTTGAGGGCGGCCGCGTCAACGGTCTTCGAGGCATCGAGCTTCTTGGCGTCGACGGCGGCCTGGATGCGGCCGAGAGAGACGACAACGAACTCCGAAGCGAAGATGTTGTTGAAGCCGCGCTTCGGCAGACGGCGGTAGATGGGCATCTGACCGCCTTCAAAGCCGTTGATCGAGACGCCCGAACGAGCCTTCTGACCCTTCACGCCGCGACCGCCGGTCTTGCCGGAGCCGGAGCCGATACCACGGCCAAGACGCTTGCGGCTCTTCGTCGCGCCTTCATTGTCCTTGATTTCATTCAGTTTCATTTCTGGATCCCCCTCACTTCTCGTCGACGACGCGAACGAGGTGCTGGACGGCCCGGATCATGCCGCGAACGGCCGGAGTGTCTTCCAGCGTGCGAACCCGGTGCATCTTGTTAAGGCCCAGACCGATAAGCGTCTGACGCTGTACGGCCGGACGGCGGATGGGGCTACCAATCTGCTCGACGGTAACCGTCTTCTTGGCAACTTCTTTCTTAGCCATCTGTCAGCTCCCTTATTCTTCGGAAGCAGCGCCGGCGGCAACGCGACGGGCCTGGAGCGTGGCGTATTTCATGCCGCGCTGTGCCGCGATGTCCTTCGGGTGCATCTGGTTCTTGAGCGCGTCGAAGGTTGCGCGAACCATGTTGTAGGGGTTCGACGAACCGGTCGACTTGGCAACGACGTCGTGAACGCCGAGCGTTTCAAAGACGGCGCGCATCGGACCGCCGGCGATGATTCCGGTACCGGGCTTGGCCGAGCGCAGCAGCACCTTGCCGGCGCCGTGACGGCCGTTGACGTCGTGATGCAGCGTGCGACCGCCGCGCAGCGGCACGAAGATCAGGTCGCGCTTGGCGGCTTCCGTTGCCTTACGGATGGCTTCCGGCACTTCGCGTGCCTTGCCATGCCCGAAGCCAACGCGGCCCTTCTGGTCGCCAACGACGACGAGAGCGGCGAAACCAAAACGACGACCGCCCTTCACCACCTTGGCGACGCGGTTGATTGCGACGAGCTTATCGACAAATTCGCTGTCGCGCTCTTCGCGGCTCTGGCGATCTTCGCGAGAACCTCTTTTTTCTTGTGCCATTGTCCTCTTCCTTTTTCTTTTCCGGGTGCAATCGGCAGATTGACGAAAGTCGCCTCGTACGAGCCGAAGCGACCGGGGGTAGTGCGAGGCGGAATCCGCCCGGACATCTCTGCCCGGGCGGTGAACATTAGAAGTTCAGGCCGCCTTCGCGGGCTGCCTCGGCCAGCGCCTTGACGCGGCCGTGGTAGATGAAGGCGCCGCGATCAAAGACGACGTCCTTGACGCCTGCCTTAGAAGCGCGCTCGGCGAGGAGCTTGCCGACGGCAGCTGCTGCTGCCGTGTCGGCGCCGGTTTTCAGCGAGGACTTGAGATCCGCCTCGAGGGTCGAGGCAGCGGCGATCGTCTTGCCGGCAACGTCATCGATGATCTGCGCATAGATGTTCTTCGACGAGCGATGAACCGACAGGCGCGGACGGCCATTGGCGACCGCCTTGATTTGACGGCGCACACGGCTGGCGCGACGCACAAGAGTATCTTTCCTGCTAGCCATTTCGCGTGATCCTTACTTCTTCTTGCCTTCTTTGCGGACGATCCGCTCTTCGGCATACTTGACGCCCTTGCCCTTGTAGGGCTCGGGGCCGCGGTATTCGCGGATTTCCGCGGCAACCTGGCCGACCTGCTGCTTGTTGATGCCGGAAACGACGATTTCCGTCGGCTTCGGCACAGCGATCGTGATGCCTTCAGGCGTCTGGTAGACGACGTCATGGCTGAAGCCGAGCGCCAGCTGCAGGTTCTTGCCCTGCATGGAAGCGCGGTAGCCGACACCGTTGATTTCGAGCTTGCGCTCGTAGCCGTCCTTGACGCCCTTGAAGATGTTCTCGATCATCGTGCGGGACATGCCCCACTTCGCACGAGCATCCTTGGTTTCATTGAGCGGTTGAACGACAACCGCATTGTTATCGAGCTTCACTGAGACTTCGTCGTTTGCGACGAAGAACAGTTCGCCCTTCGGACCCTTCGCCGTTACCTTCTGGCCATCAACGCTAGCCGTGACGCCTGCCGGAACTTGAACGGGTTTCTTACCGATACGAGACATTTTTATACCTGTCTGTTCGCTATGGAGATCTTGCCCGGTCTTAGAAGACCGAGCAAAGAATCTCGCCACCAACATTCTGTTCGCGTGCTTGGTGATCGGCCATCACGCCCTTCGGGGTCGAAAGGATGGTGATGCCGAGGCCGTTCGCGACCTGCGGAATGGACTTGACCGAGACATAGACCCGGCGGCCCGGCTTGGAGACGCGCGAGATCTCACGGATCACGGACGCACCTTCGTAGTATTTCAGTTCGATGTTCAGCTCGGCCTTGCCGTTGCCGAATTCGACTTCAGAGTATCCGCGGATATAGCCTTCGGCCTGAAGGACATCCAGAACGCGCGCGCGCAGCTTGGAAGCCGGCGTCGAAACGCTGGACTTGCGGCGAGCAGCACCGTTGCGGATACGGGTGAGCATATCGCCCAAAGGATCAGTCATTGCCATGTACCCGTCTCCTTACCAGCTCGACTTGACGACGCCCGGCACCTTGCCGAGATTGCCCAGTTCGCGAAGCGCGATACGCGACATGCGAAGCTTGCGATAGTAGGCGCGCGGACGGCCGGTGACTTCGCAACGGTTGCGGATGCGGGTCTTCGATCCGTCGCGGGGCAGTTCTGCCAGCTTGAGGGTGGCCTTGAACCGCTCTTCGATCGGCAAAGACTGGTTCATGATGATTGCCTTGAGGGCCGCACGCTTAGCGGCTTGTCCGGCAACCAGTTTGCGGCGGCGCTTGTTCTTTTCAACTGCGCTCGTTTTCGCCATAACAGTTATCCTTCTTTACGCTTGTCGTTACGGATTACTGACGGAACGGGAAGTTGAACTCTGCAAGCAGAGCGCGCGCTTCGTCGTCGTTAGTTGCCGTCGTGCAAACGATGATGTCCATGCCCCACATCTGATCAACCTTGTCGTAGTTGATCTCAGGGAACACAATGTGCTCCTTGATGCCCATGGCGAAGTTGCCACGACCATCGAAGGACTTCGGATTGAGGCCGCGGAAATCGCGAACACGCGGCAGAGCGATGTTCACGAGACGATCCAGGAACTCATACATCCGAACGCCGCGCAGGGTAACCTTGGCACCAATCGGCATGCCTTCGCGGAGCTTGAAGCCAGCGATGGAATTGCGAGCGCGGGTGATCACCGGCTTCTGGCCGGCAATCGCTGCGAGGTCGGCAGCAGCAACGGACGGCTTCTTGGAATCGCCGGTCGCTTCGCCAACACCCATGTTGATGACGATCTTGTCGAGGCGCGGGATCTGCATTTCGTTGGCGTAGGAGAACTTCTCCTGCATCGCCTTGCGGATGCGCTCTACATATTCCTTCTTGAGCCGCGGCTCATAAGCGGTCTTAGCCATCGATCACTTCTCCCGAACGCTTGGCCACGCGGACCTTCTTTTCACCTTCGATCTTGAAGCCAACGCGGGTCGGCTTGCCGTCCTTCGGATCGGCGATCGCGATGTTCGAAAGGTGGATCGGGGCTTCCTTGCTGATAATGCCGGCTTCCTGGTTCTGGGTCTGGCGCTGGTGACGCTTCACCACGTTGACGCCGCGCACCACAGCCCGGTCTTCCTTCGGCATGACCTGGATGACTTCGCCGGTGCGGCCCTTGTCCTTACCGGTGAGTACGACGACCTTGTCGCCCTTGCGAATCTTCTGCATCTCTCACGCTCCCTTAGAGTACTTCCGGAGCCAGCGAGATAATCTTCATGTGGTTCTTGGCGCGGAGTTCGCGCGGAACCGGTCCGAAGATACGGGTGCCGATCGGCTCTTTCTTGTTGTCGATAAGAACGGCTGCGTTGGTGTCGAAACGGATGACACTGCCATCCGGACGGCGGATGTCCTTCGCGGTGCGAACGACAACGGCCTTCATGACATCACCCTTCTTCACGCGGCCGCGCGGAATGGCTTCCTTGATCGAAACGACAATGATGTCGCCGATCGACGCATACTTGCGCTTGGAGCCGCCCAGCACCTTGATGCACATGACACGACGTGCGCCGGAATTATCCGCCACGTCGAGGTTTGTTTGCATCTGAATCATGTCAGGTCGCCTTCTTGTTGTTACCAGGCCGGTTGGGTCGAAACCCCCTCGCCCGGCTTATTGTGCTCATCTCAAAGCAAAAGAACGCCCGGACTCGAGCGTTCCCCAGCTTTAATTGCGTGCTTCATACAGATATTTGCCCAAGACGCAAGGGTCCGGCGGGCAAAACCTGCATAAATCAAGCCTGGGCGGCAATCACCGTCCAACGCTTGTCCTTGGAAATCGGCGCGCATTCCTCGATGGAAACGACATCACCGACCTTGTACTGGTTGTTCTCGTCGTGAGCCTTGTACTTCTTCGAACGACGTACGGTCTTCTGGAGGATCGGGTGCGCAAAGCGGCGCTCGACCTTGACGACGACGGTTTTGTCGTTCTTGTCGCTGACGACGGTGCCCTGCAGAATGCGTTTCGGCATTTATTCTGGTCCTTAGGCCTTGGCTTCTGCCGCCTTCTGGCGGGCAATGGTTTTGATGCGTGCGATGTCCTTGCGGACTTCGTCGATACGCGAAGACTTTTCGAGCTGGCCGGTAGCCTTCTGGAAGCGCAGGTTGAACTGCTCCTTCTTCAGCTTGGCGAGCTCTTCCTTGAGTTGGTCGGCGCTCAGAGCGCGAACATCTGCGGCTTTCATGAGCTTCACTCCTTACTCTGCGATACGCTGCACGAAGCGCGTCTTGACAGAGAGCTTGGCAGCGCCAAGACGAAGTGCCTCACGGGCGAGTTCTTCGCTGACACCATCGATCTCGAACATCATACGGCCGGGCTTGACCTTGCATGCCCAGTATTCGACCGAGCCCTTACCCTTACCCATGCGGACTTCGGTCGGCTTGGCGGTGACCGGAACGTCCGGGAACACGCGGATCCAGACGCGGCCGGCGCGCTTCATGTGGCGGGTGATCGCGCGGCGGGCCGCTTCGATCTCGCGCGCATTGACGCGGTTCGGTTCCTGAGCCTTCAGGCCGAATTCGCCGAAGGCGAGATCAGAACCGCCCTTGGCAACGCCCTTGATGCGGCCCTTGAACTGCTTGCGATACTTCGTACGCTTTGGCTGCAACATTTTTTTACTTCTCCGATATTGGCTGCCACGCGCGAATGTTACGCGTTTTCACGACGACGGTCCCTGCCGCCACCGCCCTGGTTGTCACTCTCGGTCGCGCGGCGCTCGGAAGCCATCGGATCGTGCTCGAGGATTTCGCCCTTGAAGATCCAGACCTTGACGCCGCAGATACCGAAGGCGGTTTCGGCTTCGGCCGTGCCGTAGTCGATGTCCGCACGCAGCGTGTGCAGCGGAACGCGGCCTTCGCGATACCATTCGGTACGGGCGATTTCCGCGCCACCTAGGCGGCCGGCGCAGGTGATCTTGATGCCTTCGGCGCCGAGACGCATCGCCGACTGAACAGCGCGCTTCATCGCACGGCGGAAAGCCACGCGGCGCTCGAGCTGCTGGGCGATCGACTGGGCAACGAGCGTTGCGTCGACTTCAGGCTTGCGCACTTCAACGATGTTGAGGTGCGTTTCCGAGTTGGTCATTTCGGAAAGCTTCTTGCGCAGCTTTTCGATGTCGGCGCCCTTCTTGCCGATGATCAGACCCGGACGGGCCGAGTGGATCGTCACGCGGCACTTCTTGTGCGGACGCTCGATCACGACCTTGGCGATGCCGGCAGCCTTCAGCTCTTCCATCAGGTACGCGCGGATCTTCAGGTCTTCATGCAGCAGCTGGCCGTATTCGGCGTTGTCCGCGAACCAACGGCTATCCCAAGTCCGGTTGATGCCGAGACGGAAACCGATCGGATTAATCTTCTGGCCCATTATGCGGCCTCCCCTTTGGCTTCCACTTCACGAACAACGATCGTCAAGTGCGAGAACGGCTTTTCAACGCGCGATGCACGGCCGCGACCACGGGCGTGGAAGCGCTTCATCACGATCGACTTGCCAACGTAAGCTTCCGCGACGATGAGCGAATCAACGTCGAGATCGTGGTTGTTCTCAGCATTTGCGATCGCAGATTCAAGCGTCTTCTTGACCGTGCCTGCAATGCGCTTGCGGGAGAACTCAAGTTCGGCCAGAGCGCGGTCGACCTTCTTGCCGCGGATCAGCGCGGCAACGAGGTTGAGCTTCTGGGGGCTGACGCGGATCGTACGCGCAATTGCTTGCGCCTCATTATCCTTCAGCCGGCGTTCGGCTTTTGCCTTGCCCATGGTTATTTCCTCTTCGCCTTCTTGTCCGCACCATGACCATAATAGGTCCGGGTCGGAGCGAATTCACCGAACTTGTGACCGACCATTTCCTCGGACACAGAGACGGGAACATGCTTGTTGCCGTTGTAGACGCCGAAGGTCAGACCAACGAACTGCGGAAGGATCGTGGAGCGGCGGCTCCACATCTTGATCACTTCGTTGCGACCGCCTTCGCGGACCTTCTCAGCCTTCTTGAGAAGATAGCCGTCAACAAACGGACCTTTCCAAACTGAACGAGCCACTTGAGACTTCCTCTCTTACTTCTTGCGCTGATGACGCGAGCGCATGATGAACTTGTCGGTCGACTTGTTGGAGCGCGTGCGCTTGCCCTTCGTCGGCTTGCCCCACGGGGTTACCGGGTGGCGGCCACCGGACGTACGGCCTTCACCACCGCCGTGCGGATGGTCAACCGGGTTCATGACGACGCCGCGTACGTGCGGACGCTTGCCGCGCCAACGCGAACGGCCAGCCTTACCGTCATTGATGTTGCCGTGATCGGGGTTCGATACAGCACCGATCGATGCAAGGCAAGAGCCGTGCACGAGACGCTGCTCGCCCGAATTCAGGCGAAGGATCGCCATGCCCTGGTCGCGGCCGACGAGCTGCGCGTAGGTTCCGGCGGAGCGAGCGATCTGGCCGCCCTTGCCAGGCTTCATTTCCACGTTGTGGATGATGGAGCCGACCGGAATGAACTGCAGCGGCATCGTGTTGCCGGGCTTGACGTCGACAGCCTTGTCCGAAGCGATAACCTTGTCGCCGGCGGCAAGACGCTGCGGCGCCAGGATATAGGCCTGTTCGCCGTCGGCGTAGTTGACGAGCGCGATGAAGGCGGTGCGGTTCGGGTCATATTCCAGACGCTCGACCGTGCCCTCGACGTCGAACTTGCGACGCTTGAAGTCGACCAGACGGTAGGACCGCTTGTGGCCGCCGCCCTGGAAGCGGACGGTGATGCGGCCCAGGTTGTTGCGGCCGCCCTTGGAGGACAGGCCCTCGGTCAGCGCCTTGACCGGCTTGCCCTTGTAGAGGCCGGCCCGGTCCACGATGACCAGCTGACGCTGGCTCGGCGTCGTCGGATTGAAACTTTTCAATGCCATTTTCTTGTTCCCTTTTGGGTTTTTACCCTAATGGGCCTATCCGTTAGAGACCGGTCGAGACGTCGATGGACTGACCTTCGGCGAGCGTGATGATCGCCTTCTTGACGTCCTTTTGCTTTCCGGCAAAACCGCGGAAGCGCTTCAGCTTGCCCTTGCGGACGAGCGTGTTCACGGCCGTGACCTTGACGCCGAACAGGGCTTCGACTGCGGCCTTGATCTCAGGCTTCGAAGCGCCCTTGGCGACGTTGAAGACGACCTGGTTCTGTTCGGAAACCAGCGTCGACTTTTCGGTGATCGAGGGAGACACGATCACGTCGTAGTGGCGAAGATCCGTCATTTGAACCGCTCCTCCAGAGCTTCCACGGCAGCCTTGGAAAGCACGAGCTTGCCACGGCGCAGAATGTCGTAAACGTTGATGCCCTGGACCGGCAGAACGTCCACGTTCGGGATGTTCTGGGCTGCGAGCTTGAAGTTGCTCTCGATCTCGGCGCCGCCGATGATCAGAGCGTTGGTGAGGCCGAGCGAGGCGAATGCGCCGGCGAGCGCCTTCGTCTTTGCTTCGTTGGCGACGAGATCGTCGAGGACGATGATCTCTTCAGCCTTCAGCTTGGCCGACAGCGCGTGGCGCAGGCCGAGCGCGCGGATCTTCTTCGGCAGATCGTGCGCATGGCTGCGGACGACCGGACCATGAGCCTTGCCACCGCCGCGGAACTGCGGAGCACGAGCGGAATGGTGGCGGGCGCGGCCCGTACCCTTCTGCTTGTACATCTTGGCGCCAGTGCGGGCGACTTCGGCGCGACCCTTTGCCTTATGCGTGCCCTGCTGGCGCTTGGCGAGCTGCCAGCGAACGACACGAGCGATGATGTCTTCACGGGGTTCGAGGCCGAAAATGGCGTCAGAAAGGGAAACCTTTCCCGCGTCCTTGCCCTCGAGGGTTTTGACGGTGAGATCCATTATTCGGCTCCCTTACTTCGATGCTGCGGCGCGCACAGCGGCGGGGCGCGGTGCGCCTTCCGGAGTGCCCGACTTGATTGCGTCGCGAACCACGATCCATGCCCCCTTGGAGCCGGGAACGGCGCCCTTGACCAGGATCAGGCCGCGATCTTCGTCGGTCGATACGACTTCCAGGTTCTGCGTGGTGACGCGGGTCTGGCCCATGTGACCAGCCATGCGCTTACCCTTCCAGACGCGGCCCGGATCCTGGTTGGAACCGGTCGAACCATGCGAGCGGTGCGAAACGGATACGCCGTGCGTGGCACGCAGACCGCCGAAGTTGTGGCGCTTGATGGCGCCGGCAAAACCCTTACCGATCGTGGTACCGGTGACGTCGACCAGCTGGCCGGCGACGAAATGGCCGGCCGTGAGTTCGGCGCCGATGTCGATCAGGTTGTCAGCGGTGACGCGGAACTCGACGAGCTTCGCCTTCGGCTCGACGCTCGCAGCGGCGAAATGGCCGCGCTGAGCCTTCGTCGTGTTCTTCACCTTGGAACGGCCAGCACCCAGCTGAACTGCGGTATAGCCGTTCTTTTCTTCCGTGCGGTGGGCCACTACCTGGCAGTTCTCCAGCCGCAAAACTGTTACCGGGATATGCTCACCGGCGTCGTTGTAGACGCGGGTCATTCCCACCTTCTGTGCAATCACACCTGAACGCATCGGTTCACGCCTCTTGTTAAGGGTTCCCGTCCGGTGCCTCACGCACCTTCCGGTTTCCTGTTCGTGGAAGCCGTTGGAGAAATTCCACGTACCTTCCTTGTTATTTCGGCTTGCGCCGGGACCTTTAGAGCTTGATCTCAACGTCGACGCCGGCGGCCAGATCGAGCTTCATCAGCGCATCAACCGTCTGCGGGGTCGGATCAACGATATCGAGAAGACGCTTGTGCGTGCGCATCTCGAACTGTTCGCGGCTCTTCTTGTCGACGTGCGGCGACCGGTTGACCGTGAATTTTTCAATCCGGGTCGGAAGCGGCACGGGCCCGCGCACACTCGCACCGGTGCGCTTGGCCGTCGACACGATTTCGCGCGTGGAGGCATCGAGGATCCGGTGATCAAACGCCTTGAGGCGGATGCGGATATTCTGGCCGTTCATTCGACTTGTCCTTGCTCGTGTTTCCCGTGTGCCTTTCGACGGCACACACTCAAACTTCTGAATTCGTTTCGCCTAGCCGCTTCTTTCAAAAATCGCAGGGACATGGGCAACCATGTCCCTGCCGAAACGGCCGAGCCGTTTTGTTGTTACTTGATGATCGAGGCGACGATGCCTGCGCCGACGGTGCGGCCGCCTTCACGGATAGCGAAGCGCAGCTTCTCTTCCATGGCGATCGGCACGATCAGTTCGACGTCGACCGTCACGTTGTCGCCCGGCATCACCATTTCCGTGCCTTCCGGCAGCGTCACGATGCCCGTCACGTCCGTCGTGCGGAAGTAGAACTGCGGACGGTAGTTGGTGAAGAACGGCGTATGACGGCCACCTTCTTCCTTCGTCAGGATGTAGGCCTCGGCCTTGAACTTCGTGTGCGGGGTGACCGAACCCGGCTTGCAGAGGATCTGGCCACGCTCGACGCCGTTGCGGTCGACACCGCGCAGCAGGGCACCGATGTTGTCGCCGGCCTGGCCCTGGTCGAGCAGCTTGCGGAACATTTCGACGCCCGTGCAGGTCGTCTTCGTCGTCGNTGGCGTATGACGGCCACCTTCTTCCTTCGTCAGGATGTAGGCCTCGGCCTTGAACTTCGTGTGCGGGGTGACCGAACCCGGCTTGCAGAGGATCTGGCCACGCTCGACGCCGTTGCGGTCGACACCGCGCAGCAGCGCACCGATGTTGTCGCCGGCCTGGCCCTGGTCGAGCAGCTTGCGGAACATTTCGACGCCCGTGCAGGTCGTCTTCGTCGTC
>MBFK01000006.1 GCA_001704765.1 Sinorhizobium shofinae
CCACACGGCAGCCTAAAGTCACAAACGCCAATCAGCAGACTCGGCCTCACCGAGGACAACCTATTGAGGCTCCACATCTAGTCGACTTCGAACATTACCTCCCCGGTCATAGGTGCGAGTTTTGTTGAGGGTCAGCGGGTCACGCCTCAAAACCCAATGAAATACAGGCAGTAGACGGCGAATCATGTTTGTCTTATCGATTGCATATGAGATCGAGCCTCGAACATCTGCCGGAGAAGAAGCAGCGCGAACTCGCCCGCGTCGTTGAGATCATCCACGAGGAGTTTTCCGATGCACTGGAGGGAAGCTCCGCCGCTTTCAAGAAGCGCGGCCGGATCCTGAAGATCATCCTGTTCGGCTCCTATGCGCGCGGCACCTTCGTCGACGAGCCGCACACGATGAAAGGCTACCGTTCCGACTACGACATCCTTGTCATCGTCAATTCGAAGAAGCTCGCCGAACCGGAATGCTGGGACAAGGCGACCGACCGGCTTATGTGGGACAAGGGAGTCTCGACACCGGTGGGCCTGATCGTCCATGGCGCCCGGGAGGTGAACAACTTTCTGGCCGACGGGCAATATTTCTTCGTCGACATCGTGCGCGAGGGCATCATTCTCTATGAGCTCGACGACCGGCCACTGGCGGAACCGAAACGGCTTTCTCCAGCCGACGCGCTCAGGGTGGCGGGTGAGCATTTCGAGAGGCACTTTGCAAATGCTAAAGACTTCGCCGATGGCAGTCGTTTCTACCTGGAGAGATCTAATCTCCCGCTAGCTACTTTCGTGCTCCATCAGGCCGTAGAAACCAACTATTCCTGCCTGTTACTGACCCTCACCAACTACAGCCCGCCGTCGCACAATCTGAAATTTCTGCGAGGTTTGGCAGAGGACCAGGACAGTCGACTTATAGAGGCATGGCCGCGCGACCAGCATCGTTTTACCGCCTGGTACAACATCCTCAACGAGGCCTATGTGAAGGCGCGATACTCGAAGCACTTCGAGATTTCCGAGGAGGCGCTCGCTTGGCTTATCGAGCGGACCGAGCAGCTTCGCCGTCTCGTCGGGACAATCTGCAAGGAGCGGTTGGCTGAGTTGACGGTAGCTGTCCGGTAAGAGGACGGTTCGCGCCCTAGCGCGGCTGCGGGCCGATCGGCAGGCCTGCATCGAGGATTTCCGTCGCGCGTCCACGGAGCAGCTTGTCGAACTGCGCGGCCAGCGCGATACGGCGCCCGAAGAGTTGAAGAGGATGGAGTTGCGCCGAGACATGGTGGCGCTGACGGCGCCCGCCGATTCCGTCGTACTCGATCTGGCATGCTCAGTCGGCTCGGTCGTGCGCGAAGCCGAACCGATCGTGACGCTCGTGCCCGTCAATGTGCCGCTCGAAGCGGAAGTTTCGATCAATTCCCGCGACATCGGGCTTATCGCCGCGGGCGAGAGGTGCGAGCCAAGTTCGATGCCTATCCGTTTCAGAAATTTGGCACGGCCTCAGGCACGACCCGCACCATCAGTCGCGACGCTTTCACCCCGAATGAGCAGCAAGGGGAGGCGAGGCAGCGGGCCTCTCCAAAAGCGCGCGTCGCGCTCGCTGACACCCCGCTCCGGGCCTCTGCCGGGCCGGTGCAACTTCTGCCTGGCATGACGGTCTCCGCCGAAATAATGGTGGGGCAGCGAACGGTGATGTCTTCCTCTATCCGCTGCTGCGCGGCATCGACGAGGGCCATCCGCGAGCCTTGACATGCGCCAGGCCCGATGAGCTGCGGCTGTAGCGTTGAACCGGGTACTCACGTGGTGGGGATGCGCCCGCTGCAAAGATGGTGCCCGGTGAGGGACTCGAACCCCCATGCTCTCGCGCTTGGACCTAAACCAAGTGTGTCTACCAATTCCACCAACCGGGCAACGGAGGTGTGTCCGAAGCCTGTAGAACAATGACAGGCATTTTGGCAAGCCTTGCGTGGAGACCGTGGCGATGGCACGGAACAGGCGCCGGTGTTCTGCGTCTCAGTTGATATGTAGCCCCGCGGACAGCGACAACTGCACTGGTCTTCCGCACCGGAAATGCTTGCCATTCGGCGGCTATCGGGTGTATTTGGCGCCCTTGACACACTGCGAATGTGCCATGACTTCGTGACGTCCTGTCGAGAGCGACGTGGCGGTCGCGGCTAAGTGATTGGGTTCACTGGCATCTGGCAGATCGACATTGCGTGGCGGTGACTTTGGTTCTGGTGCGGCAAGGCGAAATGGTTCAAGTCTTCCAATCGCACCGGGACATATCGCGGCCACATGTCGGTATTCGAAGGTGAGGAGAGCGGGCAAAATGCCATTTTGCTTGCAAAACGGTTGCGGAATTGCGTAAAGCCACTCCCGGCAAATGGATCGGCTCAAGTGCTCGCCAGACCTCTCGGGGCAAGAGCACTGTCAACGTGAAGTGAAGGTTTGAACATGCAGGTTATCGAAACGCTCGCTCAAGGGCTGAAGCGCGAACTCAAGGTCGTAATCCCGGCCAACGAAATGCAAACTCGGATGAACGAGCGCCTGGCCGAGGTGAAGGACCGTGTCCGCATCAACGGCTTCCGCCCCGGCAAGGTGCCGGTTGCGCATCTGAAGAAGGTCTACGGCAAGTCGATCATGGCCGATCTCGTCAACGAGATCGTTCGCGAAAAGCCGACCGAAATTCTGACGAGCCGCGGCGAAAAGTCGGCCACGCAGCCTGAAGTGGCCATGACCGAGGACGAGGCCGAAGCCGACAAGATCCTCAAGGCCGAAGCCGATTTCGAATTCACACTCGCTTACGAGATCATCCCGCCGATCGAGCTCAAGGATGCGACCGGCATCAAGGTGACCCGCGAAGTCATCGAGATCAGCGAGGACGAAGTCAACGAGCAGATCCTGCGTATCGCCGAAAGCGCGCGCACCTATGAATCTAAGAAGGGCAAGGCAGCCAACGGCGACCGTGTCATCATCGACTATCTCGGCAAGGTAGACGGCGTCGCCTTCGACGGCGGCAAGGACGAGGACGCCGAACTGGTCCTCGGCTCCAACCGCTTCATCCCCGGCTTCGAAGAGCAGCTCGTCGGCGTCAAGGCCGGCGACGAGAAGACGATTACGGTCACCTTCCCGGCCGATTATCCGGCCGCCAACCTCGCTGGCAAGGAAGCAACCTTCGACATCACCGTGAAGGATGTTGCCGGCGCTGCTCCGATCGAAATCAACGACGAACTGGCAAAGAAGCTCGGCCTCGAATCGGCCGACAAGCTGAAGGAAATCGTGCGCGGCCAGATCGAAAGCCAGTACGGTTCGGTCACCCGCCAGAAGGTCAAGCGCCAGCTCCTCGACCAGCTCGACGAACTCTACCAGTTCGAAACGCCCGAGCGCCTCGTCAACGCCGAATTCGAGA
This sequence comes from Sinorhizobium shofinae, assembly GCA_001704765.1. Classification (GTDB taxonomy): domain Bacteria; phylum Pseudomonadota; class Alphaproteobacteria; order Rhizobiales; family Rhizobiaceae; genus Sinorhizobium; species Sinorhizobium shofinae. The sequence goes on from MBFK01000006.1 coordinate 3,394, forward strand.
ACATCTGGCGCCAGATCAACACCGATCTTGAGCAGGCCGGCAAGACCTTCGCCGATGAGGACACGACGGAAGAGGAAGCTCGTGCCGAATACCGCAAGCTCGCTGAGCGCCGCGTCCGTCTCGGCCTCGTTCTCTCCGAAATCGGCGAGAGGGCCGGCGTTCAGGTGAGCGATGACGAAATGCAGCGCTCGCTGTTCGAGCAGCTGCGTCAGTTCCCTGGCCAGGAAAAGCAGATCCTCGACTATTTCAAGAACACCCCCGGTGCTGCCGCTTCGCTGCGCGCTCCGCTCTTCGAAGAGAAGGTCGTCGATCACCTGCTTTCGGAAGTCTCGGTGACCGACAAGACGGTCTCCAAGGACGAACTGATGGCTGAGGACGAAGCCGAAGACAAGCCGGCAAAGAAGGCACCCGCCAAGAAGAAGGCGGCTGCCAAGGCCGAAGCTGCCGAAGGCGAAGAAGCCGCAGCACCGAAGAAGAAGGCTCCGGCCAAGAAGAAGGCCGCGGACGAGAGCGCCGAGTAATCGGCATTCTCCAGAGCATTTGAAGGCCGCCTTCCGGGCGGCCTTTTCGTTTGAGCAAAAGAGAAAAGCCGCCGAAATCGGCGGCCGGGATTGCAGGAGGCGAGGTGCGAGAACCTACTAGAGCATCCTGCTTTCAAGGAAACACTGAAAGCAGAAGAGTTGCTCTAGATTCAAAATGCTAGAGCGTCCTTTGCGCGTTCATTCGAACGCGCGGCGTTCTAGGCCTTGATCTCGCCCATGCGGTTCCAGGCGTCGAGCCCGGCGATCTTGTAGGCCTCCGCAAGGGTCGGGTAGTTGAAAGTGTTTTCGACGAAATATTCGATCGTTCCCTTCAGGTTCAGAACCGCCTGGCCGATATGGACGAGTTCGGTGGCGCCTTCGCCAAGGATGTGCACGCCGAGCAGGCGCCGGGTCTTCAGCGAGAAGATCATCTTCAGGAGGCCCGCATCGAGCCCCATGATGTGCCCGCGCGACGTTTCGCGGAAACGGGCGATGCCGCATTCGTAAGGGATGCCGCGTTCCTTCACTTCCTCTTCGGACAGCCCGCAGGTGGATATTTCCGGCACGGCATAGATGCCGTAGGGGAAGTATTTCTGCGGCTCCTTGGCGATTGCGCCGACGGCGACGCGCGCTGCGACGCGGCCCTGTTCCATCGAGGTCGAAGCGAGGCTCGGGAAGCCGACCACGTCGCCTGCGGCATAGATGTTCGGAACGGCAGTTTGGAATGTTTCCGGGTTGACCTTGAGCCGCCCGCGGCTGTCCGCTTCGAGACCGGCGGCCCCGAGATTGAGCGCATCGGTAGCTCCCATGCGGCCGGCGGCAAACAGGACCATATCCGTCGTGATTTTGCGGCCATTGTCGAGTGTAAGCATAACCTTACCATTATCGAGGCGCTCCACCTTCTCGGCTTTCTGGCCGAGGTTGAGCTTCATGTTGCGGTCCCGTAGCTGATAGGTGAAGTCCTCGACAATCTCCTTGTCGATAAAGTCGAGCATGGTCGCCTTGGGGTCGATCACTGTCACCTGCGTGTCGAGCGCGCTGAAGATGGTGGCATATTCGATGCCGACGACCCCGGCGCCAATGACCACGAGCGAGCGCGGCAGATCCCGCATCTCGAGGAGCTCGTCGCTATCGACAACGGTCTTCCCGTCGAACGGAATATAATCCGGTCGAAAGGGTTTCGTGCCAACTGCGAGCAGGATACTGGTGCCGGAAACGTTTATGCTCTCGCCGTCGTCCTTGATGACTTCGAGCGTGGTCGGATCGACGAAGCTTGCCCTGCCGCGGATGTGCTGGACGCGGTTTCGCGCGAATTGATGCTCCAGGACCTCCACCTCGTGGTTGAGCGTGATGATCAGGCGCTGGCGCAGATCCTCGGCGCTGATCTCCTGCTTCACCCGGTAGGAACGGCCATAGAAGCCGCGCTCGCGCCACCCTGAGAGGTTGAGTGCCGTCTCGCGCAGCGTCTTGGATGGAATCGTCCCGGTGTGGACCGAGACGCCGCCAACGCGCTTGCCCTGCTCGATGACGAGCACTTTCTTGCCAAGCTTGGCCGCCTGAATTGCGCCTCTGCGTCCGGCGGGACCGCTGCCGACGACGATAAGATCGAACTGGTTCATGAACGCTTCCCCTGACCCAAGCGAGAATCGTTTTTGCAATGCGGCAAAATTCGCGCACGGACATCTATATCGTCAATCGGACCGTTTGATGAAGTAGCAATGCCGCAACGATCTGTCCTGGATGCGTCCGATGCCAAATATCGCTATGCTGCTCGCATTCGACGGCGGGAAAGGGAGGACGGAGAGGCATGGCGCTCGAGTGGATGAATGGTCCGTCGAATGGTTCGCAGCCCGCGCACAGCGATGTCAGCGAGCACGCGGCCGCAGAGACGGCGAGCAGTCGCCCCGGCGTCGTGGCGGCCGCCGTCTACCAGGACGGGCGGCGCCTTCGCGACATCCAGATTGAAGAGGCCGGAGAGTGGCGAAACCGCGAAAACGTCGTGATCTGGATCGGCCTGCATGAGCCGGACCAGGACTTGCTTCGGCAGGTGCAGAAGGAATTCGACCTGCATGATCTGGCAATCGAGGACGCCGGCAAGGCGCATCAGCGTCCGAAGCTCGAAATCTACGGCGACGCAATCTTCGTCGTGGCTCGCACGGCCCATATGGTCGACGAGGAGATCGCCTTCGGTGAGACTCACCTATTCGTCGGGCGCGGCTATGTCGTATCCGTTCGTCACGGCCCGTCGACGTCCTACATGGCGGTGAGGCAGCGCTGCGAGTCCTCGCCGGCCGCGTTGGCTCATGGCGAAAACTATATTCTTTATTCGATCCTCGACTTCATCGTCGATAACTACATGCCGGTGGTAGAGGCGATCCACAGCCAAGTGGAGGAACTGGAAGACCGGCTGCTGCGCTCCCGGTTGGACAAGGGGGATATCGAGCGACTCTACATGCTCCGGCGCAATCTGCTGCGCTTGCGCAATGCCGCCGTTCCGCTGGTCGATGTCTGCCGACGGCACGAGCATCTCGAATTGCCGGGAATGGACGCGGCCATGCAGCCGCTTTTCCGCGATGTCACCGATCACGTCCGCCGCGTCCAGGAGGACATTGACGCGCTTCGCGAAGTGCTTGCCTTCACCTTCGAGGCAAGCTTGATGATCGGCCAGTCCGAGCAGACGGAAATCTCGCGCAAGCTTGCCTCGTGGGCGGCAATCCTGGCAGTCCCCACGGCGATCGCCGGGATCTACGGCATGAACTTCGAGGAGATGCCGGAATTGCACTTCCGCTACGGCTATTTTCTCGTATTGGCCGTGATCGTCGGGCTGTGCGCGACGCTCTATCGCTTCTTCAAGCGGGCTCGCTGGCTTTGATCGGACGGACTGGGGGAGGGCAGCTTGGCAGCGGATGATGAAGTTCGGTGGGGCCAACCGAACGTCGCCACCGAATCCATTTGACCCGGCACTATCGTTCCGTGCTGGCAAAATTCGAGTCCGCCGTGGCACTGTCGTCGCTTCCGGCGTTGGTGCCGTCGTGCGTACCTTTGTTTTTCTCTCGTCCCCAGCCATTGTTACCCTTGGCGGTTTCCTCCGGTGGGCAGTAAGTAAGCAGTCGATCCGACAAGTGCTATGCCAACGCTTAGAAAGATTGTTTTCGCGAGTTTCTTTGAAGTCATCGATTTCCTCCCCATTGTGAAGATGAATTTCTATGACGATCAAGGATGACCCGTCTCGGTAGCAGTGTCACCTTGGTACTTATAACATTCTGTGCGACCGCAATGCGTAGAGAATGCCACCTTGGTAGGGGTCGATGCTGCATTCGATCTAAATTCATTTAATCGAGAGATATTGCGGAGCGCTCTCGATGGGATCAAAGCGATTTGGGGGATTTGTCAGCAGCTGGACTAGAACAGTCGCAGCCCCTTCATGCTGACGTGTCATTTCTATATCCGCCCGCGATGGCGTCGGATCTCCCGACGGATGATTATGGACCAGGATCAAGGCGGTCGCGGAAAGCTCCAGGGGCACGCTTGACGACCTCGCGCGGATAGACCGGCGGTATGGTCGATCGTTCCCTGCTGCTGCACTTCATCGGCAATCAGCGTGTTGCGTTTGTCGAGAAACAGGATGCGGAACTGTTCCTTCGTTTCATGCGCCATTGCAGCGTGACAATAGTCCACGGCGGTCCAGGAGACAGAACCTACTTGTTGCGCAGTTCGCTCTTCAGCATCCTCTGTGCTGCGGTCGCGATGAGTTTCAGGTCGAGCGCGACGGATCCGCCGCCGCCCTCGACCTCCTGCAGCAGGTGCTGCGGCGCGCCGAAGACCCGGCAAGCGTGCCAAAGCGAGCGAGAAGGTCCTTGGCGATCGCTTCGTGTCGCGGCGGGAATGAGGCGGAACAGAATGAGTTCGAGGATCTCTTAATCGGCGAGCGCCGCATCGCCTTGTTCCCGGTAGCGAACCCGTAGCCGATCGCGGCGGCCGTGATAGTGCGCCTCGGCGCTGCCGCCAAGAGCCGGCACCTTGTCGAGCTTCCGCGTCTTCTGCTGCGCGACGAATGCCGTTCGTCGGCGTGCTGAGCCGCGTCCGGTTCAGGAAAAAGGGGCGGATTCGTCACGCGTTGCCCAGTGCGCGGACGCCGGGCTCAAAAAGGCCGGCCGGTGAAAGGGTGAAAACTTCGCAGCCGTTCGCCGTAACGCCGACGGTGTGTTCGTACTGCGCCGAAAGCGACCGGTCGCGCGTCACCGCCGTCCAGCCGTCCGAGAGCACCTTCACATGCGGCCGGCCGAGATTGATCATCGGCTCGATCGTGAAGATCATGCCCTCCTTGAGTTCCGGCCCCTCACTGGCGTGGCCATAGTGGAGGATGTTTGGAGCATCGTGGAACAGGCGGCCTACGCCGTGGCCGCAGAAGTCTCTGACGACCGAGCAGCGCTCCGACTCCGCATAGATCTGGATTGCCTCGCCGATCGCGCCGGTACGGGCCCCGGGTCGAACCGCTGCTATGCCGCGCATCAGGCATTCATGCGTGACTTCGAGCAGGCGTTCGGCGGCGCGCTTGATCTCGCCGACCGGGTACATCCGGCTGGAATCGCCATGCCAGCCATCGACGACATAGGTCACGTCGATGTTGACGATATCGCCGTCGCGCAGGGGCTTGTCGTTCGGTATGCCGTGGCAGACGACGTGGTTGATCGAGGTGCAGGACGACTTGGTATATCCGCGATAGTTCAAGGTCGCGGGCAGCGCACCGTGGTCCATGCCGAACTCGAAGACGAAGCGATCGATCTCTTCCGTCGTCACGCCGGGCCTCACCCGCGACACCAGTTCGTCGAGGCAGCGTGCCGTCACCTGACAGGCCTTGCGCATGCCTTCGAATCCATCCGGTCCGTAGAGACGAATGACGCCGGTGTTTTTGTAGGGGGCAGCGCCGGCCTCGATATAAGTTACCATTCCAAGACTTTCGATGTTTCAGGCGGTTTTCTTAAATCAGCAAGGACCGGTTCGTCCACTATCATCGCTCCGGCCGGCACGATCTCGAAGGGCGATACCGCGCATCTGATCGCATAGGCTTCGACGCCGCGCGCAGCGGCCCGTTCGAAAGCCCGAGCATAAACCGGATCGAGGTCGCGGCATATCCGCAAGACGCTGCAGTCGTTTCTTTGAACAACATACAGCATGATCGCCCGGTGTCCCGCCTCGACCATGTCCCCGAGTTCGTCAAGGTGCTTGGCGCCGCGCTCCGTCGGGCTGTCCGGAAACTCCGCCAACGCCTCGGCGCGGCTGAAATGGACATTCTTCACCTCGACATAGGCAAGGCCTTTTGCCGGATCGCTAAGCAGAATGTCGATCCTTGAATTGCGCCCGTATCTCTGTTCGCGGCGCAGGACTTCATAAGTATGGAGATCGCTGACCAGTCCGGCGACGATCGCTTCCTCGGCGATTCGGTTTGGCAGCCCGGTATTGATGCCGACAAGCGTGCCGTTCGCCTCGACGATTTCCAGCATGTGGCGATACTTGCGCGTTGGCGAGTCATGCTCCGACAGCCAGATTGCCGATCCGGGCGCCGTCAGGCCGCGCATCGAGCCGGTATTCGGGCAAGATCCGGTGATTCGCGTCCCGTCGGCAAGGTCTGCATCGAAGAGGAAACGTTTGTAACGCTTGAGAAGCGTCGCTGGAACGAGCGGGCGGGAGAAGTTCACGATGCGTTTCCGCGGGTCAGGCGCGTACGCGCACGTAGGAACCCGGCGCTTCCTCGATGGAGTTGAGCGGCCCTCCGGCCTTACGGGCGGGAACGCGCCGCTTGTCGAGCCGTTCGACCCAGTCGTGCCAATGCGGCCACCAGGAGCCCGGCGTTTCCTTTGCCTTCTCCAACCATGCCTCCAAATCGCCCTTGGGAGGTCCACCCGTCCAGAACTGGTATTTGCTCTTGTCAGGCGGATTGACGACGCCGGCAATGTGGCCAGAGCCGGATAGAACGAAGGTAACCTTGCCGCCAAATAGCCCGCTGCCGAGGAAAACGGATTTCGCCGGTGCGATGTGATCTTCCTTGGTGGCAAGGTTGTAGATGGGGATCGTCACGTCGCCGAGCGACACCTTGCGGCCGGCAAGCGCCATCTCACCCTTCGCGAGCTTGTTCTCGAGATAGCAATTGCGAAGATAGAAGGAGTGGTTGGCGGCGGGCATCCGCGTCGAATCGGAATTCCAGTAGAGCAGGTCGAAGGGCAGGGGGTCCTGTCCCTTGAGATAGTTGTTCACGAAATAGGGCCAGATCAACTCGGAAGCGCGAAGCATGTTGAATGCGGTCGCCATTTTCGAGCCTTCGAGATAGCCGGTCGCGCTCATCTTGGCTTCGATCTGTTGAATCTGGTCGTCGTCGACAAAGACCTTGAGGTCGCCTGCGTAGGTGAAATCCACCTGGGTGGTGAAGAGCGTCGCCGAGCGGATCCGGTCGTCGCCCTCGGCGGCATGGAGCGCCAGGGTGGCGGCGAGCAAAGTGCCGCCGACGCAGTAGCCGATCGCATTGACCTCGCGCTCGCCAGTTGCCTGTTCGATGGTGTCGAGCGCGAAACCGACGCCTTCACGCGCATAGGCTTCCCAGTCCTTTCGGGCGTGGCGCTCATCCGGATTGACCCAGGAGATGACGAAGACCGTGTGGCCCTGGTCCACTGCCCATTTGATGAAGGACTTTTGCGGGTTGAGGTCGAGCACGTAGTACTTGTTGATCCACGGCGGGCAGATCAGGAGCGGCCGCTTCAGCACCGTTTCGGTGCTCGCTTCGTACTGGATGACCTGGCAAATATCGGATTGTGCGATCACCTTGCCGGGGGTGATTGCAATGTTCTCGCCGATGGCGAACTTGCTGGTATCCGTTTGTCTGAGCCGGAGCTCGCCGCGCCCGGCGGCCATGTCCTCGGCGAGCATCTGCATGCCCTTGACGAGATTTGCACCGCTCGATGCCACGGTCTCCCGGTAGAGTTGCGGATTGGTCGTGATGAAATTGGACGGAGAGAGCGCGCTAGAAATCTGGTGGACGTAGAAGGCCGCCTTGTGCCGGGTGTGGTCGTCGAGCCCCTCGGCCTCTTTGACCATTTGCTCCGCCCAGTCGGATGTCACGAAATAGGCCTGGCGAATGAAGTCGAAAAAGGGATTCCTCACCCAGTCCTCGTCCGCAAAGCGCTTGTCGTTGCGTTGGAGGCTCTCCGATTCGGCGCCGCTGTCACCGGCCATCCGGTGCAGTGTTCGCGACCAGATGTCGAAGAAGCTCCCCATCAGATGCGTCTGCGCTTCCAGCGTCCGGCGCGGATCGGAAAGCCAGTATTCGGAGACTTTGGAGAGTGTCTTGACCATGTCGGAGACGGGCTCGGCGTAGGTGTCTTTTTTCTCGCCGGTCTCCCGCGGCGCCAACCATGCGGACGCCGCCTTTCCCATCTGTTCGACCGCGCGGGCCAGGTTGATCGCCAGGTTATGGGGGTCCTTGACGATGTAAGGCTCGACCGATTTGGGATCGAAGCCTGAAAAGCCGCCCTTGCCCGTGGTGTCCTCGGCCTTGTCTGATGTCACCCGGCGTCCTCCACAGCACGTTGTTTGTTTTGTATTTTTACATTCTGCCCGAAAATGATTACAAGGGCTAGCGCATCGTCGCCCCTTAAAAACAGAGGTCATCGCCAGCATGCTCGTCGTCGGAAACCAGCGTTCGCTTTCCCGGATTTCCGGGTTGATTCTTGCAGGCATGGTTGCCGGATGCAATTCGACGGCCGATCTTGCCACCTACCCTTCGGTGTATGGGCAGAAGCCTGCCGCCATGCAGCAGATGACCGACGAAGAGGCGGTGAGCATGCAGGGGCAGCTGACGGCGCTTGCCGCGCAGCGTAAATCCGGCGTCATCTCCGAAGCGGAGTATCAGCGCCGTCTGAAGGAATTGCAGTTGCTCGCTGAACAGCATGGGGCCGAAGCGCTGAAACAGATCGAGAATTAGCACTTGCCTTTCTCGTGATTTGGCCGCAAAGCGTTGAATGGCCGCAATGACGGCCCATTCACCCCGCGCATGTTGAGCGATTGCCGAACAGGCCCGCAAAAGCGCGCGCCAAATGAGGTCTGGAGATGGAAGAGTTTCATAAAGTCCGGCGTTTGCCGCCCTATGTTTTCGAACAGGTCAACCGTTTGAAAGCAAGCGCGCGAGCCGCCGGTGCTGACATCATCGACCTTGGCATGGGCAATCCGGATCTTCCCACTCCGCAGTCGATCGTCGACAAGCTTTGCGAAGTCGTCCAGGACCCGCGCACCCATCGTTATTCCTCGTCGAAGGGCATTCCGGGGCTGCGCCGCGCCCAGGCCGCCTATTATGCCCGCCGCTTCGGCGTCAAGCTCAATCCCGAGACGCAGGTCGTCGCGACGCTCGGGTCGAAAGAAGGCTTCGCCAACATGGCGCAGGCGATCACCGCTCCGGGTGACGTCGTCCTGTGTCCGAACCCCACCTATCCGATCCACGCCTTCGGCTTCCTGATGGCCGGCGGCGTCATTCGGTCGATCTCGGTGGAGCCGGACGAGAGCTTCTTCCCGCCGCTCGAGCGCGCCGTGAAGCACTCGATCCCGAAGCCCCTGGCGCTGATCCTCAACTATCCCTCCAATCCGACCGCGCAGGTCGCGACGCTCGATTTCTACAAGGACGTCATCGCCTTCGCGAAGAAGCACGACATCATCGTGCTGTCGGACCTCGCCTATTCGGAAATCTACTTCGATGACGTGCCGCCGCCCTCGGTCCTCGAAGTGCCGGGCGCGATCGACGTGACGGTCGAATTTACCTCCATGTCGAAGACCTTCTCGATGCCCGGCTGGCGGATGGGCTTCGCGGTCGGCAACGAGCGGCTGATTGCGGCGCTGACGCGGGTGAAGTCCTACCTCGATTATGGCGCCTTCACGCCGATCCAGGTGGCCGCCACCCAGGCACTGAACGGCGACGGCAGTGACATTGCCGAGGTGCGCAACATCTACAAGCGTCGCCGCGACGTGATGGTCGACAGCTTCGGCAAGGCCGGCTTCGAGGTGCCGCCGCCGCCGGCGACGATGTTCGCCTGGGCGAAGATCCCCGAGAAGTTCCGCCATCTCGGTTCGCTGGAGTTCTCCAAGCTGCTCGTCGAGAAGGCGGACGTCGCAGTCGCGCCCGGCATCGGCTTCGGCGAGCAGGGCGACGACTATGTCCGCCTGGCGCTCGTTGAAAACGAGCACCGCATCCGCCAGGCGGCGCGCAACATCAAGCGCTTCCTGTCGACGGCGGATGAGACGATGCACAATGTCGTCTCGCTGAATGCACATCGGTGAGAAAAAAGCCGACTTTCGCGCAAAATGGCCCCGCCAATCCGGCGGGGCGCCTTCTACATGTTAGGAACTTGCTATGGCAGATGCCCTCAAAATCGGCATTGCGGGCTTGGGGACGGTTGGTGCCTCGCTCGTGCGGATTCTCCAGGAACGTCATGAGATGCTGGCAACGACGTGCGGAAGGCCGATCGAGCTTGTTGCCGTGGCGGCAAGGGATCGCAGCAAGGACCGCGGCGTCGATCTTGCCAAGACCACCTGGTTCGAGGACGCGGTGGCGCTCGCCTCCGAAGCGGATATCGATGTCTTCGTCGAGTTGATGGGCGGAGCCGGGAACCCGGCCTATTCCTCGGTGAAGGCGGCACTTAAGCGCGGTATCCATGTCGTCACCGCCAACAAGGCGCTGCTGGCGAAGCACGGCATCGAGCTTGCCGGCATTGCCGAGGAACAGGGTGCGCTCATCAACTACGAGGCGGCGGTCGCAGGCGGCATCCCGGTCATCAAGGCGCTCCGCGAATCGCTGACGGGCAATACCGTCTCGCGCGTCTATGGGATCATGAACGGGACCTGCAACTACATCCTGACCAAGATGGAGAAGGAGGGGCTGACCTTCGAAGCCTGCCTGAAGGAAGCGCAGCGCCTTGGCTACGCCGAAGCGGACCCGGCCTTCGATATCGAGGGCAACGACACCGCCCACAAGCTCTCGATCCTGACCAGCCTGGCGTTCGGCACGGCGATCGCCGCCGACGATATCTACCTGGAAGGCATCACCAATATTTCGATCGAGGACATCCAGGCAGCCGCCGATCTTGGCTACCGCATCAAGCTGCTCGGCGTGGCGCAGCGCACCGACAGCGGTATCGAGCAGCGGGTCCACCCGACGATGGTGCCCTATGATTCCGTCATCGCACAGGTCGACGGCGTGACGAATGCGGTCGCGGTCGAGTCCGACATTCTGGGCGAATTGCTGATGGTCGGCCCCGGCGCCGGCGGCAATGCGACGGCCTCGGCCGTGCTGGGCGATATCGCCGACATCGCCAAGAGCCGCCCGGGCGCCCAACACGTCCCGGCGTTCGGACGGCCCACCACGGCCCTGCTGCCTTACAAGCAGGCCCGGATGCAGAGTCACGAGGGCGGATATTTCATCCGTCTGAAAGTGGTCGATCGCACGGGCGTCTTCGCCAACATTGCCCGGCATATGGCGGATAACGACATCTCGCTTGAGTCCATCATGCAGCATTCCAAGCATTACGCGGATCCTGCCGAGCCGAAGACGATCATCCTGGTCACGCATGCCACGCACGAAGCTTCGGTGCGCAAGGCGATCGTCTCGATCAAGGGCGAGGGTTATCTCGTTGGAGAGCCGCAGGTGATCCGCATCGAGCGGCCCAAGGACTGGTGATCGCGCTTTTGCGTTAAAACTGTTGAGAAACCACTCCGGCATGTCTGTTGCGGGCCGGAGTGCGCGGCCAGCCGGTTTTTCCGCCTCGAAATCTTCGTTAAGAACGTGGAGGACTTCGGGCGGACAGGCAGCATGGACGTATTGGCGGATCCGATAGAGCGGGCATTTCTCGGCGTCGAACGCTCGATCAGCGGTCAACGCTGGGTCTCGCGCCTTGATCAGGCCGGGCAGAATCGCGCCCTGGCGATCAGCCAGGTGCACGGCTATTCAGAGCTCATCGCACGGGTGTTGGCAGGCCGCGGGGTCGGCCTGGACGTCGCGGCCCAATTTCTCGATCCGACGCTTCGCGCGCTGATGCCCGATCCGGACGTCCTTACCGATTGCCGCAAGGCCGCAGAGCGGCTCGCTCATGCCATTCGCCGCGGGGAGAAAGTCGCGATATTCGGCGACTACGACGTCGATGGCGCTGCGTCATCGGCGCTGATGCTGCGGTTCCTCCGTCATTTCGACGTCCAAGCCGAGATCTATATTCCGGATCGCATCTTCGAGGGCTACGGACCGAACCCGCAGGCAATCGAGCAGCTGATCGGCAACGGCGCAGGTCTGATCGTCACCGTCGACTGCGGTTCGACCAGCCATGAGTCGCTCGCCGTTGCTGCCGAGCGCGGGGTCGACGTGGTCGTCATCGATCACCACCAGGTCGGCGCGACGCTTCCGCCTTGTCACGCGTTCGTCAATCCGAATCGCGAGGACGATTTGTCCGGGCAGGGGCACCTCTGTGCGGCGGGCGTCGTCTATCTGGTGCTCGTCAACACGTTGCGGGTGCTGCGGCTTGAGGGCAATGCGCGTGCCGCCTCGTTCGATCTGCTGGCACTGCTCGACCTTGTCGCGCTGGCAACAGTCTGCGACGTGGTTCCACTCAAGGGGCTGAACCGTGCCTATGTAGTCAAAGGACTGATCGCGGCGCGGCACATGGGCAATAACGGGCTGGCAGCCCTGCTGCGCAAGGCCGCGATCGGCGGCCCGGTCACGCCCTATCACCTCGGCTTTCTGATCGGACCACGCATCAACGCGGGTGGCAGAATCGGCGATGCCGCGCTCGGCAGCCGGCTATTGGCCCTCGATGACGCAACGGCGGCCGAGGAGATCGCCAGCCAGCTCGATGAACTCAATCGAGAGCGGCAGGCGATGGAGGCGGCGATGCTCGCCGAGGCGGAGGCGGAAGTGCTGGCGGAATACGGCACGGGCGAGGGGGCCTCCGTGATCCTCACCGCCAGGGAAAACTGGCACCCTGGCATCGTTGGCCTCATTGCGGCGCGCATCAAGGAGAAATTCCGCCGGCCGGCCTTTGCCATCGCCTTCGATCCGAGCGGCCGGGGGACGGGCTCCGGCCGATCGATCACCGGTTTCGACATGGGCAGGCTCGTTCGCGCGGCCGTCGACGACGGTCTCCTCGTAAAAGGGGGCGGACATGCCATGGCGGCCGGCCTGACGGTCGAGCGGGCCAAACTCGGGCGATTGCGCCAATTCTTCGAAGAGCGCGCCGAGAGCGCGGTACGCGAACTGGTTACCGTGCAGACCCTCAAGCTCGACGGCGCGCTGGCGGCGGCCGGGGCGACGCTGGACCTCGTCGACCTTCTCGACCAGGCAGGTCCCTATGGCTCAGCCCATCCGCAGCCGGTTTTCGCATTTCCCCAGCATCGGCTGCGCGACAGCCGTCAAGTCGGCGCCAATCATGTCAAGGTCACGCTCGAGGGCCATGACGGCAGCCGCATTGACGGCATCGCCTTCCGGTCGACGGAAACGCCGCTCGGCGATTTCCTGCTCGGCAATCGCGGCTCGACGGTCCATGTCGCAGGCTCGGTTTCGGCGGATCTCTGGCAGGGATCACGCCGGGTGCAACTGCGTGTGACGGATGCGGCGAAGGCCAATTGATTGCGCCCAGGTCATGTCAAGGTTGACAAGCCGTATCAGCGGTTTGCGCGATGAATTTAAAGAAAATTCTGAGTATTGAAGATGGCACGCCCAACGGGACTCGAACCCGTGTTTCCGCCGTGAAAGGGCGGCGTCCTAGACCGCTAGACGATGGGCGCCCAAGACGAGGTGGCTTATAGAGGGGCCTTTGGATTCCCGCAAGTGACCGAGCGCGACTAAGTTCGATTTTTCTTGGGAAAATGTCGAGAAGAATTGACCGGCACAACGGCCATGAAGGTGGTACGCCCAACGGGACTCGAACCCGTGTTGCCGCCGTGAGAGGGCGGCGTCCTGACCGCTAGACGATGGGCGCCTATGCCGAAGCTTCAGCAACATACTATGAAAAAGACGAAATGGGAAAGAGGAGGAATGGCACGCCCAACGGGACTCGAACCCGTATTTCCGCCGTGAAAGGGCGGCGTCCTAGACCGCTAGACGATGGGCGCCCAAGACGAGGTGGCTTATAGAGGGGCCTTTGGATTCCCGCAAGTCACCCGAAGAAATATTTTCGATTTTTCTGCGGAAATTTAAGAGCATAGCCTCAGGCTCTTATCACTCACAAGCATAAGCACGCCGTGTGCGACAATGCCGAAGTATCCGCAAGTATTGGAGAAGGAGAATGGCACGCCCAACGGGACTCGAACCCGTGTTTCCGCCGTGAAAGGGCGGCGTCCTAGACCGCTAGACGATGGGCGCCCAAGACGAGGTGGCTTATAGAGAGCACTTCGGATTCCCGCAAGCGGCAAATCTCACTTTTTCTCAGAAAAATGACATCGCCGTCCGCAACCATTCCTCAGCCATTGCGACGGCGGCAGCGCCAATTCCAATCGCGCTGCCGGCCGATATCGATATGCACGGATTCGGTGTGGCAATAGGTGCCGACACCGCCACGGCCGGGCAGGCTCCGCAGATATTCGGCCAGTTCCCACTTGCTGACGCCCTTGACCTGGATGTCAGCCGCTTCGCAGCGCGTGTGAAGGGATTGCCGTTTCCGGTTGACCTTGATCGGCCGAAGCCCTGACGTGACCATCACCTTCTGACCGTAATGCCGCTCCACGCTCTTCAGCATCTCGAGAAGCGCCGGTTTGAAGCAGCCGGTTTCCACGCTCTCCGTCTGCAAGATAAGGCCGCTCGGCGCCAAGCGGGCGAGGCCCGAGAGATTGGCTACCTCGACCGGTGCATCATCTTCTTCACCCGCGTGGTCGGCGTGCTCCATGCTGAACAGCGGATTCATCTTGACGCCTGGCAGCGCGGTGTAGGCGAGCGAGGCCACCTGCGGTTCAGGCGCATTGCCGGTCGTGATGGTCCGCTTCTCCGTGGCGCCTGTGTTGCTGGCGTCACTACTCCGGAGCTTTGGCTTGCGTTTGGCGGCAAAGAGACTTGCGAGCGTCCAACTCTTGCTCGTCCGCTGCGGGTCCTTCTCGCCGTCCCCGGGGGATGTGGGTTGAACCGGATCCGCCACAGGCGGTGCCACCTGCCCCGTCGATGCGACTTCGACCGCCTGCAATGGAGCGGATACCTCACCGGAACGCGCCGCCTGTGCACTCGTGGGCAAGGGGACCGCGGAAGGAAGGTCTCCCGCGCTGGCGGTGCTTTCTGTCACGGCCGGCGCTTTGGTCGGAGTTGCGTTGCTCGCTCCTTCCTGGGCCGGCATGACAAGCTGCGCAGCCGGCGGCGCACCGCTGAAGAGGCTGTTGTTCGTCGCGTTCACTGCGGGCCGGGCATCGGCGCCGGCTGGCGTTCCGGGCGTCTGGCCGGCGCTCGCGGACACGGTCCCGGTGCCGGGCGACTGCCCGTAGATGCTCGACGACGTGGCGCGCAGGCCGGTGCTTTGCATCGTCAGGCCCTGTTGCAAAGCGGTCGTGTCGGCAGACGGGTCCTCTGCCTGCTGTTGAGCGGCTGTACCGGTGCCGGATGCGGCAACCTGGTCATTCAGCTCGCCCTCGGATTCCAGCGTCGTGGCGCTCGAAGAAGCGACTGCTTGCTGCGATTCGACCGGATTGGCGCCCTCGCTGTCCGCGACCGCCGAGACGCAGCCGGCCAGGGTGATGAGTGATACGGAGAGCGCTGCGGCGCGCCCGATCGACAGGAGCGCGCGTCTCGAATCCAGGTGTTGCAACGTCTTATCCCCGCTCTCCGTGCATGTCCTCGATTCGCCCATGGACATGCATTAAGTCTCAGTTCCGAAACATTGCCCAGAACAGACAACTTTTCTCTCGCGGCGAGAATTATCCCGCCACGGGAAGGTCAGGCCAAGTAAAGGGCCATGGTGCCGCAAATGATTGCGAAGCATAACCCCGTTTCAACTCTGGCGCGGAAATTAGTAGATGCCGCGCGATTTGTAAACTGGCGCTAACCTTTCCGACTTCACAAAACATATGCGAAGGCCCGGCGCGTTGGCCGGGCCTAAAAGTCTCTCGATCGTCAGTCGCTGCTGCTGATCTTCGAGTTCGGTCCTGCGCGCCGTGCCGCACCGGCCTACAGCGCCGCGCGCTCAGACGCACAAAGCTCGCTGTACCACTTTGAAATGCTGCATGGTTTTGTCCTTGGATCGTCTCCGATTGGGGGAGCCATGCAGTACCGGTCGCACGTCCGCACCTTGGGCGCTCCGGATTGCGCGAGGCTTACCAGGCGCCGGTATTGCCCATGGAGGCCCAGGGCTCCTGTGCCGACAGGTGCTCTCCCTTCTGCAAAATCTCAATCGAAATGCCGTCGGGTGAGCGGACGAAGGCCATGTGACCGTCGCGGGGCGGGCGGTTGATCGTCACGCCGTTATCCATCAGATGCTTGCAAAAGGAGTAGATGTCATCGACCTCATAGGCGAGGTGACCAAAATTGCGTCCGCCGGTATAGTCCTCGGTGTCCCAGTTGTAGGTGAGTTCCAGGCAGGGCGACACCTCTGCTTTGGCGCGGTCGAGGTCGTCGGATGCAGCGAGGAAGACGAGCGTGAAGCGGCCTTTCTCGTTCTCGTATCGGCGAATTTCCTGGAGCCCGAATAGTGTGCAGTAGAAATGGAGAGCTTGGTCGAGGTCCTTTACACGAACCATCGTGTGCAGATAGCGCATTGGATTGTCCCTGTTTTGCAGAAGATGGCGTATACTTAAGTGACAGCAAGCCAGAGGCAAGCCTGCGGCCCCATAAATGACCCCGGCCAATTTATGTCGAGGGACTTGCGCATGCGCAGCGGGACGATGTTATTCTGGTCCATAAGAATCAGTTAACCGTATCGAGAGTTGCGCGTAACGAGGGGCTGGGAGAATGGCGGACAGAACATCTTCAAAAGGCGTCATCGAGAATGACGGCCTTGGCAATGAGGCTCTTGATCTCATCGAGATCACCGGCGTCATCAAGTGGTTCGACGTCGCCAAGGGATTCGGCTTCATCGTTCCCGATAACGGCATGCAGGATGTTTTGCTGCACGTCACCTGCCTGAGGCGCGACGGCTACCAGACCGTGCTCGAGGGCGCGCGTGTCGTGGCGCTCGTGCAAAAGCGCGAGCGCGGTTACCAGGCCTTCCGCATTCTCTCCATGGACCAGTCGACGGCGGTTCACCCTTCGCAGCTCCCGCCGGTGCGCACCCATGTCCAGGTCACGCCGACGAGTGGCCTGGAACGGGTTCTGGTCAAGTGGTTCAACCGCACCAAGGGCTTTGGCTTTCTGACGCGCGGCGAGGGGACCGAGGACATCTTCGTGCATATGGAAACCTTGCGCCGATTCGGGCTGACGGAACTGCGCCCTGGTCAGGTGGTGCTGTGCCGTTTCGGTGACGGAGAGAAGGGATTGATGGCTGCGGAGATCCACCCGGACGGCCCGACGCCGACCAATCGGTCGCACTGATGCGCGTGTTTCGCGACCTCCTTGCGAGAAGCGCCGTTGCGGCGCTTTTTTTGTTGTCGGTGCTCGTCTCGTCACTCGCCGCGGATGTCTCCTTCGAAAGAGACAAGATCCGGCTTCTCACCAGTGGAGGGCGGGCCCATGACCTGATCGTCGAACTGGCGATCGAACCGGACCAGCGCGAACAGGGCCTGATGCACCGCCGCCAGATGGCGCAGGACCACGGCATGCTGTTCGATTTCGGCGAGACGCGGCGGGTGATGATGTGGATGAAGAACACATATCTGCCGCTCGACATGCTCTTCATCGGCGAGGACGGCACCATCCGAACCATCCGCGAGAACGCCGTCCCCCTGTCCGAAGCGATCATCGATTCGGAAGAGCCGGTCACCTTCGTGCTCGAGCTCAATGCCGGAACGGTGAACCGGCTCGGGATAAAGCCGGGCGACCGGATCACGGGCGCACGTATTCCGGCCGTCGCGCGCTGAGTCCGGCGTACGGCCGGCACAACCAAATTTGCTGTTGCAGGTGGAAGGCGAAGCGTGTATCTCCGCCTTCGTCGGTTCGGAGTGTAGCGCAGTCTGGTAGCGCATCTGGTTTGGGACCAGAGGGTCGGGAGTTCGAATCTCTCCACTCCGACCATTTAATTCTTTGATTTTCCTGTGAAACTGAAGGCTGCAGGCAGCGGCCGACGGCCGTCTGCGCGAGCAGAAGATTGCGGCGGCCAGTCGCTTGGTCGCAAGCGGGCACGCGCTTGAAAAAGCTGTATTTTCCTGTGGGAAGTCATTCCGTTTTAAATCATTCTGCGCTAAGGGAAGACAAGCGTGGGGCAGAAACTGCCTCACAGAGCATGGATTTCGGGGATTGCACGCGATCTGCGGATAAAATCATGCTCAGAGTCCGAGACACGACAGCGACTTCGCGCATCGGTGCGTGAGCGTCGAGATGGATAGACGGGAGCCGTTTGAAGCAATGTCCGCGAAGATCTATCGTCCCGCGAAGACAGCCATGCAGTCCGGCATGGCCAAGACGCATCTGTGGGTGCTGGAGTTCGATCCGGAAAAGCCGCGCACGATCGACCCGATCATGGGTTACACGAGCTCCGGCGACATGCGGCAGCAGTTGCGGCTGACCTTCGAAACCGCCGAGCAGGCGATCGCCTATGCCGAACGCAACGGCATCGAATACCGGGTGATCGCGCCCAAGGACGCGACGCGCAAGAATGTGTCCTATTCGGACAATTTCCGTTTCAATCGAATGCAGCCCTGGACCCATTGAGGTCCGCGGCAAGGCCCGGGCGACCGGCCCAACGGCCCCTTAGCTCAGCTGGATAGAGCACCTGCCTTCTAAGCAGGTTGTCGCAGGTTCGAGTCCTGCAGGGGTCGCCATCTGTTTTCTAAGTGACTGGTTCTCAATAAGAAATTCGCCTCCACCCCGCGTCGGATGCAGAGTGAGGGGTTAGGATGTTCACGTTCAGTATCTCAGCGCCCGACATGGCAAGCCGTTTCTCGTCGGCATTCCGAGTGTAGTGGTTCGCCATGGAATCGCTTCTCCAGCCGAACCGAGCTTTGAGTTCGCTGTTGCTGTTGCCGCTCTCGGCTAGCAATTGAGCGAGTGTCTTGCGCAGGCCGTGCGCCCGGCCGTCGATACCAGCCTCGGCGCAAACCTCCCCAAACCAATTCCCGAAAGATGCCGCGCTCTTAAAGGGGCGGCCATGAACCGCCGTCACGTCCGCCTCGAGCGAAGCGATCACTGCTTCATCCCTGTGGACCCGCTGGCAGAAGAACCGCATTGGATTCCGGCAAGCGAGGATCGAAGGAAACAAAATCGCACCACTTGCGGCCAGTGCAGGCCATCTGCCACTGCATTTGCGCGACGTACTTGCCGGGAACCGCGCGGCCGATCAGCGTCTCGATATGCGTTGCTGTGTTCGGGCACTTGATCTCGACTAGGCGTTCAGGCCCGACCAGGCCGTCAGGAGAGGAGCCCGTGTAGCCGATCGTCGAATGGTTGACGAACGCGATCGGGCTCTCTTTCGTCTTGGAGTACCTCTGACCAGAGAGGCTACAAAAACGGTGTCCGCAATGTCCGCGGGCACCGGAGGGAGAATCGGGAACATGTTTCTTATCTCGAATAATCCGTCCGGTCTCAGATAGTTCCGTGGCTCTCGCCCCTAGGCCCCCTTCACCATTTCTCGCAGAGCGTCCGGTCTCCTTACCCCTGTCTGGAATAGCTCTATAAGTCTTCGCGCCAGATCATTCGCTTGTTCACTGTCACACGTGATGTGCCTGACCTTGAGTTCGCTGTCGAGGATGCCTTTAAGCAGATCAAGGTCATCGGGTGAGAGAGGAAGAGGGTAAAAGTCATTCCCAGGATACATGACGCAGACTCCCGTGGTTGGGGCCGAAAGCGCGATGATCTCTCAGTCGGCGGTGCCCGTATAAATTGCCGCTCCTGGGTAAGAAGCTTGCGCCTCAAATGAGGCACTCGCAACGGACGAAGGTCCTATGAGGAGGCGAGGTCTTCCGGCCTCCCGTACAGGGTTCGCCTAAATTGCCTCGCGAAGGTCCGCCGGTCTAGGGATGCATGCATATTTCCGGTCGATGCCCCATTTGATGCTTCCGCCGGTCACTTGTTTTATTTGCCCTGCTGGACACGAACCATCGTCCACGAGAACGCTAATGCCACTTTTGATCTTTCCCTTTCTCGGTTCGCTCGCGCACACCTTCGGCCCCTTGTCTGTTTGAACGCAGCCGGCGAGCGTGAAAGTGATCAACAGCGCGCCAGTAACTTTTCGATGCATTCCAGTCCCCATTTTTTATGTGCGTACAGATTGCAGCCACACGTTAATTCAGCTTTGGCGGGTGAAAACTGGTTATAGGGACAATCGCTTGATCGCAAATGGCAGGTGTATTATCAGCCTAATACTACTTACATCTGAAAATAAAGTAGGTATCATCCCAAGGATGACCACTATAACGGGCTTCGTTTCCGACCTATTTCGCGCCACCAATGAGGTCCATCATCTCACCCCGTTGGCGGCACGCCGGCTGTTGGAGCGCGCCGTGGCGGTGATCCGCGACATGCGGGAGCTGACGGGCATGGAGGCAAACAGCGCAGTCCAGGACGCCACTATCGCATTGTTGAAGGTTGCCGCATCCGCTCCAGACCGTTAAGAGCGCGAAATACGAAGCGGCGCGTGCCGCTCACCGGGCGCCGTAGGCTGCTCGAGCCAATCCTTGCCGGCCGCAAAGGCGCGATCCGCCTGTCCGAAGAGGTCGAGGCGGACGGGGAGGATTTACTGCGCGCCGCCTGCGAGAACGGGCTTGAAGGTGTCATCGCCAAGCACCGCGACCGGCCCTACCGCTCCGGCCGGGGCCTCGGCTGGCTGAAGATCACCTGCACGCGCCGAGACAGCTTCGTGATCGTTGGCTACGAGCCGTCGACAGTGCCTGGCGCAATCGGTCGTCTGCTGCTGGCAGCGCGGAAAGGCGGCGATCCCGTCTATGTCGGCGGCGCGGCACGGGCTGGACGCATGCGGAATCGGTCAAACTCCGCGAACTGCTCGACGAGATCGTGACGAATTCGCCGGCGGTCACGCAAAGGAGGAGGGGTGCAGTATTCACCGAACCTTTTCTGATCGCGGAGGTGGAGTACCGCGCCTGGACGGACGATGGGAAGCTGCGGCATCCCTCGTTCAAGGGGATCAGGGAGAGCGCGGATGACGCGACGGTGTTTGAGTTCCTGTCAAGCATGCGCAGGATCCGTAATCGTGTGTCTCTCTCTCTCTCTCTCTCTCTCTCTCTCTCTCTCTCTCTCTGCGAGGCCGCCTATCAGAGCGAATTGACGCGCTGCCGGCCACCTCGTTACGATCTATCGTGGAGCCCCAGAGCCGTCCGGAGGGATATTCTAGACATTGCTCTGGGGCCCTAGACCACGTCGGGCGTGGGGACGGCTAGCCGACGTGGGTTTTTATGGGACGACGCGCGCCTCTGGGGCATTACCCACTCCCATTCGTCTCGATGCCCTCGTCCAAGTCATTGATCGGCAGATAGCCATAGCTCTGAAGCCACTCGCGAAGGAATAGGCGGATTGCCTCGTCGCGCGTCATCTCCAGTTCTTCGCAAGCGACAGCAAGCGCCAACTCAACGTCATCGTCGAAGATCATTGTTTCCCTACGCGCTACAACTAGGAGCTTGAAGGGTCGCACACGGCACGTTTCAGTCAAGGATTACAAGCGTAATCAATAGGATAATAGATAAACTGGGCTAAGACCTCTGGCCCATTCCTTGTTGGACCATGGTCCTAGGATGCGAAGCTGTTAGACCCTTCACTCCTGTAAGCCGAGAAAATCGGTTCTTGGGTGGGGCTCCATCCTCGGGAACGGGTCGTAGATTCTTCCCCAAGTTGCCTCATGTGTAAGAGCAGGGTCCCACGCTGTCAGGAAGATGACGGCCGTGCGCAATTCCTCATCGCTCCAATACTTCAAGTCTGCCAGTCGATCTTTCATTGCGACCTCCTTTGCTCTGATCAAACATAGGTCGGCCGCCGTAGCGCTGGCTACTCGCACAAGTGCGAGCCGCTGAGCATACAACCCAGAGGTTGTAGGGCCTCACAGCGCAGGTTGCAATCTACGCGTGCATAGATTTCGCTTTGACGAAACACACGGCTGAGATGTATGGCGCAAGCCGCATACTACTTTCATCTGAAAATAAAGTAGGTATCATCCCGATGATGACCCCTGTGACAGGCTTCGTTTCCGAGCTATTCCGCGCCGCCAATGAGATCCATCATCTCACCCCGTTGGCGGCACGCCGGCTGTTGGAGCGAGCCGTGGCGGCGATCCGCGACATGCGGGAGCCAACGGGCATAGAGGCAAACACCGCTGTCCGGGACGCCACTATCGCATTGTTGAAGGTTGCCGTATCCGCTCCAGATCGTTCAGAGCGCGAAATACGAAGCGCGCTGCTCGACGCCGCGGATATCATCCGGCTGCTGAAGAGCGAGCGATCTGTCCTTGCCCAGCGGGATGCTGAGCGCGGCGAGAACGAAGCAGCTCGCCCTAAATGAGCGGGAAAACGCTCGGGCGACGCCTTGCCTACGTCTGATGCCGGGCGCGATAGCGGCCGGCGAAAATACGCCCCTACAGCCGCAACAAAAAAGCCCGGGCTAACCCGGCCTTCCTGCAGCCATTTCCAGCACACCGTGGTCAATGGCCAGACTGCTAATCCGCCGATTCTGGCGCAGTGAAACCCCAGAAACGAGAAACGCGCTTGGAGGGGCCAAGCGCGTTCTCAGGTTCATTAAGGCGGTGTTGATCAACGTGTCTAGTATATAACCGAATGCCAAGGTGAGCAATCTAGACGTGCAGACTGTAAATGGCTGCCGCCTCCGATACACGCGGAACCGAAAGACGAGTCGAGAAGCTTGATGCGCGAGACGCCGCGACTGCATGCACGAGGGCACGGACGCCCGGGAGGCAAAGAACGGCGTCACGTGCGCGGACGGGAAGGCTTGAGTTCAGTCGAACTTACTCCGCGATTTGGATCGTTCGTCACGACAGGGGGCGGGATATGGAGTCCATCCTGCCTCCCATGCGGGCAACTCAAACCGCGCCACGGTCACATCGCATCCTTGCCTTTCATGGCGTTTTCCATGTGCGACTTGCATTTCTCCATATCGTTTGCAGTCAAGGCTTCCTTGGCCATCGCCAGTTCCTTTTGTGCCATATCCTTCTTGGTGGCGTCAGTGATCGAGTTCACGTCCGTCTCCAGCTTGGTCATGCCGGCCTGGTCGCAAACGATATCGGCCTGGGCGAGGGCGGAGCTTACAGGAACGGCGGCGATGACGGCCGCTATCAAAAGTCTGGTCAACATGATGGAACCTCCGGGCTTTTCTCGCGGCTCGCAGGGGCGATGCCGCGGTCCACCAAACTCGCAAAAGGGCGCTCCGTTCCCGTGTTGGTGGCGAATGTTGCGATGCTCGCTCCAGTGCAGCGCGTACTGAGATAAGGGCGACGGTATCAAACTCGGGTCTTCTGTATTGGTGCCTCAGCCTTCGTGAACAGCATGCTCCACGAAAAGGCCCCGCACAATGGCGGGGCAAGTCCGCATCCAGTTGCCTTCGTTGGCTGCGGGGACGTAGCTCAGAGATGTGAGCTACGCAGAGACGCTATCTACGGTTTGATCAGAGAGGAAGGACTGATTCCGTGATTCCGGTACGTCTCTTCAAAAAATAATGGATAGGGTAAACGCCTTTCAGTCCTTCCCATCAAGCACGATTTTCAACTTCCTGATCACATCGGCGGCATCGACGAGAGCATCCTGGATCTCGTTCGCAGAAAGGCCGCGAGCTCGTTCGGACGCTACTCGCAGGTCGATAAGAAGGGCCCTTGGCGCTGTGGCTGCCAGCGACACCAGTCTGCTCGCGCATGTCGCGGATTGTGTCGATCGAGCGGTCAAGACGGCAGCACAGTTTGGATCCTGGTCGAAAAAGGGGCGGGTTCAGGAAGGTCACTCTTCCGCTGATCGCGTTAGGAGAAGTGATCATTCGCAGAGGCGGGCCCGACCCGACGCTGCGCTCTCTCGCGATTGGGCGACTACCCGCTCTGCCCAGGGGAGGGGTTCTGCACGGGTATATTCCTCAAGCAGTTTGGCATGGCGCTCCGCCGCGCCCCAATCGCTTCCCTTGATGCAGGCGTCGATCGCTGATTTCCTGAACTCCAGTTGATTTAGCACTGCTGCTCCTTTAGCAAGCAGTCCCTCCGCCTCGGCGAGCGACGATGCCCGAACCATCGGATCGTCGGTGATTAATGCCAGCTCGCCCAAGATCCTTGGCCCCGCGAAACCCATCCCTGTCTGTCGTGCGATTTCGAGGGCGTGGTTCACATGATGAAGCGCCCCATCCATGTCCCCGGTGAGTCGCAACAGGCTGGCGCGCACATATAAGCCGAGGGCCTCGAAGCGCCGTGCACCGAGCGATATCGCCAGGTTCACGCCTCCCTCATTGTGAGCGAGCGCTTTGCCATATTGTTTCAGCTCGCGGTAACAGAGGGCGGCGGCGTATTGAGCAAGGATCTCCGCCCGCTTGTGGCCTATCTTTGCTGTCTCAGTATAGCGAGCAAGGCGATGTCGAGCGCCGCCACCGCGCTTCCGGCGTAGTATTGCGCAACGGCGGCCATGGGGCGGTTCGCCGCAGCGATCCTGCCGAACCCATGCTCTTGGGCGAGGCACACACAACGGTCAAAGAGCTCGTAGGCAGACACCATTCTGACGCGAATAAATTGAGCGTCGGCCAAGCCGCCCAGCGCCATGGCTTCAAGCTCGACAGAGCCAGCCTTCTTCGCGAACTCCAGAGCCTTCTCGTGCTCGCGGCTGCAGCCTTCGGCGTTGCCGCTTGGGAAGTACAGATTGCCGCGCAGGAAGTGAATGCGTGCCAGCTCCGCCGTGAGTCCAAGCTGCGAAGCAGTGCCCTCAGCCTGCTCTAAGTCAGCGAAGGCTCCGTCTATGTCGTCGATGGTGCGTTTCGCCCCTGCACGGCCGATTAGAGCGCGGCATCGGCCCCGATCGTCAAACGCTGCCGTCAGTGCGAGGTCAT
Source organism: Sinorhizobium shofinae (assembly GCA_001704765.1). GTDB lineage: Bacteria > Pseudomonadota > Alphaproteobacteria > Rhizobiales > Rhizobiaceae > Sinorhizobium > Sinorhizobium shofinae. The sequence continues at coordinate 28,033 of MBFK01000006.1, forward strand.
AGGCCTCCACAGCCTCCCGGATCCGGCCCACTTGCTCGAGAATTTCGGCCCTGGATTGCGCCAGCTCGTAACGTTCATCAGGGACTGAGGCAATCTCGAGGCCGCGGTTCGCTAGGCGAAGCCCGTTTTCATATCGATAACTCCCGAGCTGCGTCTGCACTGCTGACAGGTACGCAGCGGCTGCCCGCGCGTCTTCGGCGCGGTCGAGATGTTCCGCCCGTAAGACAGGATCATCATTCGCTGCAAACCACTCAGCGGCCGCAAGATGAAAATCGCGGCGTCGATGTCGGAGCAAAGTCTCGTACACGGCATCCCGCATCAACGCGTGACTGAACAAAATCGCGTCGCCATGGTGCCTAAGAAGGCGATTTTCGAATAATCTATTCGGTTTGTACTCCGGGTTTCCGATAATATATTGCAAAGCCTCGAGTTCAAACCTCAGCCCCATTACGGAGGCTGCCTGGAGAGCCGTCTTATCCGCAGCGCCGAGCCGATCAAGTCGCGCCTGCATCAGGCTCTGTACGGAACCGGGCACTTCAGGAATCCCAAGCTGTGTCTCGGAAAGAAGCTGTTCAAGGAAGAGGGGGTTGCCGGCAGCGCGCTCGATGCAGCACTCTACGAAGGCTGTACTTGCCGCAAGCAGTCCGCTGGCGAGTGTACGCGCTTCTTCCGGCTGCAGCGGTCCGAGATCGAGGGTGACGAGTGGAACCCCTGCGAATTGCTCACGCCGTTCGGAGGCGAGAGGGTCGCCCTCTACGCGCGAGGTCATAGTAAGGATGGTCATGCACCGGGCGGTCGCGGCAGCGATTTCCGCGAGATGGGCCAGCGTCAACTCATCAGCCCAGTGAAGGTCCTCGACGACAATGAGGACAGGCCGATCGCGGCTTGTCCGCTGCACTAGGCTGGCGGCGGCTGTAATCCTGCCGGCGTTTCGAGTCTCGTTGTCCATTGCCTCTGCAAAAGGCCGAAGATCGGGAGGCTGCGGCAGATCGAGGAGATCGTTCAGAAAAATGACTTCGTCTTGTTCTACGAGTCCCTTGGCCTGCGCCAGGTCGAGGGCGGAGCTTCTTGCCGAAGTATTGTCACCTAAGCCAATACTCAGGAGGCTGCGTATCAAAGCACCGATCGCGTCACGCCCCATGCCGCCTCCGAAGTCGAGAACGAGAGCGGCGTGGCAATCAAACCCACCGTCGCGTGCGACGTGTTGGAATTCGTCGATCAGGCGAGTCTTTCCGATTCCGGCTTCGCCGCGGACGTAAAACACCTGACCTCGGCCAGAGGCTCGGCATGCCGCCGCTGCTGCCTTGAAAATCTCATACTCCGCCCGGCGACCAACAAGAGGGCCCGCATCAGTGGAGACATCTGTCCTGCGGCGGAGTACTTGCCACGCCCGTACAGGTTCAACAAAGCCCTTTACCGTCAGCCAACCCGCGTCCACGGAGTCTATCTTGCCGCGAGTCATCCTCATGACGGCATCGGAAATAAGAATGTCTCCTGGTAGTGCCGCGGCCGCGAGTCGCGAAGCGAGATTCACGGACTCGCCCGTCACGGTGTATTCGTGGTGGCTGACGCTTCCAGTCCTGCTAGCTATGACCTGGCCACCTGCGACTCCTGCGTGAATTTGGAGCGTGCGGCCGTGGATCTCCGCGAGTTCTGAAGCAGCATCACGTATTTCCAAGGCTGCATGGACTGCGCGAACGGCATCGTTGCCATACGCTATGGGTGCGCCGAAAACCCCCATTACGCAGTCACCGATATGCTTGTTCAGGTATCCGCCGTAAGACACGACGATCGGATCCACACGCTCGAAGAAAACGTCTACAAGATTATGCAGCTCTTCGGCATCGAGCTCCCGACTGAGGGCCGTAAATCCAACAATGTCCGCAAAGAGGACCGTCACTTGCCGGCGCTCGCTGTCCAGGCTGTGCGTTGCCGGAGTCGGCAGCCCCTCGTCGCCTGCCGCGGCTAATTTCCTGATCGCTTCAAGAAGCTTCTTGCGGTGGCCAAGCGCAGAGACACCCAACTGGCGCAAGTCGTGGTCAGTCAGCTCACGTAGGACATCACCATCTATGGCGTTCTCCTGAAACGACCCGATGTATTGCTCGAACCCGAGTGAGCGCAGCCAACTGACAACGTCCACCTGTCTGTCCTTTCAGGTTTAGTCTTAAGGCAACAGCGGAAATTTCTGGCGTCCGAAATCGCACTCTCAAAACGGCCTCGCAAAAACGTGCAATTCACAAAGCCTTGTATATTAGCAATATAGCATAATAACAGGGGCCGCGGCCCAACTATGGAATCACATGAGCGACGACAACATCATCAAGTTTTAACGACGGAAAACAAAGAAGGATCGCAGGTCGGTGAGTCCGATGCAACGGAAGGCGCTGATCTGGCTCGCGGTGATCGCGGGGTTGATCCTGGTCTGGGCGTATTACCAGTTCGTCTCGCCGCCGAGCGTCCCATGAGAACGGGGTAGTGTGCAGAAGCTTGTGGTTCCTGCCCTCATGTGGCGACTTCCCACTCGTCGCTATTCAGGCTGCAGATGCGAATTCGCCAGTGTCCGTCGCCTTCCCGTTGCCAGACGCAGAGGCTTGTTCCGCGTGTCTTCCCACCGTCCTCCGAGTAGCTGCTGAGGGTCCACGTCGTTTCGCCTGAGCCTCCGGCCTGGAGAACCCTCAACTCCTTGTCCGGCACTCCGCCCTGAGTCCACTCGCGGTGAAGAGCCTCGATCGCCTCCCGGCCGATCGCTGGAGGTGCGTACGGCGAATAGAGCTGGGCATCAGCGGTGAACATGCCGGCGCACACGGAAGCGTCCCCGGCCCGGTATGCGGCGGTCATGCGATCCATGAGAGCTTGGAAATCCGGCAATCCAGTCAAAGTCAGCTCCGCTTTCCTATCTATCAAGTTCTGTGACCGAGGCGTTATTCCCTCTTAACCATCGCCAGACGGAATATTCCGAACGTGGTCGCACCCCGCGCCGTTCGTGATCATCTTTTCTCCGTGTCGATCACCACGCCATCAACCGTTATGTCTAGCATCATCGCAGCATAACAGTGCGGTTGCGGCGGTTCCCCAGCGTAGAACTATCAGGTATTTCCCGTCATGGCGGACCCCATTTATGCGTTCGGCGATTTTGTGCTCGAACCCGACCGCGGACTGTTGCGGCGGAACGGTGACCCTGTCGCTCTAGGCCAGCGTGGTTTCGCGCTTCTACACGCGTTGCTGGACGCTGGGGGAGGCATCGTGCCCAAGGCCGAGCTGATGGAGCGATGCTGGCCGGACACAATGGTCGAGGAAAGCAATCTGACTGTGCAAATCGCCGCCCTGCGCAGGGCTCGGCCCGGCTCCCGACGACCGCGAGTGGATCACGACCATTCCGCGCATCGGCTATCGCTTCATCCTTGCAGATGCCGGGACAGCATGGACCTCTAGCTTGCCGGCCCCGCCCGCACTCGCCGTCCTGCCATTCCTGAATGCCACTGGCGACCCAAGCCAGGATTATTTTGCTGACGGGGTGGTCGATGACATCATCACCGCGCTCAGCCGATTCAAGAGTTTCGCGGTGGTCTCCCGCAACTCGTCCTTCGCGTACAGGAACAACTCCGATGGGGGGCAGCGGCACTCATCTTGGGCGCGGACTCTCGACGGCGAACTCAATGAGATATTCGATTTCCAGGAAACGATATAACGTATTGATTTTGTTAAAGGTGCGACCAGTTAGGGACATAGGTGCGACCTACATTCTGTTCGCCAGCCGTTCCGACGCGGCTTTAGCCAGGCGCTTCTGGTGTAGACCTTCGCCATCGCGAGCCGAGTCCAGCCGTACATTGCCATCAATTCGTGAGCCGTCGCGCCCTCGTCGGCGGCTATCGTGGCGCCTGCCTTTCGCAACCCGTGCGCTCTGCACTCATCAGGCAAGCAGCCAGCTTGCACTGCTTCGCGAACCAATTCCCGAATGATGCTCCTGAACTGAACGGCTTGCCGGTCTGCGTGGTGAGAAAGGCCATATCGCCGGTCGGCGTTGCCTCGATCGATTCGAGCAACTGCTTGAAGACGGGCAGGTAGACCCATGCGCCGGTTTTGCCAGTGCGCAGAGAAATGACGCCATCCTTCAGGTGCTGCCGGCCGACAACGACAGCGTCGGATCTGCGCAGCCCGAGGAACAGCAGGATGTCGATTGCCAGGCGCGGCTTCGTTCCGAGCTTGTGATGATTCCGGTATTTCTCGACCTGCTCGACGGTCCAGGTGTGGAAGCCGTCCGAAGGCTCGCGCAGCACCGGGAAAAGGTTGCTCTCCCGATGCTCGCCGCCCAGGATGAGCGAAATTTTATGACCCAGTTCGCGCACCGGGTCGATTTTCGCATCGGTAAGGTGGCAGATCCGCCTCGCGGTCAATGACGCGCAACCGGACGCGATCAGGGACTTTCTGGTCGTCTGTTTGCCGATCCATTCGTCGGTTGAACGAGCCATCGCACACGCCCCCACCCTTGAATGTTCGATCTCGCAATCGAAGCAGCGTCGAACTGAGGAACCTTGTCGGTCAATTTCCGTTGAATGTTCAACACGCGCAAAGGAGCGCAACGATGGACTTCAAGATGATGATGCACATCCACGCACGGATGGGGTTCGGCGGAACCGAAAACCCTCCGTACCTTCGCAAGCGATCGACGACCAAGCAGACCGACAAGCCGAACGCATCTTTCAGTGACGGCGCAAAGGCCGTGAGCCAGCGAGATGGTGTCGGCGAGCACGGAAAGGCACCCCATCAGATTTGACGGAGCGCGATTCATGCGTCGCTTCCAATATGATCGATGTTCTGCTTGACGACGTGAAAGTGTAGGCGACCACCCATGGGTTGGCATCCCAAGATCCGCGGCCGTTGATGGCTTCCCATATCTCTCGATAGCCTTCGCGATAGGCAGCATCCGCCATCTGGCGGCACGAGGACCGGTTCCGCACCTTCTGCCTGCGCATCGGCCTCGCTGATGAGATTGAGCCGCTCGACGACGTCGGTGACAATCGGCGTGATGCGCGAAGCGCATCGGGGCATAAAGATCGATGGCTTCCAGCTCCGCGCGCTGCGCTCCCAGCTTCTCGATAAACAGCCGCATCGTCTCGGTCGGACGGGTTGACTCTCTGCTGCACGCCTTCGCTCCAGTTCCGCCACCCCCAAGCGTATGGGTAATTCTAATTGGCGAATGGACAAGGGGGGATCCTGTGCCAAGGTTCCAGAGGCCATCTCCAGTGAGAGCCCGCTTTCCCCGGGGCGGGCTCTCTTACTTGATCTCCGCTGAGCTCCTAGCAGGGAGCCTTGCTATCAGGAACGAGGATTGCCCACTTGATCATATCCTTAATCTGCACGCTGATCGGGCTGGGAATTGCCTTCTATTTGCATGACATCTATCTCTAGGTCGGGCGCGGAACGTTCCGGCATCGATCTGGTCGCAGATGGCAGGACATCGGACTGGGGGCTTCCTCCAGTTCCGTCAGCCTTTGCCACGCTCGAATTCGTCATTCTGCTTCCTGGCATATGATCTTGTAACCCGTCTTGCGCGAGATGCCGTACTCCCGGCACACATCGCTCATGCCTTCGCCCTCTAGAAGCCGGGCGACAAACCCGCAGACGTTCCTCCATCACCGAAGTCTCTCTCCACGGCATCAACACCTCCCGCAAAAAGCGAAAAGTGTTACCCATGTCTTCTCTATTCGGCGTGTTGGGGTCAAGCGCTTACGAGCGTCTCCGCCTCTTCGGGGCATGACATCTTCCGCAGGTCCTCGCTTCTCTTCGGGATCGGCGTTTCGCCCTCCCAGCATGGGGTTAGGAAGATGAGGCGGTTCAATCTCCGGGGCGTGATTACCGCGTGATGCGATCGGCACAGACATGGGTTCGAACTTGCCTCATCCATCATCCTGCGAAGGACGTCCTTCCACCGGCTGGCGGAACTTTGTGTCTTTCTCCTTCCGCCTGTTGTCAGCTCGCTCATGTCATGGCTTCCCGCGTCCAGCGGAATTCGGTGCCGTCGAGCCACATGCGATGCATGACGACCGCCAGGCGACGAGCGAGTGCGCCTTTCGCTTTCGCCATGCCGCGCCGCTTGGCGATCGTCATCGCCCAAGCCTTCAGCCACGACCATTTCTTCACGCGTGTCAGCAGCATTTGGGCAGCCTCATAGAGCAAAGTTCGCATCATGCCGTCCCCGCATAGCGATATGCAGCCGACGCGCTTGCTTTCCCCGGACTCGTCGAGCTTCGGCGTTAGTCCCAGGATCGGCCCCACGGCCTTGGAGTTTCTGAAGCGCTGCGGAATGTCGATTGTCGCGGTATAGGCGAGCGCCACCACGGGGCCGACACCAGGGATCGTCATCAGGCGCCGGCAGGTGGCATCATCCTTCACGACCGCCAGAGCTTGTCGGTGGAGGCGCGCAAATTCGGTACGCAGCTTCCGTCGGGCGGCAAGCAGTGGCTCCATGATCGCCGCGAGATCGAGCATGCCTTCGGTGAGCTCGCGAATGCGCTCTTCGAACTTCGCCGTTCCCACGGCGCCAACCTTCAGCCCAAAATTGCGCAGAAGGCCGCGGATGTCGTTCTCGATGGCGATCGCCTTTTCCTGCAGCAGCTTGCGGGCCGCCAAGAGCGCCCGCCGCTTCTGGCTCGTCAGCGTCTTCACATGCACTGGGCGATACAGATTGACGCGCATCATCTGCGCGATGCCGCGCGCATCGTTGCGGTCCGTCGTGTTGGGCTGCGCCTTGCCTTCACATGGCGTGTCTCGATGCAGATGACCGGCAATCCCGCCCTGGCCAGCCCCTCGAATAACCACTGCGACAAAGGTCCGGCTTCAAGTCCGACCCGCTCGACGTTCCAGGTCGAGTCCTTCAGCACCGCAATGAGATCGTCAGGGTGGCTGACAACCTTCACCTCACGACAGATCTTGCCGGATTCGTCGATAATGCAAATGGCGGTCTCTTTCACCGCGACATCGAGGCCAATAAAGTGCTTCATGCTGCGCTTCCTTTCCTGATGCTTGTGGCTGTTTGGACAGACCACGTTCTATCATCAGCTCGAAGCGCAGCACCTCCCTGCATCACAGAAGATGGGGCGCAAGCCGAATACCCCATCTCCGGTAAAAAACGTCACCTATCTCTCAGGTCGGGCATCGAGCGCAGCACAAGTCCGGACCATCGCGCATGAATGCCGGACCCTGAATCTCCATGTTTGGGAAACTCAGCACGATCGCCGCTGCTTGACGGGCTTTAGGTGACGCCTATTTTCAGCGCCTCAACAAAGCGGATCACGTCGCCAACCGTGCTGTCGTTCCAAATATCATTGTGACCCAAGCCATCGTCGATCAGCATCTGCTTGGGTTCGGGAGCGACGCGGTATAGCGCCTCGCCCGAAGATAGGGGGATGCTGTCGTCAAGCCGACCGTGGATGAACAGCTTTGGTTGTCTTACTTTCGCTATTTTTAAATCTGAGCGGAAGGGATCCTTGATAAGAAGCGCAACCGGAAAGAACGGATAGCGCGTCTGCGCGACCGACAGAACCGACAGGTACGCGGAGACAAGGACGACGCCGACGGCCGGCCTCTGTCCGGCTGTGTTCACGGCGACGCCCGTGCCAAGTGACCGGCCGAGCACAACGATCTTGCCTTTGGAGCGTGCTGACAGCCAGTCGAAAGCGGCGATACCGTCGGTCAGCAGGCCCTCTTCGCTCGGCGAGCCGGTCGAACCCGGATAGCCGCGGTAGGAAATCGCCAGCAATCCAATACCTCGGGCCGCCAGTGCCTGTGCGAGAAAGCTGTATGTGTCGACGCGATCACCGTTTCCGAAAAAGAGCAGCACGCACGGCTTGTCGGATTCGCCCTGGCTGTAGAGTCCATGAAGCGTCTCTCCGTCGGGCGTCTTGATGTATACGTTCTCGCCCCAGACCGCGCGCTCAGGAGCAAGTGTCGCGCCGGTGCCGGGATAGAGCAGGGCACGTTGTGAGAGATATACCAGGCCTACAAGTGACACATAGGCGAAGGCCGCCGCCAGCGGCAAGATCAGCAGGAGTCTTGTGGCGCTCATGACAGCATGTCCACCCGCAGCGAAAAGCTATTCTCTTGCTCTCTGAAGAAAAAGGTCGAGCATTTGATTGCCTAAATCGTTCTCGGTCTTACTACGGCACCGAGTACCACCGCCATTCAGCGCGGTCTCGCCGTAACGGCAGGCAGCGGAAAAGCCGTCAAAGCTGCGCGTCGGCCGAACTGGGGACAAGCTGACCGTCAACGGCGAGGTCGATATCGATGCGCTGGTGATGGTGGTTGTCGGTTCGATGGCGGGCGGGCCGTAAGGCCGTCCGACAACCATCTGGATGATGCGGTTCGCAAAGTTCGGTCGACTTACATTGCTCCACCAGTAACCGGATTGACTTTCGGTTTTCCGCTGGTGTCCTTCGCGCCGGGAGGTTGACCCAGCGGAGGAGCGAAATTCTCGTTTACATTCCCCTGTCGCTCCTGCAGGTGGATGCACGTCTTTCGGATTTTTCTGCTCAGTTTCGGCGTTCGTGGTCTTAATGGCCATTGGCTTCTCCTTCGCAAGCCGAAACGAAAGCCGTCCGTTAGGTTCCGGCAGCATTTGTCAGGCGTCGCCGTCGACCACCGAGCGTCGCGCCTTACTCCTTCTTCGCCGGCGCTCGCCGCTCGAGGAGCTGCTGAAAGATGTCAGCCTGCCGCTCGGCTGCGGCGCGGATCGCAACCAGGTGATCGAGCATCCCGCCAAAGGCGACCAGGATCAGGCCACCGGCAATTGTCGAAAAGGCCCAGGGAAGAACGGCAAGCAGGGTTCTGACATCGGGTGAGGGCATCAACATCGTAGCGAGCACGACGAGCGTGCCGATGACGATCGCGCCTCCGAGAAACTCGAGAAACTTTCCCATCCTTGGCTCCCCTGTTCGTTGCCAGCCGACTCGCTGCACCCTTTCTTGCTGCATCCGCTGCATGATTCCTCAAATCGTACAGCAATTCAAAGTACTACCGCGTTTCTTCCGCGTTTGATTGGGCGTGTTTCGCTTTCAGGTCCTTGGGTGCCGCCCATTGCGCGCCCAGAAAAAACCCCGGCAGGGCCGGGGTTCCAGATCGGGAAGCAATGGGGGGAACTCAGAATTTGACGCCGACGCCCACCGTGAACTGATGCTGGTCGAGATCGACATTGACGCCGCCGACGTCCTTGTCGCTGAAATCATTGTAGCGATACTCGGCGCGGCCGAACGTGCTGTTGGTAAAGGCGTAGTCTATGCCGCCGCCGATGGTCCAGCCGTTGAAGGTCTCCTTCTCCTTTGGCGCCCCGGCTACGTCGACGAATCCGCGCGTGACCGCCCAGCCACCGGTGCCGTAAAGAAGAGCCTTCTCGTTGAGCGTATAGCCGACCCGGCCGCGCAACGATCCGGAGACATCCGTCCCGACCTCCGTGGTCGCGCCGAACACCGTAAAGCTCTTGTCGTTCCAATTGTAGCTGACGTCTCCCTCGACGCCGACGACCCAGTCGCCCATCTGATAATTATAACCAGCGAAGGCGCCAAAAAGTCCGCCGCTGAAATCTTCCGAAGCGCTGGCGCCGGGAACGCTGAGATCGCTGTTCAGCCACCCGCCGCCGCCTTGGAGACCGACATAGCCGCCTGTCCAAACGAAGGTGGGCGTCGTTTCAATGGTCGCCGGGGCCGGTTCAGGAGTTTCGGTGATGTCTGCCGCGTAGGTTGTTCCGACGGCCAAGGAGGCGCCGAACATCGCAACAAGCACGTTTCTGATCATCCAGATGCCTCCTGTTGTCCGACGACGAGAGTAGCAACTAATCGGGAACAAGTCTGCGAAAAACGGCGCTTTTCGGAATCACGTGCTTGTGGAGCGAAAAAAACAGGCCGGTGGATTGTGCTCCAGCCGGCCCGCCCGGAAAAATCGCGGAAAGGGGAACGTCTCTGCGCGGGGCTGAAGGGCCCCGCGTAAGAGACCGATTGCGTCTTGATAATGCCCGAACGCGGTTTTGCGCGTTGACACGTTACGCATGAAATTTGACATTATACGCATGATAGCGGGTGTCGAAAAAAGCTCTCCGATTGAGGTGGTCGTGGTGGTTCTGCCCGAATCCTCCATCATGTCGCTCGCCTCGGTGCTCGATCCGATGCGGGCCGCGAATCGCGTCGCCGGCCGGCCAGTCTTTCGCTGGCGCCTTCTCTCGGGCGACGGGCAGGCAGTGAAGCTGACCTGCGACATTCCGATCCCGGTCGATGGCCGGTTTTCGCTGCCGCTTACCGGCGACCTTCTCCTGGTCATCGGCGGCTTCAACCTCGACCGGCACGTCGGCAAACGATTTCTCGCGGCCTTGCAGGAATGCGCCCGCCATTTCGACATCGTCGCCGGTATCGAATCGGGGTGCTGGCTGCTTGGCCGATCCGGATTGCTCAACGGCCGCAAGGCGACGGCCCATTGGGAAGAACTCGAAGACTTCAGCCAGACGTTTCCCGCACTGACGGTGATCGGCGACCGCTTCGTGACGGACGGCAAGTACTGGACCTCGGGCGGCGCATCGCCGACCTTCGACATGATGCTGCATCTGATCACCGAGCGGCTGGGCCCGGCCTTGGCTCTCGATGTCGCGAGCATCTTCGTCTACGACCAGATGCACAGCCCGACCGATATTCAGCCCTTCGTCTCTCTCGGACGCATCGAGGTGCGCGATCCCGAGCTTGCCGGAGCGATTAGATTGATGGAGCGCACGCTGGAGCGGCCGATGACGGTCGCGGCACTGGCGCGGCGGCTCGCCATTTCGCAGCGCAAGCTCGAATTGCTTTTTGCAAGGGGGCTGTCGATCAGTCCCGGCGCCTACTATCTGCGCCTGAGATTGCAGGTCGCCCATCGGCTCGTCCGCGATTCCGGCATCCCGATGCGCGATATCGCGCTGCGGTGTGGCTTCGACAGCCTTTCTGCCTTCTCGCGTGCCTATCGGCGAGAATATGGGGCGAGTCCATTGAAGATGCGCAGTGCCAATCGCGCGGCGAGCGGTCGAGCAGAGAGCAGCTCTCCATCGCCAGCGTGAGGTGGTTACTTTCGGGCGTGCGGCCCGGCGGATACGGCGAGGGCGCACGCTTCTTCGAATTCCTTGACGGTTTCCGGCGTGTTGTCCTCGGGCAGCACCGCGTCGGCAACTTCCTCCGCAGCCGCCGCCTCGCCCTCGTAGACATAGGACTGGATGTAGTAGGCGATTTCGCCCTTCCACACCTTGCGACCGTCGATCTGCCGGCAGGCGACGGCGGTCTCGAAATCCGCCTGTAGATCATCCACGCTGGCCGTGGCGGAAGCGCCACCAGAAGGTGCCACAAGCGAGGCAATCAGCAGGGCGGTGAACATGGCGGCAGGCCTCCGGATGGGTCGACAAGGAAACTGCCGGGTCGCTTCCTTGATCTCACTTGATAGAGGGCCAATCTGCTCCGAACGAAAGGGGAATTCTCGCGGTCTTGAATTTTGTTGAGCGGTCGATGTGTATAAGCCACAGTCTGTTGCATGGCATGGAATGCCACCGCGGGCGCGATCACGAGGGAAGGGCCCTCCGCTGCGGTGCGCGAAGGGCCCTGGACCTTTATTGCACGATCTGGACAACCGTATAGGTCTTCGGATCGACAATAACGCGCTGCTGGTTGACGACAGCATACGCATAGGCCGGATTGTCCGGAATAGGCGTCAGGACAATCTTGCGCGGCAGCGGTCGACCGACGGCGATTTGCTCCTTGATCATGACCGTTTCAGCCGGGATCGGCTGCTGCTGAACGTAGGTCGTAACCTGTTGCGGCGGCGGAGCGATCACCGCGCCGGCAACCAGCCCGACGGCACCACCCACGGCAGCCCCTACCGGGCCGCCAATAATTGCACCAGTAATAGCGCCGCCTGCGGCACCAGTCACTGCACCTTGATTGCTGTCATTTGCAATAGCTGGCGCGGCAAAGATGCCGGTCGCGATGGCGGAAGCAATGATGATCTTGGCATTCATCTGTCGTACTCCCTTGCTATACGTGGGGTACAACGCCGCCTAATTTGATTTGTTCCTAAATTTGACTTTCATGTTTCGAAGTATGTCTGATGGTAACGTAATGTTACGTTCACGAAATCTTGTGAATACTAACCAAGGCGCGTGATGGTTCATGCGTCGCAATCGAGTGATCGGCATGTAACTCCGCCTAGCGCTGTTGACCCACGCCCATTCAATGCGATCGATGCGCTACTGATCGGCGAGCTCAATTTTAGGAGGTTCGCTTTCCGCCCACTCGGCGACCGTGATCGCGGAGCCGAGTATGAGGACTGGCATAGCCAGCGCGCCGAAGAACTTGAGCACTTGAAGGCACCGCGTGCGCCTTCCTTCCAGATTGTAAACCATATTCTTTCCGCCAAATTGCATCTGAAGAACAGGCAGTGGAGATGGAAGCAGAGAAACTTCGACCGGTCAGTCTCTTTGGGAACACAGCCCCGGCTTTCTCGTCCATAGTTCTCGTCAAGCGCGAGTCTTCTGGCCGCGGCTGATCGCGAAAACGTGCGATCGGGAGCAATGTTGTGACGGTTGCGCGCGGATCTTTAGCGGTAGGCCTAGTGTTCAAGGTAGGCACGGTCAGCAGTGCTGTGGGGCACCATTGCGCCTGCCGCGCATGTCCTGGTGTGATCCTCGAACCCCGCAAGGACGTTCGATGTGACGTGCGCCAGCCCCGCATTCCCCTCTAGCGATGAGCGAACCAAGGCAGTATCATGGCACCCGGCGGGACTTAGCCATGGCAACGCTCAGCCTCATTTCCTTCTGCCTCGTTTTGCTACTTGGATCTCCCGATGGAGGGCAGGCAGCAACTGCCTACAGACTTGCCCAGCAAGAAAGGCTCGAAATACGCGCTTCGGGATGGCATGCCTTGCTTGGCAACATTGTCGATACGGCGCGGCTTAATAACATCATTATGATTGGGACAATGGGGACGCTCGACCTTCCGAGAATCGGACGTCTGCTCGGTGCTGCGCAGGCCGAACTCGAAGCCATGAACGCTCAGATCGAGCAGAGAGCGGATGCGGTGGCGCCAGGCAGGGAGGCTGCGGAAGCCTCGATCAACGCGGCTCGTGAGTTGGCCGCGCGTGAACGCGCCAAGAGCGATGCACTGGAGGAAAAGCTCCTCGATATGAGCAAGGACGTCGATGCAACCAAGAACGGCGCGCAATTGGGTGGTGGTAAGCTGGAGGAAATTCTCCGCCGCGCTTTGGCGGCGGCCAGAAGAGACCTTGATGCGATGCGGCGTCTCGCCGAAAAGCAGCGCCAAAGAGCCGAAGCACTCGAGCGTGATCTGAGGGTGGTGCTGCGCGTAGTCGAAGATTTGGAGGCCAAAGCCGCTGGAGCAATGCGGTCGAAGGCTGCCGCGCTCAGGGCACGAGACGCCGCGGAAGCGGCCCTGGCTGACAAGAGACGGGCGGTTGATGAGGTGCGGCAAAAGCTTGGAGCTTACGAGCGCGATCTCGCCGTGGCTCGCCAATCGGCCGCTACCCCGGAGCCCGACGCCAATTTGGCAGCGGCAGAGAAGGCCGCCGCCCTGCTGTCTCGCCAAATTGCCGAGGCTGCGGCAAGGCGGGCTGGCGAAGAGCTCGCATTGGAACGCGAGAAGGCAAGGTCGCTCGCTCGCGATCTCGACACTGCTCGGCAGGAACGCGACGCGGCAAAGAAGCAATTGACCCGCATATTGGCGGCGCAGCGGCGTGCGTCGGAGGACGCGCGCGATCGGGCCGGTGGCCGCGACCTTGCTGCGGCGCGGAGGGAAATTGACGTCCGCAAGGCCCGCACCGAGCGCCGAGTGGCGGATATCGAGAATGCACCGAAGGCGAGCGCCGGCTATCGCGCAAGTGCACGGGTAAAATCCGTTGTACCAACCGTGCCACCGGTCACGATTTTGCTGCCCGACGCGCTTCTCCCCAAACGGTCGCGGATGCAAGGCCTTTGGTGAACAAGGGGAAGCCGAGGTTGATTTGCGCAAGATGAGACCATGGCGATGCGCACCTACTTAGCTGCCACATTCTTGGTTGCAGTTGCGATCGGGCTAGCCCCGGCTCTTGACCTCAGCGCCGGCGGCAAACTCGGCGGTGTTGGGGGCAGCGCCGCTGTGAGGGGTGGCACGGGTGGCGGCTCGGCAGGGATCAGCGCGGGCGTCGGCGCAGCGCAATCAGGCATTGGGGCCGGTAAAGCCAGCCATAAAAGTGGAGGCAAATCGGCGAGCTCCGGTTTGGGAGCCGCGGCGTCGAAACGTAAGGGACACCCCAGTCCGAGCGGTGCTTTACGTGGTTTGGCCGCAGGCTTCGGATCTTCAAAGAGTAGCGGTGCCAGCAGGATCGCCGGCATTGCTCCGGCAGAGGGCGCACCGACATCCGTCGTCCTGCCACGTATCCTTTGGCCGTTAATAACCAGGCCCGGCGAACGCGGCGAATACGAGCAAGGCGTTTCGGGCTATCCCTTGCTGGACCCGGCGCCAACTGGTGCGATTCCGGCTACCCCACGCGCCGTGGTTCGCGTCTGCAGTCAGGCGATCGCGTCGGCTGCGTCGCCCCTTGGCGCCGTGCGCGTACGCGTGGCAAGCGTCGGTCCTCTCGTCCCGCAACGCCGCGGCGCGCTCACGGCCCCGCTTGCGGTGCGCATAGACTATGCAGGGCAAGACGGGATCGAGGTCCGTCAGGCGAGAGTCAGATGCCACCTCGACTCGAACGGCAGGGTTATCGCGGTGACTTAAGCCTGCTCCGGCATCAAGCAATCAAAAAAGAATAGCGCCAATTCTGGAGTGATTTTCGGCAGCCAACATGTGCCGTGTGCCATTCATGTGCCGCAAAACCCGGAATGTATCGTAAATCTGGGCATGCATTGTAAGACTAGAAAATGCACGCAAAACATCGATTATTGGGTGCCCGACCTGAGAGATAGTGTACCGGAGATGGGGTATTCGGCTTGCGCCCCATCTTCTGTGATGCAGGGAGGTGCTGCGCTTCGAGCTGATGATAGAACGTGGTCTGTCCAACCAGCCACAAGCATCAGGAAAGGAAGCGCATTGGCCTCGATGTCGCGGTGAAAGAGACCGCCGTTTGCATTATCGACGAATCCGGCAAGATCTGTCGTGAGGTGAAGGTTGTCAGCCACCCTGACGATCTCATTGCGGTGCTGAAGGACTCGACCTGGAACGTCGAGCGGGTCGGACTTGAAGCCGGACCTTTGTCGCAGTGGTTATTCGAGGGGCTGGCCAGGGCGGGATTGCCGGTCATCTGCATCGAGACACGCCATGTGAAGGCAAGGCGCAGCCCAACACGACGGACCGCAACGATGCGCGCGGCATCGCGCAGATGATGCGCGTGCGACTGCCGCGGCCATGGGAGCACGTATCCAAGGAGCGAATGGTCGATCTCGGCCGCGAACTGCTTGCCATAAGGCGCGGCTTCCCAGGGGGCATTTCGTGCCCTGGATCGAGAAGAAGAGCGGGATCTCCTACACCGCCGCTCAGCGGTTCATGCGTGCAGCGAAAGAGGCAGACCAGCAGGAGCGATCGGCGGCATGACGATCCGAAAGAAGAAGGCAACGCGGCCCGGTATCGGGTGCAACATTGGGTCGATGATCTCGTCAGCCTTTGAGGCTGGCCCTCGGCTACTGTGATGCAGCGCCATCCACGATTTTCCCTGCCTTTTGTGACAACTCCTCGAGCGTTGCCGTGACTCGGTTCACCTGCGACAGCGTAGCGGTCATTTCAGGACCGTATCTTGTGACGAGATATTCCCTCTTCGAGGTCAGGGTCTCCAGGTGCTCGGCCGTACGCTTGCGCAAGTTCAAGCCAGCATCAATCGCCATTCGTGATCGTTCGCCAATGTCATGTTGAAGGCCGCGAATTGTCTTAGGGTCATGCCCTTTGGCAAGCAGAAACGCATTCAGGTAGAGCTCTATCGAGTGGAGGGCGAGAAATCGGCGCGGAATGTGAGAGATCGGCTTGCCCCGTGGGGAGCGTTCTCCAAGCAGGATAGCGGCCGTTCTGTAGTGCCATGCCAACTCGAGAATATCGTGAACGCTCGCCGATTCACCAGGATACACTGCATCCACGAAAGAGCCTCCGCAAAACCTTACAACCGAGAGGTCGTAGGGTCGCACAGCGCACGTTGCAGTCAAGGATTAGGGGCGCAGCCCAAACGGGGTACGGCGGAGAGCGGGATATCGGGTGTGAGCCGTACCCGCTTACTTGCGCTTCTGCGGCTTTCGCTTCTTCGTTGACTCTGCCGGAGCGTTCTGCGCGTCGGCGGCTTCCCGTTCTGTCCTCAACTGCTTCAGGCGTGCCGTCTTCTTCCCGCGGGCCGCGGCCTCCTGCTCGGTGATCGCTCGGGCCGCCAGCGTCGCCTGGTCCGGACGATCCTCCGGCTTCTTCTTCTCGGATTTGAACAGATGGTCGGTGGTGGCGTTCTTCACGAACGACCTCCTTTCAGGATTGAATAAAAAAGGCCGGGGCAAACCCGACCTTCCGTGATCGCCTCCCGCCGCTGCCAGTACATCCGTGGTCAGCAGCGAGAGGGAGCGTATGCCTCCAATGTACGCTGTGATTGAATTTTAATCAATCCGTAAATCAAAACGAGCGCTCGCAGCACAGCCTTCCTACAGTGGGAAAACGCTCGGGCAACGCTTGCAGATCTCCCGCGCCATGCCGGCCGGCGGAAATCCGCGTCCTACGCAGGGATTTTGAGCGCTGCGAACTCAACCTTGGTGTTTATCCCCGAAACTCTTCCGCAAAGCATTGCGGTGATGGAACCATTCGGCCGGCGTCCGAACTCGTTTTTGATCCATCCTCAGATAAGGCAGGCGGATATCAGTGAATGGCCCCTTCGATTCGGAAAGTCTGGTATCGATGGAAACGATCTTCTCAATTAGATCGTTACGCTCGGTTTCGCTGATATCCTGACGGTCCATCCCACGAGTGTAGTAATTCACCTTGGCGATATCATCTTGAAGAGCGGCTATTGCATCGGTCACTTCTTGCCCAAATAGAAATCGGGACCTCCGACCATGCCTGGTTTAGTTTGATCCTGGCGTTCGTCGGCGCCAGCTTTCCTTCGCCAGTCAGTAACTTGACGACGGCTTCGTTTACTTGATCGTACACCTTAAGCCGTCTGTCAAAATTAGTCAGCGGATTCTTGCCAGTTGGGTGGGCTGAGCGACGTTGATCTCTCGTTACCCCAAATGTTACCCTGACGCAAAATCGCATCAAGCTTTACATGAGGTGTCGGTCGTAAATGCTTGAAATCACGTGGTGAGCGCGCAGGGATTCGAACCCTGGACCTACTGATTAAAAGTCAGTTGCTCTACCGACTGAGCTACGCGCTCCCGTGCCCGGCTCGTGAAGCCCGGCGGAAGTGGGCGGACATATGCACGCGAGCTTCGTGCCGGTCAACCGAAAAATTGCGTGAGCCCGGGATTCTAGGCCCGCTTCTAGACTAATGGAAGTGGCAGGCCGCCTGTGCCCATGCTTGCACACAGGCGAAGCATGCGCCCCGATCCTCCGGCACTCCCGCCGACTACGGCAGGTGCGTCAAAATGATCGCCGAAAGGTGATTGGTGTCGCTGTATACATGAAGGTAAGAAAGCCACGAGCCGAGTGCCGGAGTTCTGAATTTTGTCGATTGCCGATGTCTCCATCTGGACCGCCGTTCTTGCCGGCGCTTTGTCGTTTCTTTCGCCCTGCGTCCTGCCGCTCGTCCCGCCTTACCTCTGCTACATGGCCGGCGTATCGGTCGATCAGTTCCGCGGCGGAGATGACGCGACGGTCGGCGGCACGCGAAGGGCGGTCCTGCCGGCGGCATTGTTCTTCACGCTCGGCTTCGCGACGGTCTTCGTGGCGCTCGGGGCGGGGGCGTCGTCGATCGGCCTCTTGCTCAGGCAATATATCGATCTCCTGTCGCGCATCGGCGGCATCATCATCATCGTGATGGGGCTGCATTTCCTCGGCGTCTTGCGCATCGGGCTGCTTGCCCGCGAGGCGCGCTTTCATGGCGGCGGCAAGCCGGCGACCCTGTCGGGCGCCTATATCATGGGGCTTGCCTTCGCCTTCGGCTGGACGCCATGCATCGGCCCGGTGCTCGGCACCATCCTCGGCGTCGCTGCGGCGCGCGAGACCGTCGGCGACGGCGCGATTCTGCTTGCGATCTATTCGCTCGGCCTTGCCGTGCCGTTCTGGATCGCCGCCGGCTTTTCCGGCGCCTTCATGCGCTTCCTGCTGCGTTTCCGCCGTCATCTCGGTCTCGTCGAGAAGCTGATGGGCGCCTTGCTCGTGCTGGCCGGCATTGCCTTCCTCTTCGGCTTCATCAGCTCGGTTGCAATCTGGTTCCAGCAGACCTTCCCGATCCTGTCGCAAATCGGCTAAGCAAGACCAGGAGCCGGGGCGGGGGAGAAGGATGACGGACATTGCAGGTTTGGTGCTGCCGTTCTTCGGGCTCATCTTTCTCGGTTACCTGACGGCTCGCTTCGTTGAGCACCCAGGCGAGGCGATGGGTTGGCTGAACACCTTCATCGTCTATCTGGCGCTGCCGGCCCTCTTCTTCAAGCTGGTGTCGCGTACGCCCGTCGAAGAGCTCACGCGCGCCGACTTCATTCTCACCAGCGTCGGGACGACCTATGTCGTCTTTGTGCTGATCTTCTCGATCGGGTTTTTCTTGCGCCGGAGCACGCTTGCCGAAGCGACGATCCAGGGCTTTGCTGGCGCCTATGGCAATATCGGCTACATGGGACCCGGTCTGGCACTGCTCGCTTTCGGAGAAGCCGCCGCTGTGCCGGTGGCGCTGATCTTCTGCTTCGAGAATGCCGCGCATTTCACCGTTGCCCCGGCGATGATGGCGGTTGCCGGCGGACGCAAGCAGAGGGCTCTATTCCTTGCCCTCGGTATTGCCCGCCGGATCGCGCTTCACCCGTTCATCCTCTCGACCTTCGCCGGGGTGGCGGCTGCCTTCCTGGCGTTCGAGCCGCCGGCGCCGCTGCAGAGATTGATCGATTACCTCGCGCAGGCGGCCGCTCCCTGTGCGCTGTTTGCCATGGGCGTCACCCTTGCGCTTCGTCCGCTCAAGCGCATTCCCGTGGAGATCGGCTACATCGTTCCGGCGAAGCTCGTGCTTCATCCGGTGCTTATGTATCTGGCGCTGAGTTCGGTCGGCGCCTACGACCCCGTATGGATGCAGACGGCGGTGCTGCTCGCCGCCTTGCCGACGGCCACCAACGTTTTCGTGATCGGCCATCAATATGGGATCTGGCAGGAGCGTGCCTCCGCGACGATCCTGATCACCACGCTGATCTCGGTCGCGACGGTGACGGGATTGCTCTATCTCATGCGATCAGGCGCGCTGCCGGCCGATCTTTTCCAGTAGGCTTTCCTTGAGCGACCGCAGGGCGCTGCCTGGATGGATGCCTTCGCGCATCAGGAGGCCGCGGAGCGGGCCGGCGGAGGAGATGAATTGCAGGCCCACGGCCCGCAGCGCCTGGATGGGCAGGAAATCCGAGAGCAGCGACCGGTTGAGCAGGTCGACGCTTGCGGTTCGGCTGACGATGTCCATGCGGCGGCGGCCGTCGAAGCGATCCCCTATATCTGCCGCCAGATGCCCGCCGGTCGGCCGGCCGACGAGTTCGACGAGCGTCATCACGTCACGGAGGCTGAGATTGAGCCCCTGCGCGCCGATCGGCGGGAAAGCATGCGCCGCTTCGCCAACAAGCGTGACGCGTCCCTTGCCGAAGCGACGGGCGGTCATGCCGGAGAGGGGAAAGGATTGCGGCGTCCCTTCGGCCGTCACCTTCCCGAGAATCGACTGCATTCGGTCCTCGATGGTGCGTGACAGAACGTCCGTCGGAAGTTTCAGCGTCTCCTCCGCGTCGCGCGGCTTTTGGACCCAAACAAGGCTCGAGCGATTGCCCGGCAGAGGCACCTGCGTGAACGGTCCGCTCTCCGTGTGGAACTCTGTCGAAACCTCCTGGTGCGGCAGCTCGTGGCCGAAGTTCAGCACGACCGCCGTTTGCGGGTAGGACCAGGTGAACGTGTCGATCCCGGCCGCCTCCCGGACGGCAGAGCGTCGGCCGTCGGCGCCGACGATGAGATCCGCGGTGATCGTTCGCCCGTCCTCGAGGCCCACCCGCACCTCCACTTCGCCGAAGTCGAAGGTCATGGCCGGGGCGGCTATCCGCTCAAGCGTCGTCAGGCTTGCTTCGTGCTTTTCCAGGATTTCGAGGAAGGGGGCATTCGGAATGTTGTAGCCGAAGGCGTCGAGACCCACCTCGGCGGCGCGGAAATTGACGGGTGGCGCCCGCAAAAGCCGCTTGGTCCCATCGATGATATGAATGGCGACCAGCGGCGCCGTCAGCGGCTCGACCTCGTCCCAAAGGGCGAGCCCCTTGAGGTACTCGATCGATTGGTCCATGAGGGCCGTGGTTCGGCCATCGGCGATAAGGGGCCTCGGTCCGATGAGCGCAACGCGATGGCCGTCGCGGGCTAGCGCAATCGCCGCGAGCGAGCCGGCAAGTCCCGCGCCGATGATGGCAATGTCATAATGTTGCATGGCCGGCGCCTTCCCGGGCGGGTGCCCGCCTCTAAGTCAATGTCTTGGTTTTGTTGTACCCGCTTAGCCTATTGAAATAAATGGGCTGAAACAGCGCAGACGCGTTCGCAGCGTGTCCACAGGACAATTGCGCTTGAGGGTTGACGAAGGTGAATTTTGCTGGCGATGCCTTGTAAACGGTGCATATTAACCGCCGAAGTGCCGTCAATCGCGGGTCAGCGGCGGTCTGGCGATGGCGCGAAAAAAGACGAAACGAAGGGACGGGGCGGCATTCGCAGATGAAATTCTTCAACTACAGACGGGTTCCCTACGCCGAAATCCGCGCCTTTTCCGTGCATATTCTCACGGCATCCGGCTCGTTCCTGGCCTTTCTTGGCGTGGTGGCGGCGGCCGAACATCGTTTCGTAGACATGTTCTGGTGGCTCGGGCTGGCGCTTCTCGTCGACGGTATCGACGGACCGATCGCGCGCAAGGTTCAGGTCAAGGAAGTGCTGCCGAACTGGTCGGGCGATACGCTCGACAATGTCATCGATTATGTAACTTACGTGCTCTTGCCCGCTTTCGCGCTCTACCAGAGCGGGATGATCGGCGAACCCTGGTCCTTCGTGGCGGCCGGCGCCATCGTGGTGTCGAGCGCCATCTATTATGCCGATATGGGCATGAAGACGGATGAGTATTTCTTCTCGGGATTCCCAGTCGTCTGGAACATGGTCGTCTTCACGCTCTTTGTCATCCAGGCGAGCGAAGTAACTGCATCCATTGTTGTTTTCCTTTCGGTGGTGTTGACCTTCCTGCCCATCAACTTCCTTCATCCGGTTCGCGTAAAAAGATTGAGAGCCCTCAATCTCGGCGTCTTCCTGTTCTGGTCGGCGCTCGGCATGTACGCCTTGCTGCTGCATTTCGAGACTCCGCCCTGGGTGGTCGTCGGCGTGGTGGCGACGGGGATCTATCTCTACGTCATCGGGTTTATTCTGCAGCTTTTTCCCAACCTCGGGCGCGTTTAGGAGTTGCTCATGCCACAGGCGATTGTCGTTCGCGAACTCGGCGGACCGGAAGTTCTGAAGATGGAGGGCGTGACGCTCGCGGCGCCGGGACCCGGCGAAGTGCAGATCCGGCAAGTCGCCATCGGCCTCAACTTCATTGACGTCTATTTCCGAACCGGTCTCTACAAATCGGCAACCGGTCTGCCCTTCATTCCCGGCAAGGAGGGCGCCGGCATCGTGACCGCCGTCGGAGACGGCGTGAGCATGTTTTCCGTCGGGGATCGCGTCGCCTATGCCTCCGCCGACGGTGCCTATGCAAGCGAACGCAATGTCGACGCCTCGCAGCTCGTCAAGGTTCCGGACGGGATCAGCCTCGAGACGGCGGCGGCGATGATGCTGAAGGGGATGACCGCGCAGTATCTGCTCAATCAGACATTCAAGGTCGGACCCGAAACGACCTTGCTCTTTCATGCGGCCGCCGGCGGCGTCGGCCTGATTGCCGGGCAGTGGGCGAAGGCGCTTGGCGCGACGGTCATCGGCACGGCTGGATCGCAAGAGAAGATCGATCTGGCGCTCGCACATGGTTACGACCATGTCATCAATTATCGAACGGAGAATTTCGTCTCACGCGTGGGAGAATTGACCGGCGGGCGGGGCGTCGACGTCGTCTATGACTCGGTCGGTCGCGACACTTATCCGGCGTCGCTCGACTGCCTGAAGCCGCGCGGCCTCTGGGTCAGTTTCGGCAATTCTTCCGGGCCGGTGGATGCGTTCAATATCGGCATCCTGGCGCAGAAAGGGGCACTCTACGCGACCCGCCCGACGCTTTTCACCTATGTCGCGACGCGGCCGGCTCTGGAGGCGTGTGCAAATTCCTTGTTTGATGTTGTGCAAAGCAACAAAGTGCGTATCAATATCAATCAGACGTATCCACTCGCCGAGGCCGGTCGAGCGCATACGGACCTCGAAACAAGAAAAACGAGTGGAACGACATTGTTGATTCCCTGACCGACTCCAACAGGCGGCAGGGGATTCGAAAGAGGGGAAAAGAGGGCAGCGTGCCTGTTAAGGGACAAATTGCGAGCGGCCCGTTGCTGGCCGTGAGCAACCTGACGAAATTGTTTGGCTCGTTCGCAGCCTGCGATGCGATCAATCTGCACATAGAACCCGGGGAAATTCACGCGCTCCTCGGCGAGAACGGGGCGGGGAAATCGACCCTAGTGAAGATGCTGTTCGGTGTGCTTGCGCCGACCGCCGGCGAGATCCTGTGGATGGGCGACAATGTCCGGATCACCAGCCCCGGTGACGCGCGCAAGCTCGGCATCGGCATGGTCTTTCAGCATTTCTCTCTTTTCGAGGCGTTGACCGTCGCCGAAAACATCGCGCTTTCGATGGATCGCAGCATTTCGCTTGCACGTGTTGCCGAGGAGGCCGCGCGGCTGTCGCGTGTCTACGGATTGCCGCTCGATCCCAACGCGCATGTCGCCGATCTTTCCGTCGGTGAACGGCAGCGCATCGAGATCGTGCGCGCGCTTCTTCAGAATCCGCAATTGATCATCCTCGACGAGCCGACCTCGGTGCTGACCCCTCAGGAGGCCGACCGGCTGTTCGAAACGCTGTTGAAGCTGAAGGCGGAGGGGCGTTCCGTCCTCTATATCAGCCACCGCCTCGAGGAAGTGCAGCGCCTTTGCGATCGCGCCACGGTTCTCAGGCACGGCAAGGTCACCGGCGCCTGCGATCCGCGCGCCGAGACGCCGGCTTCGCTCGCGCGCATGATGGTCGGGAACGATGTGGCCGTGGTGACGCCCGAGGGCACGAGCACCACGGGCGACGTGCAATTGGAGGCGTGCCACCTTTCAGTTGCGGCGCGCACGCCTTTCGCGGTTTCGTTGAAAGACGTCTCCCTCAAGGTGAGGGCCGGCGAGGTGCTGGCGATTGCGGGCGTTGCCGGCAACGGCCAGAGCGAGCTCTTCGACGCTCTGTCGGGCGAGTATCCGGTCGCCGACGACAATGCCGTCCAAATCCGCCAGAAGCCGGTCGGAACGAAGAACATCAATGCTCGGCGCCTGATGGGAGCCGGCTTCGTGCCGGAGGAGCGGCATGGGCATGCCGCGGTCTCCTCGCTCTCGCTTTCCGACAATCTGGTGCTGGCGCGCAACCAATCGGACAGGCGGGCCTTTCTCGGTGGCGGCTTTTTGAAGATCATCCGTCAGGGGGCGGTCAAAGCCGCAGCCAGACGAATTTCGGCGGCCATGGACGTCCGCAAGAGCGGCGAGGACCCGCCGGCCGGTTCGCTTTCGGGCGGCAACCTGCAGAAGTTCATCGTCGGCCGCGAACTCGACAGGCAGCCGGCCGTGCTCGTCGTCAACCAGCCCACCTGGGGCGTCGACGCGGGGGCGGCGAGCCGTATCCGTCAGGCGCTCGTCGATCTCGCCAAGGCGGGCTCCGCCGTGCTGGTGATCAGCCAGGACCTCGACGAGATATTCGAAGTGGCGACGGAGATTGCCGTGATCAGCGAGGGACGGCTTTCCGACCCCTATCCGGCCCGCGAACTCTCGCGCGAGAAGATCGGCCTCCTGATGGGCGGCATGCATGGGAAGACGGAAGGCGCGGGAGCGGCACATGCGCATTGAGCTCGAAAAGCGCCCCAACGTCTCGGCGCTGTTTTCCATCCTGTCGCCGTTCATCGCATTTGCGCTGACCATCGTCTTCGGCGGCATCATGTTCGCGCTGCTCGGCAAGAACCCGGCAGCGGCTCTCTACAGCTTCTTCGTGGAGCCATTGAGCGAGGTCTGGTCACTGCACGAACTGGCGATCAAGGCCGCGCCGCTGATCTTGATCGGCGTCGGTCTCTCCGTCTGCTTCCGCTCCAACAACTGGAATATCGGTGCGGAAGGCCAGTTCATCATGGGGGCGATCGCCGGCTCGATCCTTCCGGTCGTCTTCTACGACTGGCAGTCGCCGCTGGTGCTGCCGCTGATGCTGGTGCTCGGGATGATCGGTGGCGCCATTTTCGCGGCGATTCCGGCCTTCCTGAAGGCCCATATGAACACCAACGAGATCCTGACGAGCCTGATGCTCGTCTATGTTGCCCAACTCTTTCTCGACTGGCTGGTGCGCGGCCCGTGGCGTAACCCGCAAGGTATGAACTTTCCGGAAACCCGGACGTTCGGGGCCGACGCGATCCTTCCCGAAATGCTCGTCTCCGGGCGCACGCACTGGGGATTTGCCTTCGCGATCATTGCGGCGCTGCTGGTCTGGTTCATGATGCGCTACACGCTGCGTGGCTTCGAGATCACCGTCCTCGGCCAGTCCGAGCGGGCAGGGCGCTTCGCCGGCTTTTCGTCGCGCAGGATGATCTGGTTCTCGATGCTCTTCTCCGGTGCGCTGGCGGGGCTTGCCGGCATTTCGGAAGTGAGCGGTGCGATCCAGCAGCTGCGGCCGGTCATCTCGCCCGGCTACGGCTTTACGGCGATCATCGTCGCGTTCCTGGGGCGCCTCAATCCGCTCGGCATCATCGCAGCCGGTCTCGTCCTGGCGCTCACCTATCTCGGCGGCGAGGCGGCGCAGCTTTCGATCGGCGTCTCCGATAAGGTGACGCGCGTCTTCCAGGGGCTGTTGCTTTTCTTCGTGCTGTCCTGCGACACGCTCATTCATTACCGAATCCGAGTTGTCAGGGAGAGGTTCGCGGCGCTCAAGACGGATGAGGCGCACTGATGGGTATCGTCGAAGCAATCCTCCTGAGTGTCATTACGGCGGCAACCCCGCTTGTCCTTGCCGCAGCCGGCGAGCTCGTTGCCGAGCGGTCGGGCGTGCTCAATCTCGGCGTCGAGGGCATGATGATCATGGGGGCGGTCTGCGCCTTCGCCGCCACGCAGCTCAGCGGTTCGCCCTATATCGGCGTGCTCGCCGGCATCGCCGCCGGCGCGTTGTTCTCGCTGCTGTTCGGTTTCCTGACGCTAACGCTCGTCGCCAACCAGGTGGCGACCGGCCTCGCTCTGACGCTGTTGGGCCTTGGGGTCTCCGGCATGCTGGGTGAGAGTTTCCTGGGCATGCAGGGCATCAAGCTGCAACCGATCGCCGTTCCGCTCCTGTCGCAGGTTCCGTTTATCGGGCCGCTCCTCTTCCGGCAGGACGCGATCTTCTATCTCTCGATCGCGATCGTCGCGGGAATCCATTGGTTTCTCTTCAGAACGCGTTCGGGGCTAAAGCTGCGCGCGGTGGGCGACAGTCACGGTTCCGCGCATGCTTTGGGCGTCGACGTCATCCGAACCCGCTACCTGGCGGTGCTTTTCGGCGGCGCCTGTGCAGGGCTCGCCGGCGCGCAGCTGTCGCTGGTCTATACACCGCAATGGGTCGAGAACATGTCGGCGGGTCGCGGCTGGATCGCGCTCGCCCTCGTGGTCTTCGCATCCTGGCGCCCCTGGCGGGTGGTTGCCGGCGGCTATCTGTTTGGGGCCGTGTCGATCAGCCAGCTTCACGCCCAGGCCTTCGGGATTGGCATTCCCTCGCAGTTTCTTTCCTCGCTTCCCTATATGGCGACGATTGTCGTACTCATTCTCATATCGCACAACCGGCGGATGACCCTGATCAATACGCCGGCATCGCTCGGCAAACCGTTTGTGCCGGACCGGTGAACAAAGACAACCAGACGGAATTCTCAAACCGACAGAGGTCAAAAATGAAAAAACTACTCCTCGCCCTCGCAACCACGACTGCGGTGCTCGGCTTTGCTTCAGCCGCAAGCGCCCAGGAAAAAGCCAAGATCTGCTTCGTCTACGTGGGGTCGAAGACCGATGGCGGCTGGACGCAGGCGCATGACATCGGCCGCCAGCAAGTTGAAAAGGAACTGGGAGACAAGGTCGAGACGCAGTTCCTCGAGAACGTTCCTGAAGGCCCGGATGCGGAACGCGCAATCGAGCGCCTGGCGCGTTCGGGCTGCGGGCTGGTATTCACCACGTCCTTCGGCTTCATGGACGCGACGATCAAGATCGCCCAGAAATTTCCGGACGTGAAGTTCGAGCACGCGACCGGCTACAAGACCGCACCGAACGTCGCAACGTATAACAGCCGTTTCTATGAGGGTCGCTACATCCAGGGCCAGATCGCTGCAAAGATGTCGCAAAAAGGGGTTGCCGGCTACATCGCCTCCTTCCCGATTCCGGAAGTGGTGATGGGCATCAACTCCTTCGTGATCGGCGCCCGCTCGGTCAACCCGGACTTCAAGATCAAGGTCGTATGGGCGAACACCTGGTTCGACCCGGGTAAGGAAGCGGATGCCGCCAAGGCGCTCATCGACCAGGGCGTCGACGTTCTCACCCAGCACACCGACACGACCGCTCCCATGCAGGTTGCGGCCGAACGCGGCATCAAGGCCTTCGGCCAGGCATCCGACATGATCGCCGCCGGCCCGCAGACGCAGCTGACGGCCATCGTCGACACCTGGGGCGCCTATTACGTCAAACGCACGCAGGCCTTCATCGATGGAAAGTGGGAAACGACGTCGAGCTGGGACGGCCTGAAGGACGGCATCCTGACGATGGCGCCCTACACGAACATGCCCGATGACGTGAAGGCGATGGCTGAAGCGACTGAAGCCAAGATCAAGTCCGGCGAACTGAAGCCGTTCACCGGTCCGCTCAACAAGCAGGACGGCACGGCGTGGCTCAAGGAAGGCGAAGCGTCCGATGACGCCACGCTCCTCGGCATGAACTTCTATGTCGAGGGTGTCGACGACAAGCTGCCGCAATAAGTGCGGGGAGGGCGCCCGCTCCTTTGAAGTCACCTGCAAACCCCGCGCCAAGGCGTGGGGTTTGTTGTTGGCGGTGTCGAATCTGCGGCACTGGATTGCGCCAATGGCCGCCTGTGGCTCTTCGTCGGACTTTCGGGAATCGTATATTCGATCTACTGTTATACGAACATCTGCTTTCGCAACGAAAAGCAGCGACGACACGAAAAAACAGCGCCTGCCCGCAGCAAGGAGGGCACTCTTGAAGGGGGACGGGTTGAACAAGAGCCTGCTTGATACGGTGATATCCAGGACGCCGAAGCGAACGAGCCATGCGCAGGTCGTGGATCAACTTGGCAAGGCGATCGTTTCGGGAGAATTTCCGGTCGGCAGCATTCTGCCCGGCGACCCTGAACTGGCACTCCGATTCCGTGTGTCGCGCACGGTTTTGCGCGAGGCGATGAAAACGCTCGCGGCAAAGGGCATGGTCGTGCCTCGTGCCCGCATCGGGACTCGCGTGACGCCCAGGAAAGATTGGAATCTCTTCGACGCCGATATCCTGACCTGGCATTTCGCATGTGGGGTGGACGAGGATTTTCTTTACCATCTGAGCGAGGTGCGGCTCGCATTCGAGACGCACGCCGCCGCTTTGGCTGCGCGGAACGCGACCGATGCGGAAATTGCCACAATGATGCGGCTAGCGGTTGCCATGGGTGACGCCGATCACACGGCTGAAACCCTGGCTGTGGCCGACCTGAAATTCCATCTCTCCGTTCTCGAAGCATCCGGAAATCCGTTCCTTAGAACGGTCGGCGGTCTGATCGAGGCAGCCCTGGTCGGCGTGTTCAAATTGAGTTCGCCTACGGACGAGAAGGGCGGCATAGACGAGGTGGCTCGTAACCACATCCGCATCGTCGAGGAGATCGGCAGGAGGGATGAGGTTGGCGCGCGGCAGGCGATGGAATACGTCATCAAATACGGGCGGGATCGAATCCAGAAAGCCTTCAATCCGGACCAGGGCGGCAAAACCTGAGATGGCCCAGCGGCGCAGCACAACCGCCGCTACGTCCGCGGAAGTCATAGATCGCCATACTGACCTTGCCCGCACAGTTGCCGTGGCCTATCTGAGAGCAGTCGTTCCTCATCTGACGACCTTCCATCGGTGAACGGAGCCTATGTCCGAGCTTTTTGTCATTCTTCTTCTGCTTCTGATCAATGCCTTCTTTGCGCTCTCGGAAATGGCAATCGTTTCGGCAAGCAAACCCTTGCTGCGTCAAATGGTTAAGCAGGGAAACCATCGCGCCGTGTTTGCTCTGCGGCTTGCCGAGGAGCCTGGCAAGTTTCTGTCGACGGTCCAGGTCGGCATTACGCTCGTTGGCATCCTGGCGGGCGCGTATGGCGGCGCGACGATCGCGGCGAAGCTCGCACCAATCTTGGACGAGATTGCCTGGGTCAACCCCTATGGCAATACCGTTGCCGTGGCACTCGTCGTCACGCTGATCACCTTCCTGTCGGTCGTGATCGGCGAGCTTATCCCGAAGCAGCTCGCGCTCAGGAATTCGGAAGGCCTGGCGATTTTCGTTGCAAGGCCGATGACATTGCTTTCGCGGATAACGGCGCCGGTCGTCTATTTTTTCGAGACTGCCGCTCGCATGGCGATGCGCCTGATGGGCATGAAGGCCGAGGACGCCGATCATGTCACCGAGGAGGAAGTGCATGCGATCATGGCCGAAGGCGTGGAGAGCGGCGCGATCGAGAAAAGCGAGCACGAGATGCTGCGGCGCATCATCCGTCTCGGCGACAGAAACGTCAAATCGATCATGACCCATCGCACCGAGGTCAGTTTCATCGACGTCAACGATAGCCTGGAGACAATCGGTCGCAAGATTCGGCAGTTCGGCCATTCGCGCTATCCGGTCATCGAGGGTCCGGCGGGCGACGTGATCGGAGCGGTGCTGGCAAAGGAGATACTCAATGCTCCGATCGCCGCCCCGTTCGATATCCGCAACTATGTCCGCGAGATTCTGACGCTTCCGGAGACAGCCTCGTGCCTGAAGGCCCTCGAAGCTTTCAAGGCGTCCAGCGTCAACATGGCGATGATTGTCGACGAATACGGCAGCACGGAAGGAATCATCACGACCGCCGACATCCTGGAGGCGATCGTGGGCGTCATCCCGTCGAACTACGACGATATCGAGCACGCCCACATTCGCGCACGCGAGGACGGCAGCTATCTCGTCGACGGCCGTACGCCGATCGACGAGATTCACCTGCAGATCGGCATAGAAGGCATAGACACCGACGGCGATTTCGAGACCATAGCAGGCTTCCTGGTGCAGCAGTTGCGCAAGACGCCGGAGGAAGGCGACACCGCGGAGGCTCATGGATATCGTTTCGAGGTGCTCGACATGGACGGTCGCCGTATCGACAAGATCCTTGTCAGCCGCCGCGCCGAAGAACATTCCTCCTGATAGATAAGCAAAAGGCCGGGCGCCCCCGACCTAGCCAGATCGCGATTCTTGCGAAATCGGATAGTCAGGCTCTTATCAGCAAATGCCGAACAGGCTCCCGTTGAACAAATTCGGCTTCGACATGCCTCAAGACATGACGCTGGCCGGCAAATGGCACCATGTTGACCGCAGCCTCGAGTGAGACCCAGCAAAACTCGCTGTGTTCGTCATTAATGACCGCCTTCGCGCCAGCATCCACGAAGCCTACGAAGACCGGCAGCATGCTTATCGCATCTCGGTCGGCCTCGTAGAATTGTTCACAGATGTCCGCCGAGTAAAGGCGATCGCACGTCAAGCCGGTTTCCTCCTTCACCTCGCGCAGCGCAGCTTCCCAAGCCTTCTCACCCTCCTCGATCCCGCCGGCTATCTGACACCATTCGCCAACCAGCGTGTGACTTCTACGAAGCAGCAGGACTTGGGTTTCGTCATCGGAAACACGTAGAAGGACAACGGATACGGCAAGGCAACGGATCGGAATATCAACCATGAGCGCTTGGGTCTTTCAGGTGGGAAACATCTGCCAGGCTAATCACGGCACGGCTTCGCCAATAGTCATCCTGTCGCAACTGGGTAATGCTTCCGGGCAATGCCGGAAAACTCACATATCCAGCGGCATCGATTGGCATCTTGATCCATGCGGCGATAACGAACGTCAGAGCAAATCCGTGCGTGACGATGATTTGTGACTCACAAGGGCGCTCTACGATGGCGTCCACGCATCGATAGACGCGCCGGGCGATTTCACGACGCGTTTCGCCATCGGCAATTACGCCACGATGGTCCATCCGGTTATCATCGGGAGCCGGTGTTTGGCGCGCGTCCAGCCACTCCTGCGCCATTCCACCTGCCGAACCATAGCTGATCTCCCGCAAGTCACGGGTCTCATCGAAAGGCCGCCGGAAACGTTCTGCGATGATCGCAGCGGTTCGGGAGGCCCGGAGAAGATCAGAACTGAAAATCTCCACCGGAGCATCGCCGACCATCGTAGCCAGCCGCTCTGCAATAGCCCTTGCATCGGCTTCGCCGCTCGATGTCAGGCCTGTGTCATACCAACCACCGACCTTGTTCTCGATGTGATGGACGGATTGGGCATGGGTGACGACAAAGAGATTTTTCATGGCAGCTTATTCTTGAAAGCGTCTGTCGAGAGTTTGCGACTGAATTTCGCAACGTCACGAAAATGGGCATTCCGCCGCGGGCGATCGAGTGCCGTGGTCTTGCTGGCCCACATGACCGTTATGACAAATGCTCAATGCAATCAGTCTCAGTCGGGATCCCGGAGCTTGAGAACGATGCAGGGTTCTCCAGGCGCCGCGGCGGGTGTTTGCGGCGGGCGAACGATCAGGCCGTCCGACTGTGCGAAAACCTTGGTCATAGACGAGTCCTGGCGTGCGAAGGGGTGCGCCATGAGCGAGCCATCCGGCTCGCGGGAGAGGCGTGCCCGAACGTAGTCCTGGCGGCGGTCGTTGGCGGGCAACGGCGCGGCAAGCTTCGCCGCGATCAGGCGCGATCGGTCCGGAAGGTGTGCAAGCTTGCGCGTCAACGGCTCCAAGAAGAGCAGGGCGCAGACGAGACTCGAGACCGGATTGCCGGGCAGTCCGAGCACCGTCATACCGGCGAGATCTCCAACCATCAGCGGTTTCCCCGGCCGCATGGCGATGCGCCAGAAATCGAGCGTCATTCCGCAAGCGAGGAGCGTCGATTGGACGAGATCATGATCGCCGACCGAGGCTCCACCGAGCGTGACGAGCACGTCGGCTTGCGCCGCTTGCGCCTTTGCGACGGCGGCGGCAATCGCGGCCCGCTCGTCGCGGACGATGCCGAGATCCAGTATGTCCGCGCCATTTTCGCGAGCGATCACCGCAACACCAAAACTGTTCGAGGCGATGATCTGGTCCGCCCCGGGCGAGCTGCCGGGCGGCAGCAACTCGTCACCTGTGGCAAGAATTGCGATCTTCGGACGCAGGAAGACCGGCAGGCTCGCGTGATTCATGCTGGCGGCAAGCGTCAACCGGCCGGCATCGAGGACGCTTCCGGCAAAGAGTGTGATTTCACCCTTATCGAAGTCCTGGCCCGACAATCGGATATGACGGCCCTTCGCCGGCGCGAACAGGGTGCGGATACGATTGCCCTCGAGGCTCTCAGTGTCCTCTTGCAAAATGACGGTATCGGCGCCGGCCGCCAGCGGCGCGCCGGTGAAGATGCGCACTGCCTCGCCTGGCCCAAGTCGGCCCTGAAATCGGCGTCCCGCCGCCGATTGCCCTATCACTGTCAGTTCGGCGCCGACATCGGCGATGTCCTCGTGGCGGACGGCATAGCCATCCATGGCGGAATTATCGAAAGGGGGGTGCGTGAGCAGCGCTCCCGTGTTCTCGGCAAGCACGCGGCCGAGGCAATCATGCAGCGCAAGCCGCTCGATTCCCTGGGTCGGCCGGGCCTGGGCAAGAACCCTTTTGAGCGCCTCTTCGACCGAGAGCAGCGACATTAGCCTTAGTCTCCATCCCGGCGATAGTCGCCGGATCGCCCGCCCGATTTGCTGACGAGGCGAATGCCGCCGATCTCCATCTCACGGTCCGCAGCCTTTGCCATGTCGTATATCGTCAGGCAGGCAATGCTCACCGCCGTCAGCGCCTCCATCTCGACGCCCGTCCGCCCCTTGAGCTTCGCCATTGCTTCGACGCGCAAACCGGGCAAGGCATCATCTGGCGCGATATCCACGGAGACTTTGGTCAGCATCAGCGGGTGGCAGAGCGGGATGAGGCTGGACGTCTGCTTGGCAGCCATGATGCCGGCGAGCCGGGCCGTGCCGATGACGTCGCCTTTCTTGGCGTTGCCTTCGAGTATCAGGGCCAGCGTCTCGGGTCGCATCCGGACAAAGCCTTCGGCGGCGGCGACACGCACCGTCTCCGCCTTGTCGCCGACATCGACCATATGGGCTTCGCCGGCGCTGTCGATATGGGTGAGGCGCGGGCCGCTCATCACTCTGCTGCCAGGGCGCTTCCGGAACCGGTCAACAGCGCGCGCGTTGCCGCCTCCACGTCGTCTTTTCTCATCAGGCTTTCGCCGACGAGAAATGTCGTGATGCCGCTCTTTTCGAGGCGCCTGCAGTCCTCATGCGTGAAGATTCCGCTTTCGCCGACCAGCAGGCGATCGGCCGGAACCATCGGCGCGAGCTGTTCGGAAACGGCAAGATCGACCTCGAACGTCCTCAGGTTGCGGTTGTTGATGCCGATGAGGGGAGACGACAGGCGCAGTGCGCGCTCCATTTCCTCCGCATCATGCACCTCGACGAGCACGTCCATGCTGAGCGCCGTTGCGGCGTCCTCCAGACGGTGCGCATCGTCGTCGTCAAGCGATGCCATGATCAGGAGGATGCAGTCTGCCCCCCAGGCGCGGGCTTCGAAGACCTGGTAGGTGTCGAACATGAAGTCCTTGCGCAGCGCCGGCAGCGAACAGGCGGCCCGCGCCGCCGTCAGAAATTCGGGGGCGCCCTGAAAACTCGGCGTATCTGTCAGCACCGAGAGGCATGCAGCCCCGCCCGCCGCATAGGCTTTCGCCAGCGCCGGCGGATCGAAGTCCGGGCGAATCAATCCTTTCGATGGACTGGCCTTCTTGATTTCGGCGATCAGTCCGAATTCACCTTTCTGGCGGCGCGACGCAAGCGCGGCGTGAAAGCCGCGCGGCGACGACTGATCGGCGATCCGCGCCCTCAGCTCGTCCAGTGGAACGCGCGATTTCGCGTCGGCGATCTCTTTACGCTTGTAAGCCTCGATCTTGCGCAGAATGTCCGTCATGTCCTCTCCTCAAGCGGCGTTGGAGACGGTGATCAGCCGCTGCAGGGCGGTTTTGGCAGCACCGCTCGAAAGCGCTTGGCGTGCGATCGCCATGCCTTCGGCGAGATCGTTGGCGCGTCCCGCTATCATTAACGAACCGGCGGCGTTCGCAAGGGAAATGTCCCGATAAGCATTCTCCGCCCCATCGAGCACCGCCTGCAATGCCGCCGCATTATGCGTTCCGTCGCCCCCCTTCAAGGCGTCCAGAGTGGTCCGCGAAAGACCGAAGTCCGCCGGCGTTAGCTCGAAGCTCCGGATCTTGCCGTCCTTCAGTTCGGCAACCTTGGTGATCCCCGTCGTGGTGATCTCGTCCAGTCCTTCACCATGCACGACCCAGACGCTCTCGGAGCCGAGATCACGTAGGACTTCCGCGAGCGGATCGACCCACTCCGGCGCGTAGACGCCGACGAGCTGTTGTTTGACTCCGGCCGGATTGGAGAGGGGGCCCAGCAGATTGAAGATGGTTCTCGTGCCGAGTTCGACCCGGGTCGGGCCCACATGGCGCATGGCCGAATGGTGCTGCTGGGCGAACATAAAGCCGACACCGGCCTCGCGGATGCAGCGGGCAATCGCCTCAGGTCCGATGTCGAGCTTGACGCCGAGGCAGGAGAGCGCATCGGCCGTCCCGGATTTCGAGCTCAGAGCCCGATTGCCGTGCTTGGCGACCGGCACTCCCGCACCGGCGACGATCAGCGATGCCAGCGTCGAGATATTGTAGGTGCCAGCTCCGTCGCCGCCGGTTCCGACGATGTCGATCGCGTCCTGCGGCGCCTCGACCGGCAACATGCGCGCACGCATCGCGCCGACAGCGCCGACGATCTCGTCGACGGTTTCGCCGCGCACGCGGAGCGCCATGAGGAAACCGCCGATCTGCGACGGCGTGGCCGCTCCGGACATGATGATCTCGAAGGCTGCTCGCGCGTCCTCTCGGCTGAGTGCCTCGCGCGCTGCGACTTTTGCGACGAACGGCTTCAAATCACTCATGCTTCGTTTCCTCGTCCGTCAGCGCTGCGCCAATGCCTGCTCGGCAAGCGTCTGGTTGATCGATACGCCATAGACCGACTGCAGCGTTGCGACCATCTGATCGAGTATGTCGTCGCCGCTCGCGCGGGCGATTGCTTCGATCTGGCGGCTGTCATTGTCGAGAGCGTTGGCGGGTGCGCTTTCGTCGACTGCCGTTACCTGCATGAGGATCTGACCCTCGCCCCCCATGCCCGCTGCATTGGCGACATGTCCGTTCGGGCCGCCGAAGGCCGCCGCTATGGCGGCTTGGCTCAAGGCGGCGTCCTGGGTGGAGCGACTCAATCCGGTCTTCGTTTCGACGACAAGGCCGAGTTCGCTCGCAATGTCAGCGAGCTTCGCGCCCTTCTTGATCCGATCCTTCAATTCGGCCGCCTTGGCGGCGAGGGCGACCCGCTGCTGCTCGGCCGTCCAGTCGGCAGCCACCTCGTCGCGAACCTCGTCGAGCGTGCGATCGCGAGCAGGGATCACCTCTTCGAGGTCGAACCAGGCATAGCCGTCGCGTCCGATATGGACGGACAGCGTCTCGAGACCAACCTCAGCCTTGAATACGTCCTGGAGAAGGGTGCGTTGCTCCGGCAGCCCGGTCACGTCGTCACCATTCTGGTCCTTGCCAGTGGCATCGATCGCGTCGACTGTAGCGAGCTTGAGCTTAAGTCGGTCGGCGACCTCCTTCACGGTCGCGCCAGCAGCCCTTTCGTCCTCAACCTTGTCATGCAGGCCGACGAGCTGATCGCGCGCCACGGAAAGGGCGATCTCCTTCCGCAATTCCTCCTTGACTTCATCGAAGCTGCGAACGGCTTCCTGGCGAATATTGGTCACGCGCAGGATGACGGGTCCGAAGGCGCTTTCGATGACGGGCGTCACGCCGCCGTCCTTGGCGACAGCGAAGGCCGCGTCAGCCACTTTCGGGTCGGGCATCCGCTCCTTGGTGAACTCACCGAGGAGAACATCCGCCGCACTCTTGCCTTCGGCCTTGACGAGATCGTCGAAGGTGGTGCCGGCCGTGAGCTTAGCGGCAGCGGCGTCGGCCACTTCGCGAGACGGGAAGGCAAGCTGCTCGATTGTTCTCGTTGCCGGCGTGCGGAAGCTTTCCTTGCGCTTTTCATAGTCGGCACGCAGCTCGTCCTCGGTGACCGAGTCGGTCGCAATCAGATCCTCGGGTTCGAGCTTGATGTAGCTGAACTTCCGATATTCCGGAGCGCGATAGTTCGCCTTGTGGCTTTCGAACCAGGGGGCCAGCACG
The DNA here is from genome assembly GCA_001704765.1 of Sinorhizobium shofinae. Classification (GTDB taxonomy): domain Bacteria; phylum Pseudomonadota; class Alphaproteobacteria; order Rhizobiales; family Rhizobiaceae; genus Sinorhizobium; species Sinorhizobium shofinae. The sequence goes on from MBFK01000006.1 coordinate 63,945, forward strand.
TCGTCGCCCGGCGTCTTGACTGGATCGATATTTGCGTTCGAGAGCAGCAGGTAGTCGACAGTGCGGGTCTCATGCCGGTATTTGCCGACGGCATCGACGAGGATCGTGGGTGCCGCGAACCCGTCCGAGAGCGCATCGACGATTTGCGAGCGAACCGCCACCTGGCTTCGGTTCTTGATGTAGTCCTGCTCGGTCAATCCGGCATTGCGCAGCACGCTCGAGAAGGTCAGCCGATCGAATTGGCCGTTCGTGCCGTGAAAGGCGGGGTCCTCGCCGATAAGTCTGGCGAGCCGATCCTCGGAGAGGCCGAGATTCATGTCCTCGGCGAGCTGATCGAGAGCGGCGCCTGCAACGAGTTGTGAGTAGACCTGCGCCTCTACGCCGAATGCGCGGGCCTGCTGTCGTGTGAGCGGCGTTCCAAGCTGCCGCGAAAGCAGGCTCAGCTGGCGCTCGTAGGCAAGACGATAATCGCTGGCGGACACCTTCACGTCGCCGACCGTCACCACCGCGTTCGGCGTGCCGGCAACCATCAAGGTCTGACCGCCCCACACCATGAAGGAGATGATGAGAATGGCCATGAGGCCTTTGACGATCCGCGTCTGGGCGGCGTTTCTCAGGGAGTCGAGCATGGGGGGCAGAAACCTCGTTGTAGTACAGCGGCATCACGCCGAATGATTTCGTTCCTTAGAACAAACCAAATGGGAATTGAAGGCCGATCCGTCGTAAATCGCCATACCGCAGAAAGCAGGCTCGGGAGACACGCAGTCCAGCGGATTTCCTGGCGCTGTCGTGCGCTTTCGCAGAGGCATCCATCGAACGGCAAATTGGGGATCGACGCGAACAAGAAAGCGGATGTCGGATTCGTTAGCCGGCAATTGAAATCGATCTGCAAAATAGTCGGCTTCAGGCTGGTCTCTCTATGGCCAACGAGAGGGATTCGTGTCTTCGATATTGTCAGAAACTTGAAGCCCGGCGGCCGTTGCGGAATTTCCATGCCATGCAATCCACCATCGTAATGGTCAATCTTTTCGGTGCTGTCGCACTGCTCCTGTTCGGTCTTTCACTGGTGAAGGAGGGGGTAACGCGCGCCTTCGGATCGAGGCTGCGCGCCGGTCTGGCGCGGGGAACGAGTGGCTCGCTGCGCGCCTTCGCGACTGGCCTATTCGCCACGCTGGCACTGCAGAGCTCCACGGCGACGGCGCTCATGACGGCATCCTTCGTGGAGAAGGGCCTTGTGCAGTCGCGGATGGCGCAGATAGTGCTGCTGGGTGCCAATATAGGCACGGCCATGACGGCATGGATCGTTGCAATCGGAATCGGGTGGCTGGCGCCGTTGTTCATTCTCGCCGGTGTCATGATGCACCGAATGAGCCAGTCGAGCGCACGCCAAGGCGGCGGCTTTGCTCTGGTCGGTATCGGCCTGATGCTTCTGTCGCTCGAACTGCTCGGCACGGCGACGGAGCCAATGCGCGAGTCCGAGGCTTTGGCAGCCTTTCTGGGCATGCTCGACAACGCCTGGCCGGTCGCTATGCTCATTTCGGCTGGTCTGGCGTTCGCCTCGTCTTCGAGCCTCGCTATCGTCATGCTGGTGCTGTCGTTGTCATCCGCCGGCGTGCTCTCGACGGGGTTGACCGTGGCGCTTGTGCTCGGTGCAAATCTGGGCGGCGCGATCCCACCGGTGATCGCCACGCTCGCCGCGGCGCCCGGCGCCCGCCGTGTGACGATCGGCAACCTGATCGTGCGTGGCGTCGGATGTCTGATCGCGCTTCCGCTGACCGGTCTCAACGCGGACATTCTGCAGGACCTGCCATTGCCGCGACAGAACCTGCCGGTCGATGTCCACCTTTTCTTCAACCTGGTCGTCGCGTTGATCACCTGGCCTTTCGCGGGGTTGCTGTCGCGGATGATGAGTCGCCTGGTCCCCGACGAAGAGGTAAGCGAGACGGGGCCGCGCTATCTTGATGACGCGGTGCTCGATACGCCTGTGATGGCGCTTTCCGGTGCGACGCGGGAGGTGCTTCGGGTCGGAGACCTGATTGAGGCCATGCTCCTGCGCACGTCGGCCGCGTTCAACAAGAATGACCTCGGCGAACTCGACGACATCGGAAAAATGGAGAAACAGGTCGATCTCCTGCAGCAGGAAGTGAAGATCTTCCTGTCGCGATTGGGGCGAGACGGGCTGAACGAGGCGGATGGGCGCCGCTCGATCGTGATCATCGATTATGCGATCAATCTCGAGCACATGGGCGACATCATCGAGAAGGGCCTTTGCGAGCAGATTCGCAAGAAGGTTACGAACGGTCTGAAATTTTCCGACGAAGGCTATCAGGAACTTAAGAACCTGTTCGATCTGACCCTCGACAACTTGCGTATTGCCCAGACGATTTTCGTCTCTAGCAATGCGGACCTCGCCCGACATCTCATCGAGGTCAAGGTCGATGTGCGCCACATGGAAAAACGCTCGGCGGAACGGCATCTGGAGCGCCTCCGCGACGGCCTGCTTGAAAGCCTGCAGACGAGTTCGCTGCATCTCGACATGCTGCGGGATCTGAAGCGCATCAACGCGCACATCGCGTCTGTCGCTTATCCAATCGTCGAAGAGAGCGGCCTTTTGACGGAGAGCAGGCTGCGGCCTCAGGCATGATGTCGACGTTTACCTGACGCCAAGTGGAGGCGCGGCGGGACTTTCCCGAGATAGGGGAGCCACCATCGCCTTTTAACCGGGTTAACGGGACGTGATTGTGCGTTATATGCTTTTGGCAATACTTTGCTGACGGCACGCGTCGAATCGGGCGACGGGCATGCGCATGAATACCCGAAGAATACCAAGGAGATCAGAGTATGGAACGGACTTGCCTGGCGATCATCCTGGCGGCGGGCGAAAGCACGCGGATGAAATCGGCCATGTCGAAGGTGCTGCATCCAGTGGCAGGCAGGCCGATGATAGCCCATGTCGTCGACGCTCTGGCAAGCGCATCCATTTCCGACGTGGCCATGGTCGTCGGCCGTGACGCGGAAGCTGTTTCGGCTGCCGCCAGCACGGGCTCGGTAAAAGTTTCCTCCTTCCTGCAAAGGGAACGGCTGGGGACGGCTCACGCCGTCCTTGCGGCGCGTGAGGCGATCGAAAAGGGCTATGACGACGTCCTGGTGGTCTTCGGCGATACCCCGCTCATCACCGCCGCGCCGCTCAAGGCGGCCCGCGAGCAACTGGCCGAAGGCAATGATGTGGTCGTGATCGGCTTCGAAACCGCGGATCCGACCGGCTACGGCCGTCTGATCGTCAAGGATGGGGAGTTGCTCGCGATCCGGGAACACAAGGACGCCTCCGAGGAGGAGCGCCGCATCACCTATTGCAACGGCGGCCTGATGGCGTTCAACGGCAGCAAGGCGCTCGATCTCCTCGACCGCATCGGCAATGCCAACGCCAAGAGCGAATACTACCTTACCGACCTCGTCGAGATCGTTCGGTCGCTCGGCGGCCGGGCGATCGCCGTCAAGGCGCCGGAGGAGGAGCTCACCGGGTGCAATACGCGGGCTGAACTCGCCTATATCGAACGTCTTTGGCAGCAACGCCGCCGCCAGGAACTGATGCTGGCCGGCGTTTCGATGATCGCGCCGGAGACGGTCTTCCTCGCTTGGGACACCGAACTTGCCCAGGATGTACTGGTGGAACCGAACGTGGTCTTCGGCCCCGGTGTGCGCGTCGAGAGCGGCGCAATCATCCACGCTTTCTCGCACGTCGAAGGTGCCCATGTCCGCACGGGCGCGACGGTCGGCCCCTTCGCCCGTCTTCGTCCGGGAGCCGATCTCGGTCCGAAATCTAAAGTCGGCAACTTCTGCGAGGTGAAGAAGGCGGAAATCGGCGCGGGCGCCAAGGTAAACCATCTTACCTACATCGGCGATGCTTTCGTCGGCGCCGGATCGAACATCGGCGCGGGCACCATCACGTGCAACTATGATGGCGTGAACAAGCACGTCACGCGGATCGGCGAAAATACCTTCATCGGCTCGAACTCGTCGCTCGTCGCTCCGGTGGCGATCGGCGACGGGGCGCTCGTCGCCTCCGGCAGCGTGATTACGCAAGACGTGCCGGCCGATGCGGTTGCCTTCGGCCGGGCACGGCAAGAGATCAAGCCTGGCCGGGCACCGATATTGCGGGAGCGCTACGAGGCAGAAAAAGCGGTCAAGAAAAAGGTCAAAGCTGCCGAATAGTCTCGTTAATTATTGAAACTGAAAGTGAAATCGAAGCGGATTGTTTCGCGCGATAATTTCGTTACCAAGGCTTCGACATTGGTGACGGGGTCGCAGCATTTGAGCTGACACGCCGCAACCGGCGTGCGAAGGAACGTGGAGAGTAATATGTGCGGGATTGTGGGTATCGTCGGCCATCAGCCGGTCTCGGAGCGGCTGGTCGATGCGTTGAAACGCCTGGAATACCGGGGCTACGATTCGGCCGGCGTCGCGACAATCGACGGTGGAGCGCTTGATCGCCGACGCGCCGAGGGGAAGCTCGTCAATCTCGAGGCAAGGTTGAAAGAGGAGCCTCTGGCCGGCACCATCGGCATCGCCCACACGCGCTGGGCAACCCACGGCGCGCCCACCGAACGCAATGCCCACCCGCATTTCACCGACGGCGTCGCGGTCGTTCACAACGGCATCATCGAGAACTTTGCCGAGTTGAAGGACGAGCTTTCCGAGGTGGGTGCCGAATTTCAGACCGAGACCGACACGGAGGTCGTCGCGCAGCTGCTGGCCAGATTTCGCCGGGACGGCATGGGACGGCGCGAGGCGATGCATGCGATGCTGAAGCGCGTGAGGGGCGCCTATGCGCTCGCCGTTCTCTTCGAAGATGATCCGTCGACGATCATGGCGGCCCGCAACGGCCCGCCGCTGGCGATCGGCCATGGCAATGGCGAGATGTTCCTGGGCTCCGATGCCATCGCCTTGGCGCCATTCACCAATGAAATCACCTATCTGATCGACGGCGACTGGGCGATCATCGGCAAGACCAGCGTCCATATCTTCGACATCGATGGCAACGTCGTTACACGCCCGCGCCAGGTCTCCATGGCAGCGGCCTATCTTGTCGACAAGGGCAATCACCGTCATTTCATGGAGAAGGAAATCTACGAGCAGCCGGAGGTCATCTCGCACGCCCTCGGCCACTATATCAACTTCATTGACAACCGCGTGGTAGCGGTTTCCGACGCCATCGATTTCGCCAAGGTGCCGAGCCTGGCGATCTCGGCTTGCGGTACAGCCTATCTGGCCGGGCTGATCGGCAAATACTGGTTCGAGCGCTATGCGCGCCTGCCGGTCGAGATCGACGTCGCTTCCGAATTCCGTTACCGCGAGATCCCGCTGTCGCCGCAGTCGGCGGCCCTCTTCATCTCGCAGTCGGGCGAGACCGCCGACACGCTTGCCTCTCTGCGCTACTGCAAGGAACGCGGCTTGAAGATCGGCGCGGTCGTCAACACGCGCGAATCGACCATCGCGCGGGAGTCCGACGCCGTCTACCCGATCCTCGCCGGACCTGAGATCGGGGTCGCCTCCACCAAGGCCTTCACCTGCCAGCTCGCCGTCCTGGCTGCGCTCGCGGTCGGTGCGGGCAGAGCGCGCCGCACCGTCAGCGAGCAGGAAGAACAGGCGCTGGTGAGAAGCCTTGCCGAGATGCCGCGCCTCATGGGGCAGGTGCTGAACAGCATCCAGCCGAAGATAGAGTTCCTGTCACGTGAACTGTCGAAGTGCCGCGACGTGCTCTACCTCGGCCGCGGCACGAGCTTCCCCCTCGCCATGGAGGGCGCCCTGAAGCTCAAGGAGATTTCCTACATTCACGCGGAAGGCTATGCCGCCGGCGAACTGAAACACGGTCCGATCGCGCTCATCGACGAGAACATGCCGGTCATCGTGATTGCGCCGCATGACCGCTTCTTCGACAAGACCGTCTCCAACATGCAGGAGGTGGCGGCTCGTGGCGGGCGGCTCATCCTGATCACTGACGAGAGGGGCGCCGCCGCGTCGAAGCTCGACACGATGCACACGATCGTGCTTCCGAATGTCGACGAGATCATCGCACCGATGGTCTTCTCGCTGCCGGTCCAGTTGCTCGCCTATCATACGGCCGTCTTCATGGGCACCGACGTCGATCAGCCGCGCAACCTGGCCAAATCGGTCACGGTCGAATGATCATCCGGCCCGAGACCGATGGCGACCGCGCAGTTATCCGCGACGTCACCGCAGCGGCCTTCGCAGGTCACCCGCACAGCGACCAGAGCGAGCCGCTGATTATCGATCGCCTGCGCGTAGCCGGCGCCCTGACCCTCTCTCTCGTCGCCGCAGAAGGGGAACAGGTGGTCGGCCACATCGCCTTCTCGCCGGTGACGATCACGCCCCGGGCGACCGGCTGGTACGGGCTCGGTCCGGTGTCTGTGCGCCCGGACAGACAGGGTCAAGGCATCGGCAGCACACTCGTTCGCGAGGGCCTTGATAAGTTGCGCGAGATCGGCGCCGCCGGCTGTGTTCTCGTGGGTGATCCCGCCTTCTACGAAAAGTTCGGTTTCCGCAACGATCCCGCTCTTGTCTTTCCCGGTTGTGCGCCGCAATATTTCATGGTTTTGGCCTTGTCGGAGGCGCGGGTGTCCGGCACGGTCACCTATCATCCGGCCTTCGGACCGATATGACGATCGATGGCACCTAAATGACGGACGGCTCCAAAAGCGGCATGATCGCAGCCCGGCTGCGCAATTACTTTCTCACGGGCCTGATCATCTGCGCGCCCGTGGCTATCACGGTTTGGTTGGTTCGCTCTTTCATCGAATGGGCGGATAGCTGGGTGAAGCCTTATTTGCCGAGCTTTTATAACCCGGACACCTATTCTCCGGTGGCGATTCCGGGATTCGGTCTCCTCGTCGCAATGCTTGTCATCACCTTCGTCGGTTTCCTGACGGCGAGCCTTGTGGGACGCTCGATCATCAATTTCGGCGAGTCGCTGCTCGACCGCACGCCGCTCGTGCGTACGATCTACAAGTCGCTGAAGCAGATTTTCCAGACGGTGCTGCAGGACCAATCCTCCTCCTTCAAAAAGGCCGGGCTGATCGAATATCCAAGTCCAGGGCTTTGGTCGCTGGTCTTCATCGCGACCGACGTAAAGGGCGAGATCGCCGCCAAGTTCAACGAACGCGGCATGGATATGGTGGCCGTATTCCTGCCGCCGACACCGCTGCCGACCGCCGGCTTCCTGTTGTTCGTGCCGCGTGACAAGATCGTCCCGCTGCAGATGAGTGCCGAGGATGCGGCCAAGCTCCTGATTTCCGGCGGTCTTGTCACGCCGGATCACAAGCCGCTCGCCAACGCACCGCCACGGACAATCACGCATCATAAGACCGCGTAACGTCCGCCGCCCAGCTACTAACCGGCGCGCAGGAAGCGGATCGCTTCGTCTCGGCGGTGGAGATAGAGCAGCGTCCTCAAAGCGTGGCCGCGCTCCGTCGTCAGGTCCGGGTCGCGCTCGATGAGGTAGGCGGCGTCCTTGCGCGCAATCTCCAGAAGATCCCCATGCGCCTCGAGGCTGGCGATGCGAAATCCGGGAGTGCCGGATTGCCGCGTGCCGAGCAGTTCGCCTTCGCCGCGCAGTTTCAGATCCTCTTCGGCAATCAGGAAGCCGTCTTCAGTCTGGCGCAGGATCGAAAGGCGCGCCCGGCCGGCATCGCTCAGCGGTCCCTTGTAAAGCAGGATGCAGGTCGAGGCCTCGTCGCCGCGCCCGACGCGGCCGCGCAACTGGTGCAGCTGTGCAAGCCCGAAGCGCTCGGCATGCTCGATCACCATAATGGTCGCATCGGGAACATCGACGCCGACCTCCACTACCGTCGTCGCCACCAGCACGCGAATCTCGCCGCTCTTGAAGGCGAGCATGACGGCGTCCTTTTCCGGCCCTGCCATGCGACCATGAACGAGGCCGACGTCCTTGCCGAAACGATGCACAAGGCTTTGGTACCGCTCGTCGGCCGACATGGTGTCGGTTTCTTCGGATTCCTCGATTAGCGGGCAGATCCAATAGGCCTTCTTGCCCTGACTGAGTGCCGAATCGAGCCTCTCAATGATTTCGTCGGTGCGCTCGGTTGGGATGGTGACGGTCTGGATTGGCTTTCGCCCCGCGGGCTTCTCCGTCAGCTTCGAAACGTCCATGTCGCCGAAGGCCGCCAGCACTAGCGTGCGCGGGATCGGCGTCGCCGTCATGACCAGCATGTGTGGGGAAATGCCCTTGGCGGTGAGCCGTAGCCGCTGGTGAACGCCGAAGCGATGCTGCTCATCGACGACGGCAAGCGCGAGTTGCCGGTAATTGACGGCGTCCTGGAAGAGCGCGTGTGTGCCGATGACCATCTGCGTCTCGCCGGAGGCGATGCGCTCGAGGATTGCGTCGCGCTCCTTGCCCTTCGTCCTGCCGGTCAATACGTCGATCGTGACGCCTGCCGGCGCAGCCATCTTCGCAAGCGTCGCATGGTGCTGCCGTGCGAGAATTTCCGTCGGCGCCATCAGCACGGCTTGGCCGCCGGATTCGACAGCAGCAAGCATCGCCATCAGCGCAACGGCTGTCTTGCCGGAGCCGACATCGCCCTGCAACAGACGCAGCATGCGCTCGCTGCCGGACATGTCGGCAAGGATGTCCCCGACTGCGCCTGACTGGCTGGCTGTGAGAGAGAAGGGCAGGGCTGCGATGACCGGTCCACTCAACTTGCCTGTAGCGCGAACCGGCGTTCCGGCGACCTTGCGTAAGCGCTGGCGCACCAAAGACAGCGATAGCTGGCCCGCTAGAAACTCGTCATAGGCGAGCCGCCGGCGCGCCGGCGCCTGCGGAGCGATATCGGTTTCGTCGCGCGGTGCGTGAAGGCGATGAAAACACGCCTGCGCGCTCTCGAAGCCTTGCTGGCGCAACACCGTCTCGTCCATCCACTCAGGCAGATCGGGAACGCGTGCCACCGCCGCCTCGATCGATTTGCGCAGGGGTCGCGGCGAGAGGCCTGCGGTCAGCCCGTAGACGGGTTCCACAAGCGGTAGGCTTTCGGCTTCGGCCTCACGGACCATATAGTCCGGATGCACCATCGAGGCGCGTCCGTTGAACCAGTCCACCTTGCCGCTGACGATGACGGTCTCGTCGATCGGCAGGGCCTTTTCCAACCAATTTCCCTTGACCCGGAAGAAGGTGAGCGCCAACTCGCCCGTATCGTCGTGCAGGAAGACGCGATAGGGCACGTTCGGCCGGCCGCGCGGTGATGGCTGGTGCCGGTCCACGCGACCGGTGATGGTGACGATCGACCCCTGCGGCGCGTAGGCGATGCCGGGCTGCTGGCGCCGGTCGATCAGCGAATAGGGCGCGTGAAACAGGAGATCGATCACGCGGCAGTCGTCGATCGACTCGCGTCCGAGTAGGCGCGCGTAAAGCTCGCCGGTCCTGGGGCCGATGCCGGGCAGGCTATCGAGCGGAGAAAAGAGCGGATCGAGCAGGGCAGGGCGCATGGCCATGAAATTGCGACAAGAAATCCGGCATTGGCAAGGCTGACAAGCCGCTTTCCAGCGTTTATAGAGCCCGTGAACACGATCCGCCTTGAAGCGGGTGGCAGGAAGGACGTTCCATGACCGGCATTTCGCGCACGAGCGCCGATCTTGATCCGCGTCGGCGCAGGATCCTCTTCCGCGCCTGGCATCGCGGTATTCGCGAGATGGACCTGATTCTCGGGCAATTCGCGGAGGCGGAGCTCGCCACCCTTTCCGATGCGGAACTGGACGAGCTCGAAACGATCATGCGCGAGGAAGATAACGACCTCGTTCGCTGGATCACTGGCGAAAAGCCACTGCCCGAGCGCTACGCGACGGAGCTGTTTGCGCGCATAGCCGCCTACCGCCCGGATTTCGACCCCGTTCAGCAAGAGGCGGAATGAATTCGACGATGATCCCTGGTCTTGACTCGAAGAGAATTCTTGTAGCGGCACGGGAAGTGACGATCGGGCCCGTCCCTTCTGGCGCCGAAGCGCTGATCCTCGCCGATCTGGCGCGAGCCGGCGCGCCGGTCGCCTATTTTCTTTCCGACGGCCAGCGGATCGGCGATCTCGAGCAGGTGCTCGGTTTCGTGGCGCCCGACATTCCGGTCCTGACTTTGCCGGGTTGGGACTGTCTGCCCTACGACCGCGTTTCCCCGAGCGCCGATACGTCGGCGCGTAGACTCGCCGCGCTGAGCGCCTTGATCGCGCATCGGCACAGGCCGCACCCGGCGATTGTGCTGGTGACCGTCAATGCAGCTCTGCAGAAGATTTCGCCTCAGGACGTGATCGAGAGTCTCGCCTTCTCGGCGCGTCCGGGCAATCAGGTGCGCATGGACGATCTCGCCGCGCGGCTGGATCGAAACGGTTTCGAGCGCGTGCCCACCGTGCGCGAGGTCGGCGAGTTTGCCGTGCGTGGTGGTATCCTCGATGTCTATGTGCCGGGCAGTGGCGAGCCGCTGCGGCTTGATTTCTTCGGCGATACGCTGGAGACGATCCGCTCCTTCGATCCGGCGAGCCAGCGAACGACCGGGCAGGTGCGGTCCCTCGATCTCAATCCGATGAGCGAAGTGTCGCTGACGCCCGAGACGATCAGCCATTTCCGCAAGCAATATCTTTCGCTCTTCGGAGCTGCGACGCGCGACGATGCGCTTTATCAGGCGGTCTCCGAAGGACGCCGCTATGCCGGCATGGAGCATTGGCTGCCGCTCTTCTACGATCGGCTGGAAACGATCTTCGACTATCTCGGAGGCTTCCGCATCGTCACGGATCATCTGGTACGCGAAGCGGCGGCGGAGCGTTCGAAGCTCATTCTTGACTATTATGAGGCGCGCCACGCCTCTGCGTCTCCCGGCAAGTCCCAGATATCCCAGGGCACGCCCTATAAGCCCGTGCCGCCGGAGATGCTTTATCTCGGCGCGAAAGGCTTTGGCTCCGCGCTGACCGAGCGCAATGCCGTGCGGCTGTCGCCGTTTTCCGAACATGAGGGCGAAGCCCGTCAGGTCGTGACCATCGAGGCTCGGCAGGGAGTGCGCTGGGCGAAGACCGCGGGCGAAGCCGAGAGTGAGAACGACGGCACACGCGCCAATGTTTTCGATCAGGCCGTGAAACACATAGCCGCGAGGCGGGCGACGGGCGCGAAGATCGTCATTTCCGGATGGACGGAGGGCTCGCTCGACCGCCTGCTTCAGGTGCTCGCCGAGCACGGCTTGGCCAATATCCGTCCCGTGAAGGCTCTCGCCGATCTGCGCTCGTTGAAGCCGGGCGAGGCAGCTTCCGCGGTTCTCAGCCTCGAATCTGGCTTCGAGACGGGCGACCTCGTGGTCATCGGCGAGCAGGACATCCTCGGCGACCGGATGGTGCGCCGCTCGAAGCGCCGCAAGCGCGGCGCCGATTTCATCGCCGAAGTGACGGGCCTCGATGAGGGCAGCTACGTCGTCCATGCCGAACACGGTATCGGCCGCTTCGTCGGTCTGCGCACCATTGAGGCCGCCGGCGCTCCGCATGATTGCCTGGAGCTCGTCTACGCCGATGATGCGAAGCTGTTTCTGCCGGTGGAAAACATCGAGCTCCTGTCGCGCTACGGGTCCGAGGGGACCGATGCGATCCTCGACAAGCTCGGCGGCGTCGCCTGGCAGGCGCGGAAAGCGAAACTCAAGAAGCGGCTGCTCGACATGGCCGGCGGCCTCATTCGCATTGCCGCCGAGCGGCACACGCGGCACGCGCCGGTCCTTGTCGCGCATGACGGCGTCTATGACGAATTCGCCGCGCGCTTCCCCTATGACGAGACCGAGGATCAGTTGAACTCGATCGAGGCGGTCCGCGACGATCTCGGGGGCGGCAGGCCGATGGATCGCCTCGTCTGCGGCGACGTCGGCTTCGGAAAGACCGAGGTGGCGCTGCGTGCCGCCTTCATAGCGGCGATGAACGGCGTGCAGGTCGCCGTGGTCGTGCCGACGACCTTGCTGGCCCGGCAGCATTTCAAGACGTTTTCGGACCGCTTCCGCGGGCTGCCGATCCGCATCCAGCAAGCCTCCCGCCTCGTCGGCTCGAAGGATCTGGCGCTGACGAAGAAGGAAGTCGCCGAAGGCAAGACGGACATCGTCGTCGGCACCCACGCCTTGCTCGGTTCCTCGATCAAGTTCGCCAATCTTGGCCTGCTCATCATCGACGAGGAGCAGCACTTCGGCGTCAAGCACAAGGAGCGCTTGAAGGAGCTGAAGACCGACGTCCATGTCCTGACGCTCTCGGCGACGCCTATTCCGCGCACCCTGCAGCTTGCACTCACCGGCGTTCGCGAATTGTCACTGATCACCACGCCTCCGGTCGACCGCATGGCGGTACGCACCTTCATCTCGCCCTTCGATGCGCTGGTGATCCGCGAGACGCTGATGCGCGAGCACTATCGCGGCGGCCAGAGCTTCTACGTCTGCCCGCGGCTGAGCGACCTTTCCGAGATCCACGATTTCCTGAAATCCGACGTGCCGGAACTGAAGGTCGCCGTGGCGCACGGCCAGATGCCGGCAACCGAACTTGAAGACATCATGAACGCCTTCTACGAAGGGCGCTATGACGTGCTTCTGTCGACGACGATCGTCGAGTCGGGGCTCGACGTGCCGACCGCCAACACGCTGATCGTGCACCGCGCCGACATGTTCGGCCTCGCGCAGCTCTATCAGCTTCGCGGGCGGGTCGGACGCTCGAAGGTGCGCGCCTTCGCGCTCTTCACGCTTCCGGTCAACAAGACGCTGACAGGCCCGGCGGAGCGGCGTCTCAAGGTGCTGCAGTCGCTCGACACGCTCGGTGCCGGCTTCCAGCTCGCCAGCCACGACCTCGACATTCGTGGCGCCGGCAACCTGCTCGGCGAGGAGCAAACCGGCCACATCAAGGAGGTCGGTTTCGAGCTCTACCAGCAGATGCTGGAAGAAGCGGTCGCAGAGCTCAAGGGTGAAGAGGAGATCCACGATTCCGGCTGGTCGCCGCAGATATCGGTCGGCACGCCGGTGATGATTCCGGAAGTCTTTGTGCCCGATCTCAATTTGAGGCTCGGGCTCTATCGTCGCCTCGGTGAGTTGACCGACCTCAACGAGATCGACGGCTTCGGCGCCGAACTGATCGACCGCTTCGGCCCGCTGCCGACCGAGGTCCAGCATCTTCTGAAGATCGTCTATATCAAGTCGCTGTGCCGCACGGCCAATGTCGAGAAACTCGATGCCGGACCGAAGGGGGTCGTCGTTCAGTTCCGCAACAAGGAGTTTCCCAATCCGGCGGCCCTCGTCGGCCACATCGCCAAGCAGGGAACGCTCGCCAAGATTCGCCCGGACCAGAGCATCTTCTTCCAGCGTGAACTCGCCACGCCGGACAAGCGCCTCTCAGGCGCGGCCATGGTGATGACCCAGCTTGCGACGCTTGCCAAGGCAGCTTGAAACGAAGGTGGCGCCGGGGTGCCGGCCCCACTACCCAAAATGAGCGGATCAGTGGGCTGGGCTAGCCGCCTTCATCTGGGCGATTTCGCGAAGCGCATTCGTCAGCACTTCGACGGATTGCGCCCCCATCACCGCATATTGCTGTTCGATGATGAAGCAGGGAACGCCGGTCACGCCGATCTCCCGGGCCATTTCGATTTCCTGCTTGACGGCGTCCTTGTCAGCATCGGAGGCGAAGAGCGCCGCGATGACGGGCCGGTCGAGACCCGCCTGTTCGGCAATGTCGAGCAGAACGGCGTGATCGCCGACATTCTTGCCTTCCTCGAAATTTGCTTTGAAAAGCAGCCGCACGGTCTCGGCCTGAGCAGCCGTGCCGCTCGTAGACGCCCAGCGGATTAGGCGATGCGCATCGAGCGTGTTCGGGCTGATCTTCACGGCATCGAAATCAAAGGCGATGCCAGCTTCCCGACCTAGGTCCTCGAGCATCTGATGCGCCCGGTCGACGGCATCTTGACCGCCGAGTTTTGCCGCAAGATGGCGTTTGTGATCGACGCCCTCCGGCGGCAGATCGGGATTGAGCTGATAGGGGCGCCACTGGATCGCGACATCAACCTCGCCTGCGACATTGGCGATCGCCTGGTCGAGGCGGTTCTTGCCGAGATAGCACCACGGGCAGACGACGTCCGAGACGATATCGATATTGACGGTTTCCATGGTGGTGGCCTTTTCTGTTTTGCTAAAGCAGCGACATAGGCCGGCAGGCCGCTTCTTTCAATGCGTTACCAAAAGGGAACCATGGCACCCTGCTCACTGCGCACGCTCGTCCCACCAGGCCGGCAGTTGATAGCCATAAAGCGGCACCGTCGACGGGCGACCGATATGCTTCCAGCGGGCAATCCATTGTGCATCCAGGTGGTAGAGCGGCACAACATAGGAGTTGTTGACCAGCAGCCGATCGTGTGCGCGTACGGCGGCGGTGAAATCCTCGGGCGTCCTCGCCTGCAGGATGTTATTGATCAGCTTGTCGACGTCCTTGTCTGCAACGCCGGCGAAGTTCTCGCTGCCCTGCCTTTCCCGCGACTGGGAGCCCCAGCGGCCAACCTGCTCCACGCCCGGCGACAGCGAGGAAGGATAAGACTTGATGATCACGTCGTAATCGAAGGATTGGCTGCGCAGCTGGTATTGGGAATCGTCGACCGTTCGGACCGTTGCCACAATGCCGAGCGGCGCTAGGAAGCGCTGATAGGCAAGGGCGATCTTCTCCTGGCCGGCGTTCTGGCTCATGATCTCGAAGGCAAGCGGCGTGCCCTTCGCATCGACCATCTTGCCGTCCTTGATCGAATATCCGGCTTCGCGAAGCAGCGTCACCGCTTCGCGCAGCACATTGCGGTCGCGGCCGGAGCCGTCGGTGACCGGCAGTCGATAGGTCCCGTCGAGGATGGCGGGGTTGATCCGCTCCCTCACATCGCCCAACAAACCGAGCTCACGGTCGTCAGCTGCGACGCCAAGGAATGAGAGCGACGAGTTCTGCCAGTAGCTCTGGGTCCGCGTATAGGCGCCGTCGAACAGATTCTTGTTGACCCATTCGAAGTCGAAGACGAGGGCGAGGCCCTGCCGAAGCTTGATGTTGTTGAACATCGGCCTGCGTGTGTTGAAGACGAAGCCGAGCATCCCGGAGGGAGTTTTCGGTTTGAAGCTCTCCTTGATCACGTCGCCGGAGCGAACGGCGGGGAAATCGTAGGCGCGCGCCCATTTGGTGGCGCTGCCTTCCGGATAGACGTCGATCTCGCCCTTCTTGAAAGCTTCGAAGAGGGTGTTTTCCTGGAGGAAATACTCGACGGAAATCTCGTCGTAATTGTCGACGCCGATCTTCGAAGGCAGGTCCTTGCCCCAATAGTCGGGATTGCGGCGATAGATGATCCGCTCGCCCGGCTTCACCTCGGCGACGCGATAGGCGCCGGAACCGAGTGGCGGCTCGAGCGTGGTCCTGTCGAATGCCTCGACGTTGATGGCGTGCTTCGGCAGCACCGGTGAAAGCGCCAGCAACAGCGGGAACTCGCGGTCGGCATCTTCTTTCAAAGTGAAGCGAACGCTGCGATCGCCGACCTTCTCCATCTTCGCGACCTTCGACAACCGGTTGCTGAAGGGAGCGCGTCCCTTGTCGCGCAGCAGTTCGAAGGTGAAGATCACGTCCTCGACGGTCACTGGCTGTCCGTCGGCCCAGCGCGCCTTGGGATTGAGATTGAACTGGATGAAGGTGCGGTCGTCGTCCCATTCGACCGACTCCGCGAGTAGCCCATACATGGTGAAAGGCTCGTCCTGAGAGCGCTGCATCAGCGATTCGTACACCAGGTTTCCGAACGCCGGGTCCCACATTCCCCGCGCGGTCGTGCGCATGCTCTTCAGGATGAAGGGGTTGAGGCTGTCGAATGTGCCGACGACACCATAGGAAATCTTTCCGCCCTTTTTGACGTCCGGATTGACGTAGGGGAGGTGCTTGAAATCAGCCGGCAGGGCCGGCTCGCCGTGCATAGAGATAGCGTGCACCGGTGCGGCGGCGGCTTCATTGGCCGATATGCTGGTTGCCAGAAGCATGACCAGGCCGGAAAGAACTGCGCGCAACTTCACCTCCCGTAGGATTGGACGGTCCGATTCCCGGCACGTTACCAATGCGCAGGGATATTTCCAACAAGGCAGCGGGGAAGGACGTCTGCACGGGCCATCCGGCGTCATCCTCGCAGACTTACGATGCCTTGAGCGCCTCTCTGTCAATATCCGGTGTCGCCGAGTTGCAAAAAATGCAAGGAAACACTGGATAAACGGCACGAGCCAATGTAACAGGTGTTTCCGGAATCGGGGCCATTCAAAAGCCTCATTTGGCCAACAGGACAACGGCGGCTGACGATACTCACCAGCGGAACAGTCTGTTCCGTGGCCGGTTTTCAGGAGACGGAATCACAATGATCTTCAAGTCGAACTTCACCAAACGGGCGGGAATGGCAGCGCTGGCGCTCTCCGTAGCAGCAGCCGGCGCGCCGGGTATCGCGTCTGCGCAGGCTGGAGGCAAGCCGCCGCAGGGTTGGTTCAAGGTTTGCACGAAGCAGGAGGATAACGACGTTTGTATCGTTCAGAACCTGCTCACCGCCAACAATGGTCAGCTTATCACCGCCGTCGGCCTAATCACCGTCTCTGGCAAGGTGAACCGCAAGGTCGTGCAGGTTTCCGTCCCCTCCGCGCGCATGATCCCGCCGGGTGTTCAAATGCAGATCGACGGCGCTAAGGGCGTCAAGCTCGACTACGCCATCTGCATGCCCGACAAGTGCGTCGCCGAGGCGCCGCTCTCCGACGCGCTCATCGCCAACCTGAAGAAGGGCAATGAAGTCGTCTTCACGTCGGTCAATTTCCAGCGCGCTCCCAACCCGATCAAGATGACGCTGGAAGGCTTCACCGGTGTTTTCGACGGCGAGCCGATCGAACAGTCGCAGCTCGAAGAGCGTCAGCGCCTGCTGCAGGAAGAAATGCAGAAGAAGGCGGAAGATGCCCGCAAGAAGCTGGAAGAGGCGCAGAAGGCTGCCAAGCAGCAGTAACCTCTTCGCTTCTGAGATTGAAAACGCGCCCGGTTGTCTGCCGGGCGTTTTTATTGGGGAATCCGAGGCGGATAAGAAAAGGTGCGAACGGTTTCCCGTCCGCACCTTGCGCATCCACGAGCTTCGGCTCGGTACGACCCGAACCGCGATCGCTTAATGGCGATAATTGGCCCTCGGCCTGTAATGCCCCACATCCGCCTTTTCGAACAGGGCGTTTACCTGAGTGTGGCGGATCGGCTGGTCGCTTTCGTCAGAGACGAGGTTCTGCTCCGAGACATAGGCGACATATTCGCTTTCGTCGTTCTCGGCGAACAGATGGTAGAAGGGCTGGTCCTTGCTCGGTCGGATCTCCTGGGGAATTGCGTTCCACCATTCTTCGGTGTTCGCATATTCCGGGTCGACGTCGAAGATGACGCCCCGAAACGGAAAGAACCGGTGGCGAACGATCTGACCGATCTCGAATTTCGCGTTTCTTTGTTTCATGACGCAACACATCCTTTCAGACCAATATCTGGGTTGTCGCATGTGGAACATCAATAGGTGCGCGAGCCTGTCGAAAGAGCTTTTCTGCTGTCGCATTTGAGAAAAGGCGGGCTTCGATCGAACCCCGCCTTTCGCTCTCATCTCGCATGGACCAGCCGCATCTGACGGGCCAGTGGTCCCGTCATCAGACGGAATAGTACATGTCGTACTCGACCGGATGCGGGGTCATCTCGAAGCGCATGACCTCCTGCATCTTGAGCTCGATGAACGAGTCGATCTGGTCGTCGTCGAAGACACCACCGGCGGTCAGGAACTTGCGGTCCTTGTCGAGGCTTTCGAGGGCTTCGCGCAGGCTGCCGCAAACCGTCGGGATCTTCTTCAGCTCCTTCGGCGGCAGGTCATAGAGGTCCTTGTCCATCGCCTTGCCGGGATGCAGCTTGTTCTTGATGCCGTCGAGGCCAGCCATCAGCATGGCGGCGAAGGCGAGGTAGGGGTTCGCGCTCGGATCCGGGAAGCGGACTTCGACGCGCTTTGCCTTCGGGTTGCTGCCGAACGGAATGCGGCACGACGCCGAGCGGTTGCGGGCGGAGTAGGCGAGCAGAACCGGCGCCTCATAGCCCGGGACGAGACGCTTGTAGGAGTTCGTCGACGGGTTGGTGAAAGCGTTCAGCGCCTTCGCATGCTTGATGATGCCACCGATGAAGTAGAGGCAGGTTTCGGAGAGGCCGGCATATTCGTCACCGGCGAAGGTCGGCTTGCCGTCCTTCCAGATCGACAGGTGCACGTGCATGCCCGAGCCGTTGTCGCCGAAAACCGGCTTCGGCATGAAGGTCGCGGTCTTGCCATAGGCGTTGGCAACCTGATGCACGACATACTTGTAGATCTGCATCTTATCGGCGTTGCGGACGAGCGCGTCGAACTTGACGCCAAGCTCGTGCTGGGCGGCGGCCACTTCGTGGTGATGCTTCTCGACCGTGACGCCCATTTCGGCAAGCACCGTCAGCATTTCGGAGCGCATGTCCTGGCAGCTGTCGACCGGCGGAACCGGGAAGTAGCCGCCCTTGATGCGCGGACGGTGACCGAGGTTGCCGGTCTCATAGTCCGTGTCGTCGTTGGAGGGCAGTTCGGAGCTGTCGAGCTTGAAGCCGGTGTTGTACGGGTCGGCCTTGTACTTGACATCGTCGAAGACGAAGAATTCCGCCTCGGGGCCGACGAAGACGGTGTCGCCAATGCCGGAAGCCTTGAGGTAGGCCTCGGCCTTCTTCGCCGTGCCGCGCGGATCGCGGTTGTAGGCCTCGCCGGAAACCGGATCGAGAATATCGCAGACGATGACCATGGTGGACTGCGCGAAGAACGGATCCATATGGGCCGTTTCCGGATCAGGCATCAGCACCATGTCGGACTCGTTGATCGCCTTCCAACCGGCAATCGAAGAACCGTCGAACATGACGCCATCGGCGAACATGTCCTCGTCGACCACAGCAACGTCCATCGTCACATGCTGCAGCTTGCCCTTCGGATCGGTAAAGCGCAGGTCGACGAACTTGATGTCGTTATCCTTGATCTGCTTCAGAATTTCACTGGCAGTCGTCATTTTTTGCAATTCCCTGTGTGAGATGACGCAGTTGGAAAATCGGGGCCGAGCGGCCCCCAGGATTGGATGGAGGTATCGGACGGGAAGTCAATCAGATGGCATCAAGGCCGGTTTCGCCGGTGCGGATTCGGATCACTTCCTCCACATTGGACACGAAAATCTTTCCATCGCCGATGCGGCCGGTTTGCGCGGCATTGCGGATGGCTTCGATGACGGCTTCCGCATTCTCATCCGCCAGCACGACTTCCACCTTCACCTTCGGCAGGAAATCCACGACATATTCGGCGCCCCGGTAGAGCTCCGTGTGTCCCTTCTGCCGCCCGAAGCCCTTTGCTTCCGTGACGGTAATCCCTTGCAGGCCGACTTCTTGAAGGGCTTCCTTCACTTCGTCGAGCTTGAAGGGCTTAATGATCGCTTCGATCTTTTTCATGAGAAAATTTCTCTCCGCTTCTCCCTGTAAAGCCGGGTCTTACCCGCTCGCCTTCCAGTATGCATGTAGCGTGCCAATTTTGTAGAGGAATGATGCGAGGAGAGGGAAATTTCACCTGCTCAAATCGAGTCGGCCCGGCACCGGCTTCTCATCCTCCTCCATACTCTGCCTAATTTTTATGAAGATTCACCGGCCGGAGCGCACGATCCCAAGCGATCGCCGCAGTTTCACGCTCAAAGCCTTTTATTTGAGCACCAATATTGGGCAAATGCATAAAAAAGACGCAATCTGCAACTGGAGGAGTGTCTTTGTCGGCGTGCTCTTGTCTAGCAGGCCCGGGCGCGCTTAGATCAGTGCCATGCTCCACGCGCTTGAAGACATGCTGGTGACGCCGACCGAGATGGCGGCAATCGACAGGGACGCAGCCGATTCCGGCATCGACAGCTTTTCGCTGATGCGCTCGGCGGGGATGGCAGTGTCGGCTGCCGCCCTCAGGCTGTTTCCGGCTGCCTCTCGCTTTGTCGTACTCTGCGGCCCTGGCAATAATGGCGGCGATGGCTATATCGCCGCAGAAGCCCTGGCGGAGAGTGGCGCGCACGTTGTCTTATACGCACTAGGAGACCCCAACAAGCTGCGGGGTGACGCGGCCAAGGCCAGCCGCGCCTGCCGGCTCGGGGTCATGGACCTCGAGGCATTTGAACCCAAATCGGGCGACATTGTCGTCGACGCGCTGTTCGGGGCAGGGCTCGCTCGCGACCTGCCGGATGCGGCGCAAAATATCATCAAACGGGTCAATGCGAGCCGGATACCGGTGCTGGCGATTGATCTGCCTTCCGGCATTGATGGACGCACCGGCGAGGTGCGCGGCGCAAGTTTCGCTGCCGCGCATACGGTCACTTTCATGGCGGCAAAGCCCGGACATGCCCTGATGCCGGGGCGTGCGTTGAGTGGCACGCTCGAGGTTTTCGATATCGGCATTCCCGCTCGGCTTGTGGCTGCGAGGGCAAGCGACCTGCGGATCAATACGCCGGCCATCTGGACGCAATATGCCGGCGGTCTCGAAGCGGGCACTCATAAATACAAGCGCGGCCACCTTGCCGTCCTTTCGGGAGGGTCGACGTCTACCGGTGCAGCGCGCCTCTCGGCGACGGCCGGTCTCGTCGCCGGGGCAGGGCTGGTGACGCTCGGCTCCCCACCGGACGCAGTCGCCGTCAACGCCGCCCACCTGACCGCCGTCATGCTCAAGGAAATCGACAGTCCCGCTGATCTCGCCGGTTGGCTGCGAGACAAGCGGCTCAGCGCATTCGTGCTTGGCCCCGGTTTCGGCGTCGGCAAGAAAGTGAGGGACTTCGCCTTGATGCTCTGCGATCGCGCCCTGGTGCTCGATGCCGACGGGATGAGTTCTTTTCAGCAGGGAAGGGACGAGCTGTTTGAGAAGATCGCGGATAGCGGTGGCCAGGTCGTTATGACGCCTCACGAAGGTGAGTTTGCGCGCCTTTTCCCGAAGGTCGCCGCGGATACCTCGCTCTCCAAGATCGAAAAGGCGCAGGCAGCGGCAAGGCTCAGCCATGCGGTGATCGTCTACAAGGGGCCGGATACTGTTGTGGCGGCGCCTTCCGGCCGCGCCGTCGTGAATGTGAATGCGCCGCCCTGGCTTGCCACCGCCGGATCGGGTGACGTGCTGGCCGGCATTATCGGCGCTCATTTGGCGCAGGGCTTGCCGGCCTTCGAAGCGGCCGCCGCCGCGGTCTGGCGCCACGGCGAGGCGGGTATCCGCGCCGGCCGCGCTGCGACGGCCGAGACGCTCGTCGAACATATTCCGCCGCTTCCTTGAAGTGATCGCGCGTTTAGCCGCGCGTTCCCTTGGCGATCGGCTCCTGATAGGTGAAGCCCATATCCCAGGGGAAATAGATCCAGGTATCCTGGCTCACTTCGGTGACGAAGGTGTCGACCAGCGGGCGGCCCTTCGGCTTGGCGTATACCGCGGCGAAATGCGCCTTGGGCAGCATAGCGCGGACTTCGGCGGCCGTCTTGCCTGTGTCGGTCAGGTCGTCGACGACCAGCACACCTTCGCCGCCGTCCTCGGCGATCTCTGGTGAGATGCCCTTAAGCAGCTTCATCTGCCCCTGCGTGTCGTAGTCGTGATAGGAGGCGATGCAGACGGTTTCAATCATGCGGATGTTGAGTTCCCGGCTGATGATTGCCGCCGGCACGAGGCCGCCACGGGTGATGCAGACCATTGCGCGCCATTCCTGCCCGTTGTCTGCCAGCCGCCAGGCGAGTGCACGCGCGTCGCGGTGGAATTGGTCCCAGGATACGGGAAAGGCTTTTTCGGGAAGAGACATATGACGCGCTCCGCTTGGTCGATTAGGACTGTGAAGCGCTCCGGCAGATCAGCGTTCCACACGCGGCGCTTCCATGTTAGCGAATGCAATACTGGCAATGAAGCCTGCAGCGCAAGGGCTTGCGTCGCCAGTACTCCGGTCGCATGAACTTGGGCCGGTCTACCGTCTTTCTGCTTGCGGACCGGGCCTAGCCGCCCTGGCGCGAGCGCGAGATCGCCTCGAGCATCGCCGCCACATCGGCCTCGGCAGCCGCAAGCGCCGACTCGTCGCGCCCGCGGATCACAATATCGGTCGAGAAGCTCTTGCCATCGAATTTCGGATAGGAGCCGATGCTCGTTTCGGGATGGTGCTTTTGCACCTCGGTCAAGGGAGTGCCGATATCCCCTTCGCCAAAGGGGGAGCGGACCGTTCGCGACAGAACCGGTGTACCCGCCTGAAGACTGGGCAGCAGGCCATCGAGCATCGCCTGAAATACTTGGGGCACCCCTGCCATGACGTAGACATTGCCGACCTTGAAGCCGGGTGCGGTCGATACCGGATTGGCGATGTGGTCTGCCCCGAGCGGCAT
The DNA here is from genome assembly GCA_001704765.1 of Sinorhizobium shofinae. Taxonomy (GTDB): domain Bacteria; phylum Pseudomonadota; class Alphaproteobacteria; order Rhizobiales; family Rhizobiaceae; genus Sinorhizobium; species Sinorhizobium shofinae. The sequence goes on from MBFK01000006.1 coordinate 86,411, forward strand.
GCGCGCCATCCGCTTGCGGGCATCGGTAAACTCCATACCGCGCCGCTCATACATCGCGCCGAGCAATGCCATCGCCTTCGGATCGTGGATGCACTCGACCCCGAACGCCTTCGATATCGCATCGGCGGTGATGTCGTCATGCGTCGGGCCGATGCCGCCCGAGGTGAAGACATGGTCGTAGCGGCCGCGCAGCGCATTGACGGCTTCGACGATCGCGTCTTCGTCGTCGGCGACGATCCGAACCTCGCGCAGATCGATTCCAACCATCGTCAGCATGTCGGCAAGGTGGCCGATGTTCTTGTCCTTGGTTCGGCCGGAGAGTAGCTCGTCGCCGATGGCGAGCATGGCAGCGGTGACAATACTGGCACTGTTCATTTGCGCTCCGGAATGGTTTCGGATCGTTCAACGCGATCTGTTCACTGTTTAGAATGACTGAACAGTCTGTCGACCGGCCTCGTTCTGGCAATAGCATGCGTTTTGATAAATCCTGCCGACCGCGGCGATCAAGCGGAATTGCCGGACATCGAAGGAGTATTATTTTGGCTAAGGTGTTGGTTCTTTACTACTCGGCCTACGGACATATCGAAAAGATGGCCTACGCGGTAGCGGAGGGCGCGGAGTCGGCCGGTGCCGAGGTGTCGGTGAAGCGTGTCCCGGAACTCGTGCCGGAAGAGGTAGCGAAGGCGTCCACTACAAGATTGACCAGCCGGCCCCCATCGCGACGGTCGAGGAGCTGGGCGATTATGACGCGATCATCTTCGGCGCCGGCACGCGCTATGGAACGGTTGCTTCGCAGATGCGCAATTTCATCGATCAGACCGGCAGCCTTTGGGCGAAAGGCAAATTGGTCGGCAAGGTCGGTTCGGCCTTCACCTCCTCGGCAACCCAGCATGGCGGCCAGGAATCGACCATCCTTGGCCTGATCCCCACCATGCTGCACCATGGCATGGTCGTCGTCGGTCTGCCTTACGCCTTCCAGGGGCAAATGGGCATCGACGAGATCAAGGGGGGCTCACCCTATGGCGCGTCGACGATTACTGGCGGCGACGGATCGCGCCAGCCGTCCGAGGTGGAACTCGACGCGGCACGCTTCCAGGGCGCCCACGTCGCGAGGATAGCCGACAAGCTCGCGGACTGATCGAATTAGCTAGTCCCATGCGAGCGCGGCCCCACCTCGGGGCCGTGTTTGCTATTGAAATCGTTGAGCAATTGGGGCCATGGGCGGAGGTCGCGGAGCGGCCTTCAAAAATGGCACAACTCTAGCCAATTTGTGTTAACATCGCGCCGTCCGGGATGGACATGCCACAGGCAAGGAGGAGCAGAACGGCCGTGCCGCAACGGCCAAACCGGGGGCAGGATTGTCCCTGGAAATCCACGGGAGTGAAGAATGGCGCGGATCATCTATTCGATCGTTCAACACGACGGAGGCTGGGCCTACAAGGCCGCCGACGCGTATTCGGAGTCCTTTCCCAGTCGCGAGATGGCGCTGGCGGCCGCAAAAGTTGCGGCGGCGGAACAGCAAGTCGGTGGCGACGATGAGGAAATCAGCTTCCAGGATGAGCAGGGAAACTGGCATTTCGAACACGCCGATGGAGGAGATCGACCTGAAGCAACCGTCGAGGATGGCTGAGAGTGTCATAGGGGCCCTTGCCTGCGGATCTATGTTTCGCCCCTAAATCCAGGCCGTCCACGGAGCAGCGACAGCGCGACGGAGGATATCTATGCACTACAGCGTTCAGATCTTCACTTGGACCGCTCGGGAGGGCGTTCACCAGGTCGGATCGGTCATCGAAGTCGATGCACCCAACCCGAAGGCGGCTGCAGTATCGCTGCTCGGGTTACGGCTCGAAGACAACGGCGAATCGTCAAAACTGGCAGTCCGGGTCTGGCGCGGCGAAGACGCCCAGAAGGCCGATTGCGATTGTTTCTTTTATCACTGAGACGGCCTCGCACGGCTTTGTTTCCGTGAATGAAAAGGCGGGCCTCGGCATTCGCGTGTGATGCGAATGCGGGAAGCGATGCGTCGCGGATTCACGTCGAGAAAGGATGTGTCTCAGCGCGGTTTTCGCACAAGCATGTCTATCCAACCCGTTCGGTGCCCTGGCACGTCGCGGGCGCGCAGTTCCGCCTGGCGCGCCTCGATGGCGCTTGCGAAGGCATCCTTCATGGCGTCGATGACGCGGCGCTTCTCGGTGGGATCATCGCAGTCGACCGAAACCTCCAGCGTCATGCCGGCCTCTTTTGCGCGAGGGAACTCTCTATGAACGAGCGTCCGGCGATCAGAAGCAGGAGCTCGTCCCTTGTGCCGGCCTGATACTCTTCGATCAGCATCCGGCCATATCGCTGCGCCTGTGCACTCGTGCGCGACCAGCGATACTCGTTACACAGCCGGTCGAAGACGCGTTGAAGCGCGACGAGGTCTTCCGGCAACAAAGGTGTGCTGCTGGACGCTCGCAATGGACGCACGCCGATCCCCTCTGCCATCGATGCCAGGACAGTTTTGAGGGAAATACATTGCCAGCAACACGCAAAGATTGAACCCCTGGCGAATCAGGGGTTTGTGCGATTTTTTGCTCGAGGCTCAGCACGAGAACCGAGTTCGGCATGCTCGCGGACGTGTACGGCAAAAAATGCGCCGGCAGCCCTTCCAATCGCTGCCATCGCAAAGTATTGCATGCACTGCATGCGGACGTGGCGAAACTGGTAGACGCAAGGGACTTAAAATCCCTCGGCCTTAGGCTGTACGGGTTCGATCCCCGTCGTCCGCACCATGCATCTCGCGACTTCCGGCAGCACGTGCTCGGGCTGCTTTTTTCTACTGCGCCGCAATCTTGAAAGGCTGGTCGACGCTGGCGCTCTTGCCGCTGTTGATGTCGTTGAAGCGGAAGCGCAGGACATAGTCGCCGGCCGGAGCGCCGGTTACGTCTACGGTCAGCGTTGCGTAGATCTCCTGGTTGCGGAGGTAGCCGGTGAAGGTAAAGTCGCCGAACCCCTTGCGGGTCGCAAGCACCTCGCCCTTAGGGCTGACGATGTCGAGATCGACGGTGAAGCGAGTCTCAAGCTTGCCCTTGGCGCTTGCCTCCTTCCAAGTGAGGCCAACCGGCTCGATATAGGACACGAGCGTCTCGCCGGTCTTGAAAACCGAATCTTGCTTCGGTTCGTACATTGCGTAGCCGGCCGGTTCGGCCGCGACGAAAACAGCCTTGCCGATCGCGAAGGGAAGGGTTTGTGAGAACGCGCTGACAGCCTGGCGCAGCGTTTCGCGCGCGCCTGCCGCGTCGCCGGAGCTTGCCTGTTTTTCCGCTTTCGCCGCGGCCTCGGAAAGCGGCCCCGCTTCGGCTTCGAAAGTGGCCAGGGCCGGAGCCGCCAGAGTCAGTATCGCAAGCATGGGCAGGTAGTTCGCCATCGCACTTCCCCAGCATCCCGACTGCTCAAAACTGTCGGCATTTGGCACTGCAAGTCAAGACGAGGGGGACTGTGCCGACCGCAACAGAATGGGCTTCCGATCGGCCAGTCCGCTCGGAAGGCGCTACTCGTCAAATCGATGGTTTCAACCGCAACAATGTGCGATAGCGACAGCGATCTGCAAACAAACGGGTGATGACACGAGATGAAGCAGGATGTTGAAAAGGCGGCCGTAGCAATGCGCGAGATCTTTCCGGCGACGCCGCTGCAGCTCAACGACCATCTGAGCGCGCGCTACGGCGCCACCGTCTACCTGAAGCGCGAGGATCTTTCGCCGGTGCGCTCCTATAAGATCCGCGGCGCCTTCAACTTCTTCCGCAAGGCGCTTGCGGCCGGTGCTGCCGGGAAGACGTTTGTCTGCGCCTCTGCCGGAAACCATGCGCAGGGCTTTGCCTTCGTCTGCCGGCACTTTGGCGTTCCGGGCATTGTCTTCATGCCGGTGACGACGCCGCAGCAGAAGATCGACAAGACCCGTATCTTCGGCGGCGAATACATTACGATCCGCCTCGTCGGCGATATCTTCGATCAGTGCTACCAGGCCGCCCGCGACCACGTCGAGGCAATCGCGGGCATCATGGTGCCGCCTTTCGATCACGCCGATATCATAGAGGGGCAGGCGACCGTCGCGGCGGAAATCATCGAGCAATTGCCGGACGGTTTGGTCCCCGATCTCGTCGTGTTGCCCGTCGGTGGCGGCGGACTGGCGGCCGGCGTGACCGGCTATTTCGGCAATGCCCTGGCAGCCGACCAATTCATTTTTTGCGAGCCGGAGGGGGCGCCGAGCTTGAGGCGCAGCCTCGAGGCGGGTGGCGTCGTCACGCTCGATCAGGTGGACAATTTCGTCGACGGCGCGGCGGTGGCGCGGGTCGGCGATCTCAATTTTTCGGCGCTCAGCGGCTTTGCGCCGGGGCAGGTGATGCTTCTCGCCGAAAACGCGATCTGCCTGACGATCACCGAGATGTTGAACGTCGAGGGCGTGGTTCTCGAGCCGGCCGGCGCATTGTCCATCACCGCGCTGGAAGCACTCGGTCGCGAGGGGCTGGAAGGCAAGACGGTGGTCGCCGTCGTTTCCGGCGGTAATTTCGACTTCGAGCGCCTCCCCGATGTGAAGGAGCGCGCCATGCGCTACGCCGGGCTCAAGAAGTACTTCATCTTGCGCATGGCGCAGCGGCCGGGCGCCTTGCGCGATTTCCTGAATTTGCTGGGCGAGGAGGATGACATTGCCCGGTTCGAATACCTCAAGAAATCGGCGCGCAATTTCGGCTCTGTGTTGATCGGCATCGAGACCAAGCATGCGGAAAACTTCCCGCTGCTGAAGCAGCGTTTCGACGCGGCGGGGCTGCGGTATCAGGACATTACCGAGAACGAGATTCTGGCCAATCTGGTCATCTGACGGGCCGCTGCTGTCCGGCTGCGCAGTTCAGCCAACTTTGGCTTTGACAGAGGCTGCAGCCACGGCTAACCATGAGGCATGGCATCGTTTTTCTCGAAATTGTTCGGCTTCTCCGGGGGCTCCGAAAAGCAGGCTGAGCCTGCCTCAGGCAAGACCGAATCCTATGCGGATTGCCTGATCCGTGCCACGCCAATGCGCGAGGGCGCGCAATTCCGGCTCGCCGGCAGCATCGAAAAGGCAATGCCGGACGGCGGCACGAAAGTGCGCAATTTCATTCGTGCCGATCTCTTCACGTCCGAGCAGGACGCCATCGATTCGGCGCTCCGCAAGGGGCGGCAGATCGTCGACGAGCAGCGCTCGGCGCTCTTCTCCGATGATGCTCCGTCTCGGTCTGTATGACGGCATAAATATCGCACATCCAACCGGATACGGAACTTTTCTAAGGTTATAGTTGAAATCCCCCCTGCGCCGGTTTTCGCGACCCGGCGCGTAAGCATCTGCTTGCGTGCGCCGCCGGGCAGAACGGCGCGCGCTGCGGCAATTAATCTCTCGCCGTTACGATCAAAGCCTGATGCGGAAGCGGGCGAAGCCGTCAGCGCCGTCGCCGGCGTCTTCAACGGCGACGGCCTCGACCTCAGTCAAGAATTGTCTAGCCTTTGGGCTGCTGTCGAAGACGACGCTGGTGTCTTTAAGCGGCGCAAACTTCCAATTGGCGTCGGCCGACGGGTTGATCGTCCCTTGCTCCAGTATGTAGCGCACGATCACGTCGCGATTGGTGTCGGGGGCGACGAAGACGACCTTGTCGGCGGCGATTTCCGGAAAATGCCCGCCGCCGCCGGCGCGGTAGTTATTGGTCGCCACGACGAACTTCTGAGCGGGGTCGATTGCCTTGCCGTCGAACTGCAGGTCGCGGATGCGGTTCGCTGCCGCGTTCACCAGATTGCCGTCCTTGTCGAACCTGGCCGGCTGCGAAAGGTCGATCTGATAGGTGACGCCGTCGATCACGTCGAAGTTGTAGGAAGGGAAGTCGCCGTTGATGAGGCTCGCGTCCGCCGATCCTGGAGTGATCTGGTTGAAGATGCCGGCAGACATTTCGAGCCAGTTGTGCACCTGCTCGCCGGTGATGACCACCGCTTGCACGGTATTTGGATAAAGGTAGAGATCGGCGACATTCTTGATGGCAATGTCGCCCGCCGGTACGTCGGTAAAGTAGTCGGCACCGCCGCGTCCGCCGGCCTTGAAGGGGGCTGCTGCGGAAAGCACCGGCAAGTCCTTGTGCTCGGTGTCTTTCAGCATATCGCGGATGTACCAGGTCTGCGCCTGGCTGACGATCTGCACCGAGGGATCGTCGGCGACGAGGGCGAAATAGGAGTAAAGTGGCGCGGAGGTCTTGCCGACGGGCGTGCGAACATAGGCGAGTCGCCTCGTGGTCCTTCTGCGCGGCCGCCAGCACTTCCGGCTTGTCACCGACCTCGGCGATGACCTTCTTCTCCTCCCGCCGATAGATCGGCCGTGCTTCGCTCGCTGAACTGATCACCCGCCACGCGCCGCCGTCGCGCTCGAGAAACAGATCGATCAAGCCGAGATGGGAGCCCCAGAAGCCACCCATTACGCCGGGTTTGCCAGAGATGAGCCCCGTCTTATTGTCGACGCCTGCAACCGCATCGAATTTCGGCCCCGGGAAGTCGAGATGGCTGTGGCCGGTGACGATGGCGTCGACACCATCGATCGCGGCCAAAGGCACCGAGGCGTTTTCGAGGTTTTCGGCATAGGCCTGTTGGCCGATGCCTGAGTGGGAAAGGGCGATCACGATATCGGCGCCTTCCTCGCGCATCTGCGGCACCCAGGCTTCTGCGGCCTTGACGATGTCGCGGGCGTTTGCCTTTCCTTCGAGGTTCTTGGCGTCCCAGGTCATGATCTGGGGCGGTACAAATCCGATCAGCCCGATGCGGATCGGGTGCTCCTTGCCGGCGCCGTCCTTAACCTTTCGATCGAGGATGACGTAAGGCTTGAGGAAAAGTTCGTCCTGGCGGGGGCCGGCGGCGAGCGCGCCCTTGGTCAGGTTGGCGCAGACGATCGGAAAATTCGCGCCGTCCAGCACTTTGAACATGAAGTCCAGGCCGTAGTTGAACTCGTGGTTGCCAAGCGTGCCGCAATCGTAGCCGAGCACGTTCATGGCGGCGATGATCGGGTGAACGTCGCCCCCCTTCATGCCACGCTTGTAGGCGATGTAATCGCCCATCGGGTTGCCTTGGAGGAAGTCGCCGTTGTCGACGAGGACGGCATTGGTCGCCTCGGCGCGGATCGCCTCGATGATCGAGGCAGTGCGTGCGAGGCCGAGAGTGTCGTTCGGCTTGTCGGCGTAATAGTCATAGGGGAACACATGCACGTGCAGGTCGGTCGTCTCCATGATCCGCAGATGGGCCTGGTTGGCGGCAGCCCTGGCAGAGAAGGGGTGCAGCACGACGAGAGCGGAGGAGGCGGCCAACCCGCCGAGCAAGGCGCGGCGGGAAATGGGATGCAGTGCGATCGTCGATGCCATGGCGGTCTCCGTCTTCAAGCCCCGGTCGGACACATCAAAACATGCAAGCCGCCGCTAATGGCGCGGCCGGCTGTGCAACCTGACCGCGCGACTATGACCGACTGCGGCCGGACGGCAAAGCGGTGGAATCTTGCCTCTTCCTCGCCTGTATCGTCACTCAGTAAAGTTTTCTTCAAGTTCTAGCGTTAAGGAGCGGTCAAGTGAAAACGAAAGTCTCCTACGCGCATGCCAAACGCCAATCTCATGCTCTTTCTCGCCGAGGCATTGGTTTATGTCGCGTCGATGATCGGGCTTCTGCATCTGCGGGCCCGCCTGGGGCTTGGCGTCTTCGTGGCTGCCCTCGGCGTGATGCACTTCATCGAGACCTATCTTGCCGCCGTTTTTTACGTTCAACTGCCGTTTGGGGTGATCTCTCCAGGCTCGGCGGTGCTCTTTTCCGGCAAGCTCATGATGATCCTCCTTCTTTATGTGAAGGAGGACGCGGCGACGGTCCGCCAGCCGATCTACGGGTTGCTCGCCGGCAATTTCCTGACCGTGGCGCTTAGCCTGCTCTTGAGGCGGCATGATACGGTCGCCATCGTTCCCGGTCGTGTCGCCGATATCGCCTTCATCGATGAAATGGGCTGGCTGATGGTCTGGGGCACGACGCTCCTCTATTTCGATTCCCTGATCATCATTTTGCTTTACGAGAAGCTGGGTCGATGGTTTCGCCGCTTCGTCACGATCCGGTTCCTGATCTGCGGTGTGGTCGTGCTGACATTCGACCAACTGGGCTTCTACGCCGCGCTCCACTTCGTGAACGGTGCGCCCACAGACGTGTTCTGGGGCGGGTGGATGGCGAAGATGCTGGCGGCACCCTTCTATGCCATCGCCATCGGCTTTTATCTCAACGCCTCGCGCCATACGTTCCTGGCGATCTCGGACCGGCCGCTCGGTGACATCTTCAACGACCCACCTTTCGCGAGCGCTACGAGGATCTGCTGTCGCGTTCCGGTCACGATACCCTGACCGGTGCACTGGACCGTGGTCGCTTCGAAGCAGAGGGGCAGCGGATGATGCGCGACGCAGTGGGCCGAAGTGACCCGGTCAGCCTGATGATCATCGACGTCGACCGTTTCAAGGGCGTCAACGATCAGTTCGGCCACATGGAAGGCGATCGCGTGCTGCAAAAACTGGTCGAAACGGTAAAGGCAAAGCTCCGGCCCGCGGACCGCCTGTTCCGCTATGGCGGCGAGGAGTTTGTCGTGCTCTGCCCCGGGCTTCCCTATGCGGATGTCCAATCACGGGCCGAGGACATACGGCTTGCCGTCTCGGCCGGTGTAAAGACGCCGAACGGTCACCCGGTTACCGCCAGCATAGGCGTCTCATCGACGCTTGCCGACGGAGCCGGGATTCACGAATTGTTGGCGCAGGCGGATATTCGGCTCTATGCGGCCAAGAGCACAGGCCGCAACCGCGTCGTCGGGCGCTGATCCGCGCGGCCCGTCAGATCCCGACATTCGGGCGGTCAATGATCTCGCGCAGCGAGAAGCTCGAATTGATCTTCACCACGTGCGGAAGCGCCGACAGCCAATCGCGGTGAATGCGCTCGTAATCTTCGAGATCCCTTGCTGCGACACGCAGGATGTAGTCGTATTCTCCGGACATCAGATAGCAGACAAGCACATTCGGGCAGAGTTTGACGGCCGCTTCGAATTCGGCGAGCGTCTTGGCGAACTGGCCGGAGAGCGAAATGTGCACAATGACCATGATCTTGTAGTCGAGCGCCTTGTGCGCAATGCGGGCGTGATAGCCAGCGATCGTGCCGGTTTTTTCGAGGATATCGACCCGCCGCGAACAGGCGGAAGGCGATAGGCCGACCTTGGCGGCGAGATCCGCGTTCGAGATTCTGCCATCCTGCTGCAGGATCCGCAGAATCGAACGATCAATGGCGTCCAGCGCGCTCATTCGCGTTTTCCCTCAAATATCCCGTTTGATTTGCAATAAACAACGAAAGCAATGCGCCGTTGGACGCGTCTTTGCAAGGACATTCTCGACGCCATCTGTTTTGCTTGTCTCATCATCAATGCTGCGAAAGCGCACAGACAGGAGAGGAACGCAAAGATGCGTGTCGGTTGCCCGAAGGAAATCAAAAATCATGAATACAGGGTCGGCCTGACGCCCGGATCGGTACGGGAATACGTCGCCCACGGCCATGAGGTGATCGTGGAAGCCAAGGCGGGGGCGGGGATCGGGGCGGACGACGACGCCTATCGCGCCGCGGGCGCCAGGATCGTTCCGACGGCCAGGGAAGTGTTCGAAAAATCGGACATGGTCGTCAAGGTCAAGGAGCCGCAGCCATCCGAATGGACGCAACTGCGCGAAGGCCAAATTCTTTATACCTATCTTCATCTGGCGCCAGATCCCGAGCAGACGAGGGGACTGCTGAATTCGGGTGTCACCGCGGTCGCCTATGAGACGGTAACGGATGAGCGCGGCGGCTTGCCGCTGCTTGCTCCGATGTCTGAAGTGGCCGGTCGGCTTGCCATCCAGGCTGGCGCCACATCGCTGCAAAAGGCCAACGGCGGCCGTGGCATCCTGCTCGGCGGGGTGCCCGGCGTGCTTCCCGCCAAGGTGGCGATCATCGGCGGCGGCGTCGTCGGTCTGCACGCCGCAAAAATGGCTGTTGGCCTTGGCGCCGACGTTTCGATCCTCGACCGCTCGATCCCGCGCTTGCGCCAACTCGACGACATCTTCAACGGCCGCGTCCATACCCGTTATTCGACGATCGATGCCTTGGAGGAGGAGGTGTTTTCCGCCGACCTGGTGATTGGCGCCGTGTTGATCCCCGGTGCCGCCGCGCCCAAACTCGTCACGCGCGAAATGCTGTCGGGCATGAAGAAGGGTGCGGTGATCGTGGACGTCGCAATCGACCAGGGCGGCTGCTTCGAGACGTCACATGCGACGACCCATTCCGAGCCGACCTATGAGGTGGACGGCATCGTGCATTATTGCGTCGCCAATATGCCGGGAGCCGTGCCGATCACATCGACCCATGCGCTGAACAATGCGACGCTATATTACGGTCTACAGCTTGCCGACCGCGGCCTTAAGGCGATTGCCGAGGACCGGCATTTGCGGGCGGGCCTCAACATTCATCGGGGCCGGGTGACGAATGCGCCCGTGGCCGAGGCGCTCGGCTATGATCCCCATGCGCCGGAGAGCGTGCTCAACGTCGCCTGAGCGGATTGCATCAAACCGGCCCGGCGCCCTCGGACGTCGGGCCGGCTTTCAGGCCGCTTCGATGCGGCACTGGTAGCAATTGTTCTTGGCCGAGCGCACGTGCACATAGGCGACGTCCGGCCGTGCCAGCAACTCTTCTGCCCGTTGCTCGAGCATTTCCGCAGGGACCACGCCGCCGGTCCCGTAGACTATGCGCTCGTTGGCGCCATATCCACGCAGCAGGTAATCCTTGCTGGATGTGAGGATAGGCGGAAGCAAGGTCCCGTCCGGCGCCGGGCATGCGTCGGCATGCATGAAAATCGGTCCGGTTTCAGCATAAGACTGGGCGGACGAAAAGGGGCGATAGGCAAGGATCAGGTAAGCTTGGCCCTCCTCGACATTGCAAAGGCAGTGCCGGCACGGAACGCCCACGCCGTCCGAGATGTGTCGTTCCGGCAGGTTTCCATAGGCATCCCGGCCACCCTCCAGCAGCCGTTCCGCATCCAAGTCAGACATCGCGATGTAACGCAGCGTCATTGGGCGTCTCCTCGTCGTTTCGAAGCTTCGAGAAGAATGGGCCCTTACCTTTGGTTGCGACACCCGAAACTTGCCGGAGGGGACGATTCAGAGCTTCCTCGCGAAGGTGAGCAGCTCGTCGTCGCTTAAGGGCCGAACGATCGCCTCGCGCGTCGCTACCGGGGAAAAGCCGAACTGCTGATAGAGCTGCAAGGCGCGGGGATGATCGAGATTGTTCGTGGTGACCGTGACCTTGCGCGGGTCCATCGCCCAGGCAGAAAACAAGGTCTGCAGCAGGAACCATTTCCCGAGGCCGAGGCCGAGGGCATGTTCCATGAGCCCGAAATGGGTAAGGTCGATGACGTCGCCGTCCCGCTGCTGCAGTTCGAAGAAGCCGGCGGGAGCACCGTTGACGTAGAGGACCGTCAGGGTTGTCCGCTTGTCGTGGAGCACCGCCGCCAAGTCCTCGTCGCTCATCCGCAGCCGCTCAGCCCAGTGCCAGCGCTTGCCGACACGGAGATAGAGGAAGCGATAATAGGGAAGCGGAATGTCGGACACCCGCAGGATCGCCGTGTGTATATTGACGGGCACCGGCAGGCTTTGCTTCGGCGGCGACGTCATCTCGAGTTCAGTCACGTGTGCCGTGATCGCAGCAGGCTTCGATCCTTGCATGGTTTTCACTCTCTACCGATCGCGACCGGGGTATCGGGCCGGCCGCCCCATTCCGACCAGGAACCATCATAGAGCGTATTGTCCGTATGTCCCAATGATTGAAGCGCAAGGGTGATGATTGCGGCAGTCACGCCGGATCCGCAGGTCGTGACGACCGGCTTGGTCAGATCGATGCCGGCGTTCGCGAAGGTTTGGCGCAATGCGTCGAGGTTCTTGAGCCTGCCCCCTTCGGAAAAAACCCCGGAGGGGAGGCTTCTGGCGCCGGGCATATGGCCCGACCGCATGCCGGCTCGGGGCTCCGGTTCCTCGCCGGCAAAGCGGCCGGCGCTCCGCGCATCGGCGACCTGGGCGAGGCGATTCTCTACGATATCCTTCATGCGCTCGAAGGACGTAACGGCCTTCGCGTCGAAGTTTGCACGGAAGATGCTCGGTGCGGGGCTCGGGACCGCGGCGGTCGTAGGTCTTCCCTCCGCCTTCCAGCCGTCCATGCCGCCGTCAAGAACGAAAACGTTCTTCGCGCCCATGATGCGGAACATCCACCATACCCTAGGCGCCGTGAAGATGCCCGGTCCGTCATAGACGACGATCGTGTCGTTCTCGCTGATACCCATAGCCCCGACGGCTTCGGCAAAGGCTTCCGGAGAGGGCAGGGTGTGCGGCAACCCGCTTGTCTGGTCGGCGATCGCATCCTGATCGAAGAAGATGGCTAAGGGAATATGCGCAGCCTTGTATTCCGCCTTGGGGTCACGCTTTTGCGCCGGCAGGTACCAGGCGGCATCGACGATCTTGACCTTGGGATCGTCGAGGTGCTGCTCGAGCCAATCCGGGGATACGACGAAGGCGCTTCTTTTGTTGTTCTCGTTGGTCATTGTCGTTCCTCCATGGACTCAGAGGGCAGCACGGTCTTCGGCCGTTCCGAAGCGGATCCGGAAACGCCGGTTCTCCTTACCCTTCTTTTCGATCTTGGCAATGTGAATCGCGCCGACTTCCTGTGTCTCCGAAACGTGGGTGCCGCCGCAAGGCTGGCTGTCGACGGAGGAGTTTTCGCCGATGCACACGAGGCTCACACGCCCCATGCCGATGGGCGGGCGGACATTCTTGGATTTGACGATGCCCGGATTGGCGGCGAGTTCCTCGTCGGTGATCCATTGTACATAGACCGGATGATTCGCCTCGACGAGCTTCATCAGCGACGCAGTCACCTCATCCTTGTCGATCGTTTCGCTCATGTCGAAATCGACACGGCTCTCCTCCTCGCCGACAGCGGCACCCGTGATCGGGTAGGGGCAGACGACCGAGAGCAGGTGGCATGCCGTATGCATCCGCATAAGCCGGTAACGGCGCGGCCAGTCTATGTGGAGAACAAGCTTCTCGCCGACCGTCGGCCGTGCTTGTCCATCGGCGGGGACATGTACGATGACATCCTTGGTCGCGCCATGCCGCGTGTCCACGATGGGAATACGACTGCCATCCTCTCGCTCGAAGAAACCCGTGTCGCCAGGCTGTCCGCCGGAGGTGGCATAGAAGCAGGTCTGGTCGAGTTCGATCCCGCCATCTTCCAGGATCGTCGTTACGCTTGCTTCACAGGTCGCGAGGTAGAAATCCTCGCGGAAGAGGGCGGTCACGGTCCTGTTCATCGCAAAGACTATCCGACTGGTTCGTAGGGAACTGTAATGTTCGAGGTCCTATTCAGCCAGGCCGGCACCGGCAGGCCTTTCGAATCAAGGAAGTCCGGATTGAAGAGCTTCGACTGATAGCGGTTACCATAGTCGCAAAGGATCGTCACGATCGTATGTCCGGGGCCGAGATCCCGGGCAAGTCGAACGGCACCGGCGATATTGATGCCGCTGGAACCACCGACGCAGAGGCCTTCCTTTTCGATGAGATCGAAGACGAACGGAACCGCTTCCGAATCGGGAATCTGGTAGGCGAAATCGGGCGTAAAGCCCTCAAGATTGGCGGTGACGCGACCCTGACCGATGCCCTCGGTGATCGAGCTTCCGCTCGCCTTCAGTTCGCCATGGGCGTAGTAGTTGTAGAGAGCCGCCCCTTCCGGATCGGCAATACCGATCTTGACGGCAGGGTTCCTGGCGCGCAATCCCAGCGCCACGCCGGCAAGCGTCCCGCCGGAACCGACGGCGCAGATGAAGCCATCGACCTTGCCGTCGGTGTCGCGCCAGATCTCCAGCGCCGTGGTCTGGACATGCGCCTCCCGGTTCGCAACGTTATCGAACTGGTTCGCCCAGATAGCACCGTTCGGATCGGTCTTGGCGAGCTCGGCTGCCAGTCGCCCGGAAATCTTCACGTAGTTGTTGGGGTTCTTGTATGGCACGGCCGGAACCTCGACCAACTCAGCGCCGAGGAGGCGCAACGCGTCCTTCTTTTCCTGGCTCTGCGTTTCGGGAATCACGATAACGGTGCGATATCCGAGCGCGCTGCCGACGACCGCCAGCCCGATGCCAGTGTTGCCGGCCGTTCCTTCGACGATTACGCCGCCAGGGCGCAACTGACCGGCCTTCTCGGCCTCGCGAATGATCCAGAGCGCCGCCCGGTCCTTCACCGATTGCCCGGGATTGAGGAATTCCGCCTTGCCGAGGATGGTGCAGCCGGTGGCTTCGGAAACGGCGTTGAGCCGGATCAACGGCGTGTTGCCGATGGCTTCGAGCACGGACGGATAGACACTCATCTTAGAAAACCTCACGCTGGACGGAACGAACGCCGGGCCTCAGCCAAGCATTAACCTCGACGAACGGCAAGCGATAAACATTTGGTTTAAGAGCAGGATCGCCGAAATGTTGGCGTGTTTTCGGCGCACCCTGTTCAATAGGCAAGAAATAGCGTTTCGCCGCTTTCCTGTCCCGGGCAAAAATCGTCTCCGCTGTCAATCGACGCGCGGGAAGGGAAGCGTACGGGCAGAATTTGCCGTCGGAGAGGCAACGGGGCTCGGACGTGCCGAGCCTGCGGGAAGGGCAACCTTCTTGAACGACGTGCGAGGACGAAATGATGAATGCATTTACCGCCCGGCCCGAGCATGGATTAGCGTGGGTAACCGGGGCAAGTTCCGGCATAGGGCGCTCCATTGCGCTGCGACTGGTGGAGGAAGGCTATTCAGTCGTCGTGACGGCCCGTAGCCACGAGAAGCTGGTCGCTCTTCACCATGAGGCCGAAGGGCCCGGGAAAATCGTCGTGCTTGACGGAGACGTCACCGATCCGCGCGACATGGAGCGGTTGCTGGCGGCGATCGAATACGAGCACGGCCGGGTGGCGCTCGCGATCCTCAATGCGGGCGTCGCCATCCCCGTGCGCGGCGACGACCTTCATCTTGAGGCATTCGACAGGAGCTTCGCGGTCAATCTGCACGGGGTCGTCAATTGTCTTGTGCCCCTGGTCGAGCATATGAAGGCGAACGGTCATGGGCAGATCGCCATCATGTCGTCGGTGGCAGGCTATGGCGGCCTGCCCATGAGTGCGGCCTATGGCGCCACCAAGGCGGCTCTCATCAATATGACCGAGAGCCTGAAATTCGATCTCGACCGGATCGGCATCCGGCTCCAGCTGATTTGTCCCGGCTTCGTTGATACGCGCGGCGCGGCAAAGGGCAACTTTCCGCGCCCCGCCCTTGTCAGCGCCGACGAGGCGGCGGAGTGGATATGTCGTGGGCTGAAGTCGAGAGGCTTCGAGATCACCTTTCCGAAACGCTTCACCTACGCCGTCAAGTTGCTGCGACTGCTGCCTTACGGCGCCTATTTCGCACTCCTCGACTGGCTCGTGCCCGGGCGAGGGCCGCATGGCGCAGCACCGAAGCACAAGCAGTCTCCGTCCGACAAGCGGCCGCGTCAGGCGGTATGAAGCACCAGCACTGCACTGAAGACGAGCATGAGACCGGCCCAGCCGATCGGCTTCAGCTTCTGCCCGAAGAAGAGCCGACCGCAGATCGCTGTGCCGAAGATCCCGGTGCCGCCAAGCACGGCATAGGCGATGGCAAGTTCCATGCCCCTGACCGCTTCGGCGAGCAAGGCGAAGGCGGCGAGCACCAGCAGAATCGAAAGCACACCCCAGCCGCGCTTTGCGAAACCATTTGACTTCGTCGAAGCGAGATTCGCCGCCACGTCGAGAATGCCGGCCATGACCGCGAAGGCGAAGGAGAGACCGGACGCACTCATGCCGCTGCTTCCTCTGCCGCCTCCTCGTCGTGAGCCCTCCCGGCGTTGACGAGCAGGATGCCCGCCACGGCCATCGAAAGACCGAGCATCTCGCGGCCGGTCAGCATATGGTCGAAGACGAACACCGAGACGAGGCTGATGAGCGCGACGCCCGAGCCTTCCCAGATCGCATAGGCGACGCCGACCGGGATCGTCTTCACGGCCCTTGCCAGGAACACGTAAGAGAGGGCGATCGAGGCATACATGACGGCGTGGCCGATATAGGCACTCGACGCAGAGGCTGCCTTCATGACGGTCAGACCGACCACCTCGGTCGCAATCGCGAGCACCAGGAAAAGCCATGCTAAGCGCATGAGGAACCTTCGTGAAAAATCGGTTGCGGGCGAGAAATGAAAAGAGCCACTCGGGCGTTCGCCGCGAATGGCTCTTTCGAAACTGGCTCCCCGGGCCGGATTCGAACCGGCGACCTATCGATTAACAGTCGAGTGCTCTACCGCTGAGCTACCAGGGATCATCTGCGCCGCAGAAGTGAGGCTGCTAATACAAATGCTTTTTCGATTTGCCAAGCGATTTTTCAAAAAAAATCGTAGGCGGCGGTTGTCACCCTGTGGAGAAAGCACCAACTGTTGGAAATTGGTTGAAACGAGGCATGATGACGGACAGCAGCGAGAAGAGATATTTCGGCATCGATCCGCAAACGCATCAGATTGTGCTCGGCAAGTGGCGTGTTCCGTTGCCCGACTCGCCCGTATTGCGGATTTTGGTCGGCTCGCTGCTCATTGTGGGCGGTCTGCTCGGCTTTCTGCCGGTCCTCGGCTTCTGGATGGTTCCCCTGGGCTTGCTCATCCTCTCGCATGACATACCTGCTGTGCGCCGCGCCCGCCGCAAGCTCGCCGTCTGGTGGGCCCGTCGGGGAACTGAGAATTCATCGGGGAAGTAGAGCGGGCCGCCGCAGCGACGACTATAGGCGCGCATTGCCGGATTGATCATAAAAACCGATCAGGTTGTCGCTGAATGGCATGCGAACAGACGCGCATTTCTAAGAATTTTTTGGAGGCCTCGCCCGGAATTGAACCGGGGTACAAGGATTTGCAGTCCTCTGCGTCACCACTCCGCCACGAGGCCTCTCGTGCTCGGAAAATCGAGCGATGGCGGGCGTTTAAAACGAATCCCTGTGGAGCGCAAGAGGAGAGGTCGAAAAAGGGCGTCCACGAAGTGGCTTTTGAACAGCTAACGAGCACGGACCACTTGCCGGCGGCCACCGGGGCAAAGGTTCAAGAGAACATGGACCAAGCGTCCGGCGGGACTTCCAGCTCGGCGATGGCGGTTGTTCGACTGCAGCTGTGCCTAGGCCTTCTTGATCTTCTCCGCCATGGCATTCGCCTTCTCGCGCGAATTGCCGGCTTCTTTGATGATCTTCCGAGCTTGCTCGTCGGTGAGCTTGTGCTTGCGCTTGAAATAGCTCAACTCATAGGGCTGTTCTGCAGCAACGCGGCTACGATCGCGCCCCAGGGATTTCTTGACCTCTGCCATATGCTTCCTCCGGTTTTGGCGAATAACGGCGCCGAAGGAGGTAAGTTCCGTCTGTGGTGGCAGCGGAAAGGCCACGGTGCTTGTCAGACGTCAGCAGTGTAGGCAAGTCCAGGAAGAATACTTCGGTGGCGGCCCTGCCATGGCGGCCGCGAGGCAAACGCCATTTACACGAATCGCCACGATCGTCGGCAAAGTCCGTCTAATGATAACGCCGGATCAGGCCGACGAGCTTGCCCTGAATCTTCACCCGGTCGGGCCCGAATATCCGCGTTTCGTAAGCCGGATTCGCGGCCTCGAGTGCGATCGATGCGCCCTTGCGGCGAAAGCGCTTCAAGGTTGCCTCCTCATCGTCGATCAGGGCCACGACGATGTCTCCCGGGCTGGCGGTGCTCGTATTTCGGATGATCACCGTATCGCCATCGAGAATGCCGGCCTCGATCATCGAATCGCCCTTGATTTCGAGCGCGTAGTGCTCGCCATTGCCGATCATCTCGACCGGCACGGAAATTTCATGCGTATTGTTCTGAATGGCCGAAATCGGCACGCCGGCGGCGATCCGCCCCATCACAGGCACCGTCATGGACGCGCTCTCGGCAGACGGCGTCGGCGCTGGCTTTGGCGCAGCGGGAGGCTTGCCCAGGCTGCCCTCGATGACACTCGGCGAGAAGCCGCGTCGCGGCTGGGAAGGGCCCGAATAGGCTTCCGGCAGTTTGATGACTTCAAGCGCACGGGCCCGATTGGGAAGCCGGCGAATGAAACCACGCTCCTCGAGCGCCGTGATCAACCGGTGGATGCCCGACTTCGACGCAAGATCGAGAGCATCTTTCATCTCGTCGAAGGACGGCGGGACCCCGGATTCCTTCATCCGTTCATGAATGAACAGAAGCAATTCCTGTTGCTTGCGGGTCAGCATGCGCGTCACTCCAGATTCGCGAAACAAATCAAGAACAGAAACTATCCGTTCTATATGTGTTCCGCAAGCAATTAATATTCCGTGAATTCGAGCCGAGCGTCGAAGCCCCCCGCGGCAACAGTGGGACGTGCCGAACTGGATCCGGAAACCGTTAGGAGAGGGCGCTTTCTGCGAAGCGTCGCACGTCGGGCGAACGTCCTGCTCGCCTTGGCGTAGCCTGCGTGCCGACTAACCCGCGCTTCCTAGTAGGCGAGGCGCAGCCCGCCGGGACTAAGAACGTCGAAGTCAGGTTCAGGATAGGGGCCGTACCACTGGGCGTAGGTTGTGTTGCCCGTCGCGCCCGTCGTAGCGCATCCTGAAAGCGTGAGAAGCGTGATTGCAGTGGCGGCGATCAGAGATTTGAGAGGCATGATTTTCCCCACTTACGGGAGTTGCCGATATGCAATGATGCCAAGCGCTAAGTCTCTCTCAAATCACGCTCTTTGGCAAGCGAGAGCGAATGCAAGAAGCCGATTTCGCTTCGTGGAAACGCCGCGCGCGGAGCGCCCCGGGCCGGGCCGATACTCTTGTTCCTTTTGGAATGAGAGGGCCGAAGGTCTGCCGCGAATGCAGTTTCTGGTGGTGGTCCCGCGAGGGGGCGCAGCGCGGACACATCGAGGCATCTCGTTGCACGAGATTGTCACAGGTTTTAGGGACAATCTGTTACCTTTGTCTCCGGTAGGGACATTGGAAATCCTGGTGGAGTCGAAGGGAGTCGAACCCTCGACCTCCGCAGTGCGATTGCGGCGCTCTCCCAACTGAGCTACGACCCCAGCAGTCCACGTATATAGGCGGATTTGAACGCCTGCGCCAGTCCATCCTTGTGCCGAAACTATTGGACGAAATGGCGGAGAGGAAGGGATTCGAACCCCTCGATGCGCTTTTATACTCCCTTCTCCACCGGTGCCCAAGTGTATTGAACCCGACGACGAACGCGAAGGGGGCGACGGCGACCTCTTCCCGACACCAAGCGACGTCGGGCTCGCCGGCCGCGGCCACCATGGATTTTCAACCAATGAGGATTTGCTCGAGCGTTGCGGCATCCTCGACGAAGGTCGCCGGGTCGTCATTGGCGACGAATTCCAGCATCGCAAATCGCCGCCCGGTCCAGCGTGAGGCCGGAAGGCTGGCGAGGATGGTTCGCCAGTAGTCGGCCGCCGACGCCAGGGGAAAGCGGTTGCGGTCTCGGTCCCAGGCGAAGACATGGACATGGGACACATGTTGACCGATGCGGGCGACCTCGGCGATCGCTTGGTCGAGCGCCAGACCAGGCCGCGGCTGCCAATAGAGGTAGATATTGTCGTGGGCGATCGCCTCGATTAGGCGGCATGCTGACTCGGTCGTGTCCGTCAAAGATTGCGGGTGATATTCCAGCGACACGGTCACATCGTGCCGTGCGGCCTCGGCGCCCATGTCGCGGATCGCATCTGCCGCGGCGCGCCTTTCACCAGCGCTATAGTCCTTGGAATCGCGCTGGCGCGTGCCGGGCCAGATGCGGATATTCGAGGACCGGAGTGCAATCGCGGTCTCCAGCGCGCCCATGAATACAGAAAGATCATCGGTTGGCGGTGCGACGTATGAGCCATAGGAAGTCGTCAGGCCGTTCCTTTCGCTTAGTCGCGCGGCGGTGCGGGCTGCCGTGGTGTCTCCGGGAGGAACATGGGCGTCGCCCGCCCATTCGATCGCCGCAAGCCGGGCCTCTGCCGCCAGCTCGACAATTCGAGCGGCAGGCATTTTCCGAAACGTCACGGTGCAAAGCCCAGGCTCGAAATCGCTCATGCCATGCGCTCCAGGTCGCCCTTGCGAACCTCGAAGAGTAACGGCCTGCCTTCGACAAAACGGGTGATCTCATCCACCGCCATCTCGCCGAGGCGTGCTCGTTCAAGTCCGACGGCGCCGGCAATGTGCGGGGTCAGGAAGATGTTCGGCAGATCATAGAGGGGCGAAGTTTCTTCCGGCACCTCGGGATGCGTGACGTCGATGACAGCATTGATCGCTCCGGTCCTAAGCTTGTCGATGAGGGCGGCCTCGTCGATGAGCGCCCCCCTTGCCGTGTTGATCAGGGTCGCGCCGTCCTTCATCAAGGACAGCTGCCGTGCGTCGATCATGCGCCTGGTCTCGGGCAGCGCAGGCGCATGCAGCGAGACGATGTCCGAGTTCGCCATCAGCGTATCGAGATCGACTTTTTGTACACCGAGGCCCGAAGCGCCTTCTTGCCCGACCATCGGATCGTAGAGCAGCACCCGATAATCGAAAGGGCGAAGTAGGTCGATCACCCGTCTTCCGATCCGCGAGGCGCCAACGATCCCGATCGTGCGCCGATAGTTTCCAATCGCCTGTCCCTGCAGGAGCTGGGTCCGCTGGCGTCCTCTGTCGGCGGCATAAAGATCGCGGAATCGAAAGACCTGCTTGCCCGCAAAAATGATTGCCGCGAGCGTGAACTCCGCGACAGGCACGGCATTGGCCTCGGCCGCGTGGCTCACGGTTATCCCTGCATCAAACGTAGCCGTATCAATCAGGCCCTTGACCGTTCCGGCCGCATGGACAATGAAGCGAAGGCGAGGCGCCGCTGCAAGGGCGGCCGCATCGAAGCGCGGAGCGCCCCAGCCGGTCACCAGGATTTCCGCTTCGGCGAGCAACCGATTGGCGCGGCTGTCGCCGAACACGGTCATTGGTCGTGGATCCAGTATACGAGCGAGACCGTCGATCCGCGCGAGAAGTTCCGGCGTCAGGACGTATTCCGTCTTTTCCGGCTGCATCGCAAAGGCAATCGCGCGGCGGGTCATGGCATGCGTCCCGGCGCGTGCATGGCGCTGACGGTCACGCCTTGCTCCGCCATGGCGCGCAACTCGGCGATGTCTGGGACGGCGGGCGGAACTTCCCACTCGCATGTTACGGCGGAGGTGTCGCGCACCGCCAGAACGGCGCAGCGAAGAATGGTTTCACCTGCAGGAATTGTCGCCCTCAGTTGCGGCACCAGGGTCTTTGCGGCGATCAGGTTGGTATTTGGCGGCGCTTTCTGAGCCAGACCTTGGCGTGCGACCATAGAGCCGAGGTCGCGGATTCCGGTGAAATCCTCTTCCCCGATGGCATAGGCCGATCCCGCTTCCGAGGAAAGCGTGTCGGCCTCGAAGTCTCGTCTGGCGATCGCAAAGCCGCCCTCGGCTGTCTCAAGCGGCCTCGGAGTCGTGATCCGGTGCACTCTCACGTGCCATGGCACGGTCGGCAGCAGCCACGTTTCAACGACAACGTCCGGCCAGGGTGACCACATGGAAAAGAGCACATTGCCGGCAAGCCGTGCCTCTTCATTGGTCTCGCGCACTCGGTAGTGAATACCGTCGTCACTGAAGGCCAGCATGGAATCGAAGGCCCCGCCGACAAAGGCCCGTTCGTCGCTCTCAACGCTGAAGCCATAGCGCGTCGAATAAGCAAATTTCGCATATTTTTCCGAGCCGAACCGCATCTGTCGGTTCTCCTGGCCGGAGGAAAGCGCCACGACGTCACCCTTGCAAAGCATCATCACCATGCCCGGATGACGAAGCGCAACCGTGTCGGAGCGCGGTGAAGGGGGCGTTTCCTTAGAAGTCCAGAACGGATGGTCCTTATCCACTGCGAGCGGCAGAAAGGCCTTGAACGCCCAGTAGGGCGAGCCCGCCGAATTGTAGTTTTCCGACATCAAGAGGTTCGGGTAGCCGTAACCAATCGACAGTACGCCGTCCCGGTGCGTCATCGGCTTGTCCGCCCACCACCTGAGGTGGCGAAGGCAAAGGCTTTTGATCTCACCCCAGGGCAGCGCCTCGAGATCGGCGAAGGCAAGCGCCGACCAAAAACCGGCGCAGGCGAAGCGATAGGTGAGGCTGCGCCCAAAGGGGAGCGTCGCCCCATCCTCGGCGAACCAGTGACGAAAATCCTGAGCAAAGGCGAGGGCGCGCTCGCGATACCGTTTCGCATGATCATCTTCGACGAGGCGCGAGTAGATGAGACCATAGAAGTGCATCGCAAAGGGGATGTAGTGGTCGACGCGCCGCACATTGCCGTCGCGATACCATCCATCGGCAATGTAGAAGCCGTCGAGCTCGGAGAGATAGGCATTCGTCAGGCTGCGGTCGTATTCGACGTCGAGGCGATCGAGGGCGATGTCGACGAGGATGCGGAAAAACTTCCAATTGTTGTCGGCATAGTCGAATTTCCGCGCATGGAGCAGATAGGTGACAAGGTTGTCCCGCGCCCGGCCGCTCAGCGGGTCCCACAGTTTCTCCGGCACCAAGGCGAGGGCGAAGCCGAGGGCGGCGAGTTCGACCATGCGCTGATCGCGGTTGTTGACCTTGCCCCAAAATTCCGGATGGTTCGGATCGGTGCCGTTCGCGATGCCTTCGACATAACGGCGCCAATGGGGGAAATCGCCGCCGCCGGCGGTTAACGGCGCAAGGCCCCAAAGAGGCCTCGCGAAACCTTCGAGATCGGCAGCGGCGCGATCGAAGTGAGCGGCGCCGGCGTCAAGGCGCACCCGCGCATTTCCCTCGGAAAAGTACGGCAACAGCGGATCGAAGAGGTCTAGCATGGCGCGCCGCATGTCGCTGCGCGTTTCGAGCGGATTGACGGCCAGCGGATTGGCACAGGCGGGATCATAGGTCATATGCGCTGTCTCTCGTCCAAGGTTCCGCCGGGCACGGGGGCCACCGCGTGAGACACATGCCGGGCGGGTGCGTCCCGATGATGGAGACGGAAGTGCATCATGCCGATCGCCTCGCGACCGAGTGCTACGCGGTCGACACGCATCGTCGCAAGCCGTGGATTGGCCATCTCGGCGCAAGGCAGGTCGTCGAAGCCGACGATGGCGAAATCCTCGGGCACGCGCCGGCCGATCTCCGTGACCGCTTCGAGAACGCCGACGGCGATAAAGTCGTTCATGCAGAACGCGGCCGAAAGACCCTCGTCCTCGGCGAGCGCGGCGAGCGTCGCTGCATGTGCCTCGACGCTGGAATTGCTCTCAAAAGGCAGGCGGATGACGCGCCCTTCGCCGCCATCAACCGAAGAGACTGCCGCCTCGAAGCCGCGAATGCGTTCGCGGATCGTGTGTCGATGCGATCCGGTCAGGTGAAGGATGCGGCGATGGCCGGCATCAAGTAACCTCTGCGTCGCGCGATATGCGCCGAAGAAGTTCGAGGGTGAGACGCCGTCGAAGCGCATTTGCGTATCGGTGCCATTGACCAGAAGGACAGGGGTGCCATTTTCCTCGAGCCATTTGCAAAGGGCGTCAGCGGGGTCGATCCCTACCAGGAAGAGCCCTTCTGCCCCGAGGGACTCCAGCTGCTCGCGGACGGTTTCCGGCGTCGCCTTCGCCTCCCTGACGAGGCGGATATCGAACGGCATGCCCAATTTGGCCGCCTCGGAACGCAGACCCTCGACAATGCCCTCATAGAAGACGCTCAGTCCTCCGGTAACGCCATTGCTCGCGATCAGAGCCAGCGCTCTCGGGGCCGTCGCCGAAGGGGCCTTTATCGGGTAGCCGAGGTCGCTCGCAACCTGGAGGATTTGCCGGCGCACGTCCTCGCTGATGCCCGGTTCGTTCGCAAGCACGCGCGAGACGGTGGAAACGGAAACCCCGGCACGGGCGGCGATGTCGGCTTGGCGCAGCCGTTTGGAAGGTGTGTCAGTCATTGCGCAAACATTGCGCAATCCATGCAAATTTGCAAGACAAAAACAAATTCTTGCAAAATGTAGTTTCTTGCATAAGCTTTCTGCGAAATTGGTTCCGCCGCGCGCTGGAGGATTAGCGCGAGGCAAATAACGACTGGAGGAACGGCATGCTACTCAATCGACGCACATTCCTGCTCGGCTCGGCGGGCACGGCCGCCGGCATCGCGCTTGGTGGCGCAACGTCATCTTTCGCGGCCGAAAACGTGCAGCTCCGCGCCATGTGGTGGGGGTCTAATGATCGCTCGAAGCGAACGCTGAGTGTTGCCAAGCTCTTCCAGGAGAAGAATCCCGATGTATCGGTTGTCGGCGAGAGCCTGAGTGGCGACGGATATTGGACCAAGCTGGCGACCCAGATGGCCGGCCGCGCGATCGCAGACGTTTTCCAGCTCGAGCCGAGCACGATTTCCGATTATTCCAAGCGCGGCGCCTGTCTCGCCCTCGACCCGTTCATCCCATCGACATTGGACGTGGATGCCTTCGGCAAGGATGTGCTGAAGCTGACGACCGTGGACGGGAAACTCTGGGGCGTCGGGCTCGGCCTGAACTCCTTCGCATTGTTCTATGACGCCGACGCCTTTGCGAAAGCAGGAATGACGCCTCCCGGGGTCGATACCACCTGGTCAGAATACGCCGACATCGCGATCGAGATGACCAAGGCCGCCGGCAAGAAGAACGTCTGGGGCGGGCCATACGGGGCCCGCTATGCCTATGTCTTCGACGCGTGGCTCAGGCAGCGCGGAAGCAGCCTCTACACGGAGAGCGGCCTGGGCTTCGGCGTCGATGAAGCGAAGGAGTGGTATGCGTATTGGGAGGATCTGCGCAAACGCGGCGGCACGGTCGGCGCTGATATTCAGACACTCGACCAGAACACCATCGACACGAATTGCCTGTCGCTCGGCTATTCGGCCATGGGTATGGCCTATTCCAATCAGATGGTTGGCTATCAGCTCATCATGAAGAGCAAACTCGGCATCGGCATGTTGCCGCGTGCGGAGAAGGGCGGGCCCTCCGGCCATTATTATCGTCCGGCATTGATCTGGAGCATCGGCGCGACGACCAAGCATGGCGAGGAAGCCGCGCGCTTCATCAATTTCTTCGTCAACGACCCGGAAGCCGGCAAGATCCTCGGCGTCGAGCGCGGCGTGCCGATGTCGCCCAAGGTGCGCGAGGCAATCCTGCCGTCGCTCAACCCGACGGAAACGGAAACGGTAAAATACATCAACGCGCTCAAGGACCAGGTGGGCAGCTATCCGGCTCCCGCACCCCTCGGGTCGACGGAGTTCGATCAGCGGGTGCTTCGCCCGATCGCAGACGAACTGGCCTTCGAACGGGTTTCGATCGCGGACGCGGCTACGCGTTTGGTCGAAGAGGGTAAGGCTACGGTTCGCGCCGGCTGACACCTGCCAGCTCGGATAGTCTCTTTGGCGGGCTGTCGGCTGCGGTTTATCGACGGCGGATCGGGGCAGATCGCTCCGGCCGTCGTGCGTTCGGCTCGTTCACTGTTCGCCGCCAGTCTCCCTCCAGGCTGACAGCCAATCGTTGAAGGCGACCGATGGCGGGGTCCCCGCCGAGATCGAGATCTCACGACCTCAATCAGGCAAATGGCGATCGCCGACGGGATCGTGCTCATGACAAGGGGCGAGATATGTTTTACCGGCGATGCAGCATCACTTGCGCAAACCGGACTGATAGAGGAGGCCTTCCAGGTCGAGGGCGAATTCATGGTTCCGCCAACGGACGGCAGTCCACCTCATTTTCAAGTCCGAATCACAGGCCGCAACGATTCAGCGGCTGCTGCTGCTTGAGAGTAGTCCTGCCTCAGCCGAGCTGAAAAGTGCCACTTCGGGGCAGCCCAAAAAACCTGCGGTGATGAGATCTGCTTATGCCTGGAGGCGGGTGAGGAACTGGGCGAAGACCATCGTGCCTTCCGGCCACGGACCGTGGCCGGATTCGGCATTGATGTGTCCGGCCTCACCGGCATCGATGAGAAGCGATCCCCAGGCATTGGCAATATCGCCCGCCTGTTCGTAGGAGCCGAACGGATCGTTGCGACTGGCGATCACGAGCGAAGGAAAGGGCAGCGGGTCACGCGGATAGGGCCCGAAGGTCATCAGATGCTTTGGGCGGATATTGGGATTGGCGACGTCGGGCGGGGCCACGAAAAAAGCACCCGCGATCTTCTTCTCGCAATGCGGGAGCGCGTGAACCGCGGTGGCGATGCCCAGAGAGTGGGCGACGATCACGACCGGTTTCGTTGCGGCATCGACCTCTTCGACCATGCGCGCCACCCAATCCTCGCGCACCGGCTTCGACCACTCCGCCTGCACGACGCGACGCGCGGTCGACAGCTTCCGCTCCCAGCGGCTTTGCCAATGGTCCGGCCCGGAATTGGTATAGCCCGGAACGATCAGGATATGCGCTTCTGAAACCTTCATGATCGCCGCGATTTGGCGACGAAAAGAGCCGAAGTCAAGGCACAGGCGACAAGGGGTGCATTTTCTGTATAATCCGAGGTGGCGGCCGCGGTTCGCAACGGCCATTTTTTCGCCGCCGCTGCGGATCCATGGCTGCTCTGGTTCGTTGAGGAGTGTGAGCCATGACAACCTTCCATGTCCTCTCGGGAGCGAACGAAAGCGCCGTTCATCCCGAGATACGAAAGATTGGCATTGCAGATGTGTTCGATGCGCTGCGTCGCGGGTTTGATGACTTCCGCGAGAAGCCGTCGCATTATGTTTTTCTGTGTCTCATCTATCCTGTTGCCGGCGTCGTGCTGATGACCTGGAGCGCGGGGGCGAACATGCTGCCGTTGCTCTATCCGCTCGCATCCGGCTTTGCCCTCATCGGGCCTGTCGCGGCCATCGGTCTCTATGAGATAAGCCGGCGCCGCGAACTCGGCATGGATGCGTCCTGGCCGCATGCGCTGCGACTGCACCGCAATCCGGCAATTCCGTCGATCCTGGCGGTGGCGGCCCTGTTGTTCGTCATTTTCGTCGTCTGGCTCCTGGTCGCCCAGGGCCTTTACATAACGATGTTCGGCACGACTCCGCCGAACTCCATTACCGAATTCTGGAATGGCATCATCAGTACCGAGCAGGGCTGGAACCTGATCCTTGTCGGCAACGCCGTCGGGTTCGTCTTTGCGGTGATCGTGCTGTCGATCAGCGTCATCACCTTCCCGCTGCTGCTCGACAGGGATGTCGGCGCCTTCACGGCGATCGAGACCTCGATACGAGCGACCCTCGCGAATCCAGTGCCGGTCGCTTTGTGGGGGCTCATCATTGCCGCTGGTCTGGTGATCGGGTCGATCCCGGTCTTTGTCGGCCTGGCGCTGATCATCCCGATCTTCGGCCACGCCACCTGGCATCTTTATCGCAAGATCGTGGAGCCGGCTAAGCCGGTCCGCTAGGCGGCAACAATGACGGCCGGCCATTGGCCGGCCGTCATTGTTCGGCTATCGGAAAAATTTGTAGTAGGACGAGATTTGCGCGGCCGTATTCGATGACAGCTTAAGCTTAATGCCGATCCTGTCGCCGCGGCACCAGCGCACCATACCGGTGAGGAAGCCAAGCTCCTCGCTGCGGATCGTTACTTCCTGACCCGTCCGGGCGCCGATATCGAACAGCAGCTGAAAGCAGATTCCTTCGTCGGAAAGATCCTTCACGATGCCGTTGCTCGACCCGGTCTTGCTGGTGACCGTGCCGGTTATCTTCGTGTCAGTGCGCGCGGACGTGCGCTGAACGCTCTCCCTATACGCCATGGCTTCCTCGAAACCTGATTGCTACAGAGCTCAGATTCCATGCGAGAGCTGAAGGGCCCGCTAAAAAAAATGCCCGCATTTGAAGCAGGCGCTCAAATGCGGGTCGATTCCATGCTCAGAACGCTTTCGCGCCGCCGGCGGCACGCGGGGAGGCGGCTCAGACCGTGCCGAAAACTCGGCGGAAAATCGTGTCGACGTGCTTGGTGTGATAACCGAGATCGAACTTCTCGCGAAGATCCTCTTCCGAGAGCGCCGCACGTACTTCCTGGTCCGCCAGCAGTTCTTGGAGGAAATCCTTGCCTTCCTCCCACACCTTCATGGCGTTGCGCTGAACGAGGCGATAGGCGTCCTCGCGAGAAACGCCGGCCTGGGTGAGGGCGAGAAGCACCCGCTGCGAATGAACAAGCCCGCGGAACTTGTTCAGGTTCTTCATCATGTTCTCCGGATAGACGAGGAGCTTGTCGACGACGCCGGTCAGCCGCGCTAGCGCGAAATCGAGCGTCACGGTCGCGTCCGGTCCGATCATCCGTTCGACCGAGGAATGCGAAATATCGCGCTCATGCCAGAGGGCAACGTTTTCCATCGCCGGAACGACGAATGCACGAACCATGCGGGCAAGGCCCGTCAGATTTTCCGTCAGCACCGGATTGCGCTTGTGCGGCATGGCTGATGAGCCCTTCTGGCCAGGCGAGAAATACTCCTCCGCCTCCAGCACTTCGGTTCGCTGCAAGTGGCGGATTTCCGTCGAAAGACGCTCGATCGAAGAGGCGATGACGCCGAGAGTGGCGAAGTACGTGGCATGCCGGTCGCGCGGGATCACCTGGGTGGAGACCGGCTCCGGCTTCAGCCCGAGTGCTTCTGCGACATGTTCCTCAACCCGCGGATCAATGTTGGCGAAGGTGCCGACGGCACCGGATATCGCGCAGGTCGCAATCTCTTCGCGGGCGGCGAGAAGGCGCTGCTTGCAGCGGTCGAATTCCGCATAGGCGAGCGCCAGCTTGACACCGAAAGTGGTGGGCTCCGCATGGATGCCGTGCGAGCGGCCGATCGTCACCGTGTCCTTGTGTTCGAAAGCGCGGCGCTTGAGGGCTTCGAGCAGCCTGTTGAGGTCGGCGAGCAGGAGATCCGTGGCGCGGACGAGCTGCACGTTGAAGCAGGTGTCGAGCACGTCGGACGAGGTCATGCCCTGGTGCACGAAACGGCTGTCCGGGCCGACGAATTCCGCAAGATGGGTGAGGAACGCGATGACGTCGTGCTTGGTGACCGCCTCGATCTCGTCGATGCGCGCCACATCAAACTTTGCCGCGCCGCCCTTTTCCCAGATGGTCTTGGCCGCTTCCTTGGGGATCACACCGATTTCGGCTAGCGCGTCGCAAGCGTGCGCCTCGATCTCGAACCAGATGCGGAACTTCGTTTCCGGAGACCAGATGGCCACCATTTCCGGCCGGGAGTAACGGGGGATCATGAGCTCTATGCTTTCATTTCAGTGGAGGATGGCTGTGCCTCTATCAAAGATGGGACGGAAGCTCAACGTTATTGCGGACGCGCCAGCCCTAGGCTCGCCAACAGGAGGGCGATAGCCCCGATGGGCAGGTATAGTCTGACCCCCAGCACCAGGAACTGGTAGTAAGCGGAGAGCGACGTGAACAGCGCCTGGAAGAACCAGACGCGCGAGCCCGTGGCCGCATGCCACTGCGAATAGAAGAGCCGATAATCGAGGGCAAAGAGCAGCGCCGTTACTCCGATGGTGCCGGCGACCAGGCACAGGAGATAGGCCGCAAAGCGCGTTTCGATGGTGCGATCCTGCACGATGCAGCGGCCCGCGAAAAGCGAAAGAGGCCAAGCGATGAGGCCGCCGAAGGCATAGAGCAGCAGGATGCTGTCGAGGTGGAATGTTGCGTCATGCTCACGCAGCCAGAGCGCGTACCAGGCCGAAAACGTCATCGCCAGCCCCCAGGCAGGCCCACCCACGAATGTTTCGCGCCACGACGGAATGGCACTAAGGAAGCGCACACGTGTCGCACGACTGGCAGGCGCGAACCCGCCCAGGCGGGCGTCCGGCTCCTCTTTCATCGTCCGGGCCAGGTCGGCACCGCGATCCAGCGCCGGTCGGTCGTGCCTTCGAAACCGAGAGATTTGACCAGAACCATCACGACATGCACTTGCGACCCGTCATCGTTGATGTGAGTCACCACGCCGCCGATGCGGTAGCCGGTCGGGCAGTGGCGGCTTTCCGGAATGCGAGCATCATCCTGCAGCACCTCGGATACGGGTTGCCCCGCTTTTTCCGTCATGACGAGGCGGAAGCCTTTGACCGCTTTCAGGAGAGCCTTGCAGATGCCCTGAGCTTCGAAACTCTTTTCTTCGAGCTCCAGCTCATAGGTCTTTTGAAACGGCGGGTCGGCGGGAAAGGAATCGTATCTCAGCCTGTGGTCCGCCGCGTCTGCCTCCGTTACGGGATTGTAGGCGGCAAGCAGCCCTGGCGTATCGAGAAGAAGGTAGGCGTCGATCAGCGGCGCCGCCCGCCGGCGCGCGTCGCGGCGAGCGCCTTGGGCAGGGCACCGCCATCCTCATCGACGCGGGCGCGCACAGGCGCACCGGGGAGGAACGTGTCGGTATGTGTGTCAAGGACGTATATCGCTGAATAGGGAAAGCCCGAGCCGTCCTGAATGCCATATTCCTCGAAGGCAAAGACCTTGCCGTCCGAAGAAAAGCCGACCGGCTGAAAATTGGCATAGTCGCCGGCGACCGCGGGCGGCGCGGCAATCGCCGTTGCGATCAAGACTGCAGTCGCGATCGCCCGCGAGTTCATCAGCGGCCCTTCTCGGCCGGCGTGCGGATCGCTTCGATGGCGGTGCGGTAGGCCTCGACGGAGCCGCCCTTGAAAATGGCCGAGCCGGCGACCAGCACGTTGGCCCCAGCCCCAGCGACGATGCCAGCGGTTTCGGGCGCGATTCCGCCGTCCACCTCGATCTCGATTGGCCGGTCGCCGATCATTGCCTTGATACGGCGGATCTTCTCTTCCATTGCGGAGATGAATTTCTGGCCGCCGAAGCCCGGATTGACCGTCATCACCAGAATGAGATCGACAGTGTCCAGGACATATTCGAGTGCGCTTTCGGGCGTTGCGGGATTGAGCGAGACGCCGGCCTTCTTGCCGAGTGCCTTCACGGTCTGCAAGGAACGGTGCAAATGCGGTCCGGCTTCGGCATGGACGGTGAGGATATCGCAGCCGGCCTTGGCGAAGGCTTCGAGAAAGGGATCGGCCGGCGCAATCATCAGATGGCAATCGAACGTCGCGTCCGTGTAGGAGCGCAGCGACTTGATGACGTCGGGACCGAAGGTGATGTTCGGCACGAAATGGCCGTCCATGACGTCGAGGTGGATCCAATCGGCGCCGGCATCCACGACATCGCGGACCTCCTGGCCGAGTTTGGAGAAGTTGGCCGCCAGGATTGATGGGGCAATGCGAATGGGGTGGGTCATGAACAGCCTCCGGTCTTTCCCGCGCCCATAGCATCCCGCGACCGTGCGAACAACAAGCGAGGGCGGGCCTCGGTTATCCTGGCAATGCCGACCAGGCCGGCTTGAGGTCGCCGGCAGCCCCTGCCGCATCGTGAACGCCACGCGCGATCGCCCGTGCCATGGTTGCCGCCGCCGCGGCGCTGAGATCAATGAAATCCTCCAGGAGGAGTTTCTTGCCGCTGGCGCCCGTCGAGAGCGCAAACACAAGATCGCCGTCGAGCGGTGTATGGGACGGCCACAGCGCTCGGGAGAAGCCGTCATGGGCTGCAATCGCCAGGCGTTTCGCCTCGGCCTTCGAGAGAACCGCGTCGGTGGCAATAACGGCAATGGTCGTGTTGGCGATTGCCGCCTCCGGCTCGCGGAACTTGAGCCGCGGGTACGCCGCATCCTGCGGCCAGGGAAATGGCATACCGAGCCCGCCGAACTCGCCATCCACTTCAAAGGGTGCGGCCCAGAAATGATGCGTGTCGCCGATGGTTGCCGAGCCGAGCGCGTTGACGGCGACAAGTGCCCCGACGGTTATGCCGTTTGCAAGGATCGTCGACGCGGAACCGAGGCCGCCCTTGAGGGTGGCCGTGAGTGCTCCTGTTCCGGCTCCGGCGCTGCCGGTCGTGAAAGTCTCGGCCGCAGCACGTGCCGCGTCATAGCCGAGTTCGCGATAGGGGGAAAATTGCCCCCAATGCTTGTCGCCACCATTCATCAGATCGAAGAGGATTGCCGCCGGAACGATCGGAATCCGATGGGGGCCGACGGGAAAGCCGCGTCCCATTTCGTGAAGTGCGGCCTGCACGCCCGAGGCCGCGTCCAGACCAAAGGCGGAGCCGCCGGATAGCACGATCGCGTCGACGGTCTGGACGGTGTTATGCGGGGCGAGGAGGTCGGTCTCGCGCGTACCCGGTGCGCCGCCGAGAACTTGAACCGCGGCCGTGGCCGGCGGATCGCAAAGCACCGCCGTGACGCCGGATTTCAACCGGTGATCCTCGGCGTTGCCGACCAGAATCCCCGTGACATCGGTGATCAGGTTGTTCGGTCCCTTGCGCATCACTGGGCCTTGCCTGCATTCGGGGCGGCCAAGAAACGGCCGTCCTGCCATTGCATCAGCCTATAGGGGCTCTCGGTCCGTTCATGCGCACTGTTGAAGCTGACCGGACCGAGGACGGTCCCAAAGGGCCCCTTCTGGAGGACGTCCGAGATGGCTTTATCATCCTTCTCCGCCTGATCTTTCGCCTGCTCAAGAAGCGACATCGCTGCAAAGGCCGGGAGAAGGTAACCGTCTGGCTCAAGACCGGCGGCGCGCATTGCCGTGACGACTGGCGCAGCCACGTTCGACCGGGCCGGATCGGGAATAGTCACGGCAAGCACGCCATTCTCGAGCGGCACGTCAAGATCTGCAGCGTTCAGCGTATCGCCGCCAAGCAGAGTGAGTGGAATATCCTCCGACTTGGCGTCGCGGGCAATGACGGCGGTATCGTTGCGGTCGCCGCCGGTGAACACATGCGTTGCGCCGCTTTTTGCCAAGCGTCGAACGAGGCTCACCTGTTGTTCCTGCGCCGGGCGGTAAGTGTCGGTAAAGACGGGCGTAATGCCGATCTCGGCAAGGGCGTTGCGCACGCTTTCGACAAGTTCACGGCTATGGATCGTTCCGTCGTCGATGAGCGCAAGCGGCTTGTCCCTCCAGTTCGTCATGATGGCATCGGCGATCGCCGCGGCTTCGGCCTTGCCGCTCGGCGCCAGGCGATAGAGCGGCCATTTCTTCTTGAGAGCGTCCTCCATGAGGATATCCGAGCGGACGCTGAGCGTGATCGCGGGAATGCCCGCTTCGGCGAGGGCCGGCAGCACCGATTCCAGGCTCTCGATGCAGAGAAAGCCGATTGCAGCCTCAGCGCCGCTGGCAAGCAGCGCTTTCGTCAGGGCCTCGCCGCCCACCGGATCGCAGCTTTCTGCGATAGACACGATTTCACTTCCCCGATCACCTGCCTGGAAGGCGGCGCCATCGGTAATCTGTTTCCCGAGCACAGCGAAGGGACCGTCGGCGGGAGCGACGACGGCAACCTTCAGTCCGGCGGCAAGCGCGGGGGAGGTCAGCGTCAGTCCGGCGACAAAAAGGGTCGTACCAATTGATTTCAGCATGTTTTTTCCCGCTATCGCACGCCATGTTTTAAGGAAGTGGCACAACTCGTCAAAGGAAAAGATAGCGGTAGGATCGGCGATTGCCCGTCTGCGTCATCCGCGTGCGCGCACCGGCAAGAATCTCGGGCGGCCTAGTTTCATATTTTCGGCGACAGTCTATGTATGTGCGAGATACCGATCCGGAGCGTGATGTGTTGGAGAAGACCCGGCTGGACCCGATAACCTATCGCGACACGATGAGTCGCTTGTCTCATCACGTGCAGTTGATCACTGCGGCAGATGGTGCTGAGCGGCGCGGCGTAACCATCACCGCCTCTTGTTCGGTGTCGGACGATCCGCCGACGATTCTCGCTTGCCTCAATGCCGCAAATCCTCGCAACGATATCTTTTCCCGCAGCGGCGGCTTTGCATTGAACGTCCTGGGTGGGCATCATCTCGCTTTGGCGCACGCCTTCTCCGGTCGCGACCAGCTCGTTATGGAGCGCCGGTTTGCCCTGGGCCGGTGGGCGCAGCTTACGACGGGGGCGCCCATTCTCGTCGATGCCATCGCCGCCTTCGATTGCCGCCTGATCGAAGTCAAGATCATGGCGACCCACGCGATCCTCTTCGGCGAAGTGGTCGATGTGCGAATCGGCGAAAAGGCACCACCGCTCATTTATGTGGACCGGGCATATCGCACGCTATAAGTTTCCTCGATAGAGGAGGGAACATGGCGAGACACGAGACAGGCAGGATGCCCCAGTCCATCGACGAGACGATGGTGCTGCTGGAGGCGGAGAACTACCTCGCCGGTACCGCCCTCGCGACCGTTCTTTTCCTTGCGCTCAGGATGAAGCGCCCACTCTTCCTCGAAGGCGAGGCGGGTGTCGGCAAGACCGAGATCGCCAAGGTGCTCGCCCGCTCGCTCGATCGACCGCTGATCCGGCTGCAATGCTACGAGGGGCTCGACGTCGCATCCGCCGTCTATGAATGGAACTACCCGGCGCAAATGCTGGAAATCCGCCTGTCGGAGGCGGCCGGCATGGTCGACCGGCAACGGGTCGAAAGCGACATCTTTTCGGAACGGTTCCTCATCCGCCGCCCGGTGCTTCAGGCGATTTCGGCGAGTGTCGGCCGTGCGCCTGTGTTCCTCATCGACGAGCTCGACCGCACCGACGAGGCCTTCGAGGCGTTCCTCCTCGAGGTGCTTTCCGATTTCCAGGTGACCATTCCCGAGCTTGGAACGATCCGGGCGGACGAGCCGCCGATCGTCATTATCACCACCAACCGGACGCGGGAAATTCACGACGCCTTGAAGCGCCGCTGCCTCTATCATTGGGTCGACTACCCCAATGCAGCGCAGGAGCTGGAGATCATCCGACGCAAGGTGCCGGGGTGCAACGCAACCCTTTCCCAGGAGATCGTCGCCTATGTCCAGAAACTCCGGACGGTCGATCTCTTCAAGAACCCAGGCGTCGCGGAGTCGATCGATTGGGCGACGGCGCTGACTGAGCTCGATGCGCTCGCGCTCGATCCGGAGACGCTGGCCGATACGCTCGGCACGCTCCTCAAATATCAGGATGACATTGCCCGGATAGAGGGCGCGGAGGGGCGGCGGTTGCTTGAAGAGGTCAAGCGCGAACTCACAGCGCAGGGCTGACATCATGACTGGCGAGCCTGATGCCGACAGTGCCAACTACCGCCCGGAGAGCGGGCAGTTTGCGGACAACATCGTCTTCTTCGCCCGTGCGCTACGGCGGGCAGGGATGAGGATCGGTCCCGGCGCGATTGCGGATGCCATTGAAGCCGTCGACGCAATTGGCATCGGGTCGCGCCGCGAGTTTTACGCCGCACTTCAATGCACGCTTCTAAAGAGGCATGAGGACCAGGCGCTCTTTGATGAAGCGTTCAGACTGTTCTGGCGCAAGCGTGATCTCGTCCGGAAGATGATCGCGCTGCTTTCGCCCGTCGCCCCGGCAGGCGCGAAAGAAGATCGACGGCGGCGCGCCGGCGAGGCACGCCTCAGCGAAGCGCTCCTAAGCGGACGGGGCGACGCCCGGCCGCCTCGCGAGGAGCAGGAGATCGAAATTGACGCGCGCTACACCGCTTCGGGTCGGGAGCTCTTTCGCAAGGCGGATTTTGCACAGATGACTGCCGCAGAAATCGCGGAGGCAAGGAAGGCGCTGTCGTCGCTGCTTTTGCCGTTCGATCGGGTCAAGACGCGGCGCTTCCGCTCTTCCCATCGGCCGGCCCGGATCGACCCGCGCGCCACCATGCGCGACGCCATGCGGTTCGGCGGCGAGGTCATGCTGCCGCGCTTCCGGGAACCGCGCCTCATGCACCCGCCGCTCGTCGTGCTTGCGGATATTTCAGGCTCGATGACTCAGTACACGCGGGTGTTCCTGCATTTCCTGCATGCGCTGACAGAGCAACGGCACCGCGTGCAGACCTTTCTCTTCGGCACAAGGCTGACGAATGTCACCCGCCAAATGCGCAATCGCGATCCCGACGAGGCACTCGACGAATGCGTGGCGGCGGTGAAGGACTGGTCGGGCGGAACGCGCATCGGCGAAACGTTGCACGAGTTCAATCGTCGTTGGTCTCGGCGCGTCCTCGGGCAGGGTGCCATTGTTCTGTTGATCACCGACGGCCTCGAGCGCGACGACACGGCGCAACTCGAGGTCGAGATGGATCGCCTGCATCGCTCCTGCCGCCGGTTGATCTGGCTCAATCCGCTGCTCCGCTTCGAGGGCTTCGAAGCGCGGGCGCGCGGTGTCAGGGCGATGCTGCCGCATGTCGATGAATTTCGGGCGGTGCACAATCTGGAATCCGTCGCCGAACTGGTGAAGTCCCTATCGGGCGAAAGGAGCCGCGACGCCAACCCAAGGCGATTCCTTGAGGCGCGGCGAGCGGGTACCGCCGCTCCGGCGCACGCCACTTGAAGCAGCAACGACGATGTGGATTGAATCACGCCTGGATCGTCATGATCTAAGAGGAACGAGCCGGAGTGCCAGAATATGACGAACGAAGCGAACTTCCTCGACCCGCTGGAGATTGCGGAGGCATGGCACAGGCAAGGCCGTGCCGTGGCGTTGGCGACGGTCATCGAAACGTGGGGTTCAGCGCCACGCCCGGTCGGCAGCCATCTGGTGATTGACGGCGAGGGCAACTTTCAAGGATCTGTTTCGGGCGGTTGCGTCGAAGGCGCCGTTGTCGTCGAGGCGGCCGATGTGATCGCGTCGGGCGTTCCCAGGGTCCTCGAATTCGGCGTCGCTGACGAAACTGCATGGCGTGTTGGCCTATCCTGCGGCGGTCGAATCCGTGTCTACCTTGAGCGAATTGACGGTTAAGACCATGGAACTGTCTACCCTTCAGAAGCTGATTGCGGCGCGCACGGCGCGGCGGGCAACCGTGGTCGTCAGCGATCTTTCGAGCGGCCGCGCGCAGGCCTTCATCGAAGGGGAACGTTTCCCGGCTGAATGGGATGCCGCCATTTCTGAAACGCTTCGTTCGGGCCGGCCCGCTCTTGCGACGCTCAATGAGCGATCGCTGTTCCTCAACGTCTACCTGCCGCCGCCGCGATTGGTCGTCATCGGCGCCGTTCATATCTCGCAGGCGCTGGCGCGGCTGGCGCCGGTCGCGGGGTTCGATATGACCATTATAGACCCGCGCACCGCCTTCGCGACGATCGAGCGCTTCCAAGGCGTCGAGCTTCTTGCGGATTGGCCGGAAGATGTTCTGCCGACGCGACCCCTCGACCGCTACACGGCCTTGGCTGCGGTCACCCACGACCCGAAGATTGACGACTATCCGATCCGGGCCGCCCTGGACGCGGGCTGCTTCTATGTCGGGGCGCTCGGCAGCCGCAAGACCCATGCGACCCGCATGGAGAGATTGCGGTCGGCGGGGGTGTCGGAAGAGGCGATCGGCCGGATCAGCGCGCCGATCGGTCTGGATATCGGCGCTGCGAGCCCGGCAGAAATCGCTGTTGCCGTCCTTGCCGAAATCATCGGCGCGCTGCGGCGCCGCGATCGCGGCAAGCAGGAGGGTGCAGCATGAGATTCGGTCCGGTGCCGCTCGCCGAAGCGGAAGGCGCCATTCTGGCGCATGCAGTGAAGACTGCAGAACGCAAGCTGGCGAAAGGCCATCGCCTGAGCGCGGAGGATCTCGCCATGCTTGCCGACGCCGATTTCCGGGAGGTCATCGTCGCCCGACTCGACTCGGAGGATCTGCCGGAAGACGAAGCCGCGTCTCAAATCGCAGCGGCCATCGCCCAGGATCATCTCCGCTTCTCGCGAGCCGCTACCGGCCGCGTTAATGTCTACGCCACGGCGACGGGTCTCTTCGTCGTTGATCGCGCGATCATCGACAAGGTGAACCGCATCGATCCCGCGATCACGCTTGCCTGTCTTGCCGACCATGTCGCCGTCGACGCGGGCGATATGGTGGCGACGATCAAGATCATCCCATTGGCAGTGCCAGGAAAGTTCGTCGAGCAAGCGGCGGTCATGCTTCGCGCGGAGACCGCCTTTGAGGTGAAGCCCTTCGCGCCACGCCGCGCTGCCCTGGTCGCAACCGAGTTGCCGTCGCTGAAGCGCCAGGTAATGGACAAGACGCGGACCGTCCTGGCGGCGCGGCTCGCGCAATCCGGCAGCCGCCTTGATACGGAGCGTCGCGTTGCTCACAGCGAGGAGGCCGTCGCCGGGGCGATTGCCGAACTCAGGGCTTCGCATGACCTGCTGATCGTCTTCGGCGCGTCCGCCGTCGCTGATCCTGATGACGTGGTGCCGGCCGCCATCCGACGCGCGGGCGGGATCGTCGAGCACGTGGGCATGCCCGTTGACCCTGGCAACCTGCTCGTTCTTGGTCGCTTAGGCGAAATCCCCGTCATTGGCGCACCCGGATGCGCCCGCAGCCCAAGGGAGAACGGCTTCGACTGGATCCTCGACCGGCTGCTCGCCGGCGAGTGGCCGAGCCCGACCGACATTACCGGGCTTGGCGTCGGAGGACTGCTGAAGGAAATCCCCACGCGGCCGCAGCCGCGGGAAGTGGCAGTCAGGCCGCGGCCCGGCCCGGTAGCGATCGTAGTGCTGGCGGCCGGCCGGGCAAGCCGGATGGGGCCTGCAGGGAAACACAAGCTTCTTGCCGAGTTCGATGGCGTATCGCTGGTTCGCCGTTCCGTCGAGACGGCCCTTGCCGCCGGCGAGGGCAAGGTCGTCGTGGTTACAGGCTATCGCGAGGAGGAGATCCGGGCTGCCCTATCCGGCTTATCGGTCGCGCTTGTTTCGAATCCCGATTACGAGAGCGGCATGGCGTCGTCGCTCGTCGCAGGCCTGTCCGCAGTGGAAGAGGAGGCGGGCGGCATGCTGGTCATGCTGGCAGACATGCCGGGTGTCACCTCCATGCATCTGTCAAAGATGATAGCGGCTTTCGATGCTGAAACTGGCCGCGCCGTCGTGCGCGCGGTCACCGAGGGCCAGCGCGGAAACCCGGTCATCCTGCCGCGATCCACCTTTGCTGCGGTCCGGCAACTCGTAGGGGACGTGGGGGCGAGACATATTGTCGAACGCTGCGGTCTTCCAGTAATCGAGGTCGAACTGGGCGCCGCGGCGCGCCTCGATGTCGATACACCCGAAGCCGTCTTGGCCGCCGGCGGCATATTGAAGGAGTGAGGCGATGGACAATGCTGCGATCGAGGAAATGTTCGAGACATTGGGGCCGATCACCATTCGCCGCATGTTCGGTGGCAAGGGCATTTATTGCGAGGGCGTCATTCTCGCGGTGGAGGTTGACGGGGAGGTCCTTCTGAAAGGCGATGCCGAAACAGCTCCGGAATTCGAGGAAGCGGGAGCACGGCAATGGGCCTATGATGGCAAGGGCAAGCCGGTGAAAATGCCCTATTGGAGCATTCCTGAAGCAGCCTACGACGATCCGGAGGATATGGCCCGCTGGGTGAAGTTAGCATACGCGACCGCGCTCAGAGCGAAGAAGTAACGGCACTCAGCGCTACGCGGCCGCTTAGCCGAGCGCGCGCACGGCGTCCGCAGCGAAGCGGGACAATGGCTGGGGCAGGGAGGCCAGATCGAACCAGCCTATATCGGAAAGCTTGTCCGGTTCGGTGAGGTGCGGCTCGCCTGAAAAATCATCGGTCGCATAGATCAGCGAGATCCAGTGCTGGCGATCGGCCTCGATCATCTGCTCGCTGATGCAAAGGAAGCGCGTCGAATGGATCGAGAGGCCGCTTTCCTCTTCCGCTTCCCGGCGTGCGGCATCCTCGGAGCGCTCCATGTGATCGACCTTGCCGCCGACGATGCTCCAGTGGCCGGCCTCCGGCGCCTTCAGGCGTCGGCAGAGAAGGATCTTGCCGTCCCGCAGGATCGCAAGGCCGCAGCCGAGGCCAGGAAAATCGATGCCGGGGAAAGCCATGGGCCGGCTGTCAAGCCTTTCCGGCGATCAGCATGAAGGCCGGGATCTCGTCGCCGAAACCGACGGGCGTCGGGCCATCGTCATAATCGCGGCGATTGCGGTTACGACGGTCGCGATTGTCGTCATTGGCGGCGTTCTGCGCCCGGCCGGGACGATCGTTGCGGCCCGCATGGCCCTGCTTGTTGTCGGCACTACGTTCCGGTTTCACCGCTTCCGCCCTTTCTGCGACTGGTTCGAATTCGGTCACATCATCGACACGGGCAGTATCGGATTTATGATCGCCACGCGCCCGACCGGAGCGTTCCACATCTTTTTTGCGATCCTTACGCCCGTCGCGGCCGCGCTCGCGCCGGCCGTCATGGCTTTCCATCGGCTCGGGCAGTTGGGAAAGATCGCCGTTCAGCCACTCGACCTTCTGGCCGATCAGCTTCTCGATGGCGTCGGAGAACTTGGTGTCACGCTTCGTCACGATCGTGAAGGAAGCGCCTGAGCGCCCGGCCCGGCCGGTGCGGCCGATGCGGTGAACATAGTCTTCCGCGTGGATCGGCACATCGAAATTGAAGACGTGGCTGACGTCCGGAATGTCGAGCCCGCGCGCCGCGACGTCCGAAGCAACGAGCAGCTTAATATTGCCGTCCTTGAAATTGGCTAGCATGGCCATGCGCGAGCGCTGGTCCATGTCGCCGTGCAGTGCACCGACCGAAAAGCGATGCCGGTCGAGCGAGCGGAAGAGCTCGGCGACATCCTTCTTTCGGTTGCAGAAGATGATCGCGTTCTTGAGTTCGTCCTGGGCGCGGATGAGATCCCGCAGCACGGCGCGCTTTTCGTAATCCTTTGCGTGCGCGGCGACGAAGCGCTGCGTCACGGTAATTGCCGTCGAGGAGGGGCGGGCGACTTCTACCCGCTCCGGGTTCTGCAGGAACCGGTCGGCGAGCTTCTGGATTTCCGGCGGCATCGTAGCCGAGAAGAACAAAGTCTGCCTGGTGAAGGGGATAAGCTTCGCGATCCGCTCGATATCCGGGATGAAGCCCATGTCGAGCATACGGTCGGCTTCGTCGATGACGAGGATCTCCACCCCGCTCATCAGGAGCTTGCCGCGCTCGAAATGATCGAGCAGTCGGCCGGGCGTGCAGATCAGGACATCGGCGCCGCGCTCGAGCTTGCGATCCTGCTCGTCGAAGGAGACGCCGCCGATCAAAAGCGCGATGTTGAGCTTGTGATTCTTGCCGTACTTATCGAAGTTCTCTGCAACCTGCGCGGCAAGCTCACGGGTGGGCTCCAGGATCAAGGTGCGCGGCATGCGTGCACGGGCGCGGCCCTTTTCCAGGAGCGTCAACATCGGCAGAACAAAGGATGCCGTCTTGCCCGTGCCGGTCTGCGCGATACCCAGGATGTCACGACGCTGAAGGGCCGGCGGAATGGCACCTGCTTGGATTGGTGTCGGCGTTGCATAGCCCGCGTCGGCAACTGCGGAGAGAACTTTTTGGCTCAGGCCAAGGTCAGCAAAATTGGTCAAAGGGGAATCTGTTTCCGTTCCGGTTCAATAGAACACTGATCGATCGATGGAAAATCACCATCCTGTGGCGGCGCTCTTAAGACGAAAGGCGCCGAAAGTCAAGAAATCCAGCACGTTGACGCTTCGGACGGTAAATAGATGCGAATCTATTGCTTTTCCTGTCAAATTGCAGGTGTGGGCCGCGCACGACTTTGACGCGTCAATTCAGGTAGCCGGCGAGATTTGTACCGGCGCGCAGGAAGCGCATCGGATCCACCGCCTGGCCGTTCAAGCGAACTTCATAATGCAGATGTGGGCCCGTCGACCGGCCCGTACTTCCTGATTGGGCGATCACCTGGTCGGCATCGACGCGATCACCGACATTCACGACGATAACGGCTAGATGCGCATAGCGCGTCGAGACACCGTTTCCGTGGTCGATCTCGATCATATTGCCATATCCGCCCGCCGGCCCCGCCGCCGTCACGGTTCCCGCTGCGGTCGAGCGAATGCGTGTGCCGGTCGCGGCGCGGAAGTCGATGCCGGCGTGGAGCGCCAACCTCCCCAGAAAGGGGTCCAGCCGATTTCCGAAACTGCTCGTGACATCACTTGCCGGCGCTGGACTTTCGAGAGGGAGTTTTCGTGCGGCGTCGCGGGTTTCTTCCAAGTCGACAAGGGCGCTGTCGAGTGTGGCGAGTGACTGTTCGAACTCGTCCTGCTTCTGCGGTTCGACGTAGGGTCCGCCGATTGCCGTTCCGGCCGCCGGAACGGTCGCAGTGGCGGCAGCGTCTGCCGTCTTCGGATCCGGGAGGACAAACCCTGTGCGCTCGACGATCGTCCTGATCGCTTCGGAGGTCCTCTGTGCACTGCTCGTCAATTGCCAAACATGCGCCATCTGGTCGCGCTCAATGCCTTTCAGGGACAGGGTAACTTTTGAAAAGATGCGATCTGTCCGATCGGAAATGGTCTCCCTTGGGCCGCTTGGTTGCGCTTCCGGCGCATAGCCGAGCGCCGACGCATGCGCCGGCACACCGGCGTTCCCTCCTTCGATACCCATGATCTCTTCGATGGCCCTGATGCCGTTCTGGGCGTCGGCGCGCCTTCCGTAGGCGAGGGGTTCCGCGTCCGGCAACGCAGCCGCTTGGCCGCCAATTGCGGGCGGCTCGGCGCTCTCGGCCAGCGTGCCGAGCCTGCCGCTACGCGAGGAAAGCTCCAACTGCTGTTGCAGGAGTTTGTCGACCTTTTCCTCGACGATCTGCTGGTCCAGCAGTTGTCGGCTTGTCACCCGATCGACCTGGGCCCGAAGCGCTGTGATTCGGTCCTCGTATTCATGCTGCATGCGCGCCTGGCGGGCGATCGTGCCGCCGATCAGATCATCGCGAAGCACGAGATAGGTGGTTGCGGCGATATAGCCGATGCCGAATACGCCGATGAGCGAGGTAACAACGGCCGCCATCCAGGGGCGGACAGTCATATGACGAACCCTGTCTCCGCTTGCGAGAATCAGGACGTGGCTTTGCCGGCGCTTGCCAAAGCCCCGGTTTTCCGGACGAACAGACACCACATCACCCCCGCCAGATGCGACCCAACTCGCGTTTGCCCCGAGGGGGATTACACTTTATTAGGGTTAACAAAGCGTGAGTGGTGCGGCCCGTCAGATGTTGGTGGAGGCCGTCATTGACCGGTAGAACGATGGCGTCAGGCCGGCCTCGGCGCGCGCGACGTCGTTGAAGGGCGCCTTCAGCGGTCCGCGAAAGTTCGCCCGCACCAGCGCCTGGAAGGTCGCGGCCGGGTCCTTCTTCTGCCGCGCGCACAGGAAGCGGAACCATTTTGCCCCAACGGCGACGTGACCCTTCTCGTCTTCATAAATGACGTCGAGAACGGCAGCGCTTTCATGATCGCCGGTCTCGCGCATCTTCGCCTGCAGTGCCGGCGTGACGTCCAGGCCGCGCGCCTCCAGGATGAGCGGCACCACGGCCAGCCGGGCGGTCAAATCGTTGCGCGTGTCGTGGGCGGCCTGCCACAGACCGCCATGGGCCGGCAGGTCGCCATAGTCGGCGCCTAGATCGTTAAGCCTTTGCCGCACCAGCCGAAAATGCTTGGCCTCCTCGAAGGCGACTTGCATCCATCCATCGAAGAAGGATTGCGGCACGGGCTCCGTGGCGAAGCGAGCGACGATGTCGAGCGCGAGATCAACCGCATTCAATTCGATATGGGCAATCGCGTGGAGCAGTGCGATTCGGCCCTTCAAGGAGCCGAGGGAACGCCGCTTGACCTGCGTCGGCGGTGTGAGAATGGGCTTTTCCGGCCTGCCCGGCCGTGCCGGAACGGGCCGATCGAGCGGCGAGCGCAAGGAGAGCGTCCGCGCTTGCCAGCGGCGTGCAGCCTCCTGCGCGAGCTCGGTTTTGACAGTGAGGTCTGCCGCACTGATCGCTTCGACGGCAGCGCCGCGCAGACTGTGGAATTGCGGGAGCACGGCCATCGATCGCTCAGCCGGTACGCAGAGCTTTCGCCGCGGCAAGAACCTCCTCCGCGTGCCCCGCGACCCTGACTTTCTCCCAGACCCGATTGATGATGCCCGCCGGATCTATGAGAAAGCTTGTGCGCTCGACACCCATATATTTGCGGCCGTACATGCTTTTTTCCGCCCAGACGCCATAGGCGTTGACGACCGTCTTGTCCTCGTCCGCCGCAAGCGCGACGGCGAGGTCGTGCTTCTTGGTAAAGCGATCATGGCTTTTTACCGA
Organism: Sinorhizobium shofinae; assembly: GCA_001704765.1. Classification (GTDB taxonomy): domain Bacteria; phylum Pseudomonadota; class Alphaproteobacteria; order Rhizobiales; family Rhizobiaceae; genus Sinorhizobium; species Sinorhizobium shofinae. The sequence continues at coordinate 130,607 of MBFK01000006.1, forward strand.
ATCGGGCGAGATGCCGATCAGCGCCACACTGGCCGACGCGAAGTCTTCCGAGAGGCCCGAAAAGGAAATCGCTTCGACAGTGCAGGTCTTGGTGTCGTCCTTGGGATAAAAGAACAATACCACCGGCTTGCCGCGAAGAGCAGACAATGAAATCGAGCCGCCGCCGTCGCGAGCAAGTTCGAAATCCGGGGCAGGATCGCCGGGCCGCAAAGGTGCCATGATTAAGCCTTTCTTACGCCAAGTTTTATCGACATTTCGCACATAGGGGATACCCAAGATCGTCGCGGTCCGTCCAGCAGGTTTGTGACTGCTTTGACAGCCGCCTGACGGCTTTTATGGCTACGAGCCATAATGGATGCCACGTCGCGGACAAAGGGCGCTCCAGCGCCGCGCGTCTTTTCAGATGGCACAAGGGTCGCTGTCGCGCTTTGAATTGCTGCATGTCTTCATCCTTGGGTCGGCTCCGATCTAGGAAAACCTGCAGTAGGCTGTCGCGCGCTTTCCACAGCAACCACAGCGAAGCGTGGTGACTTGGTTCGGCGATTTGTGATCTACAGGATAGGAACGACCCGGCGCGTATGAACGATCCGGACAGGAAGAATGCAATGCAGCAAGCAGGTGGAGGAAACCCGCGCCGATGAGTGATATCCGCGGCGAAAGGGTTTGCTTTCGCAAGGAAGACATCGTCGCGCTGGACGCGCTGCCCTCGGCCCAAGCCCATGATCCGGTCATCGTGCACACGCCGTTGTCCAGTGGAATGCTGCGCCTTTTAGGCAAGATTCTGCTCTGCTGTTCGCTTGTGGCCTTCGTCATCGTCGCCTCGCTCGTCGCCGTCATCGAAAGCGGGCTGGTCGACGGTCCCTTGAACGCCCGCGCGCGCACCGCGCTCAACGCCGCCCTTGGCGCCAACTACAATGCCGAGGTCGAAAGCACGGTTGTCCGTGTCACGGGCCGGGGGGCGCTTGCGCTCAAGGCGCGCGGCGTCACGCTGAACGACAGTGCCTCCGGCCGCCCCGTCGCCAAGCTGGCGGCCGTCTCGATCGCACTCGATCCTTTTGCCCTGATGACCGGCCGCATCGCTGTGTCGAGGCTGGAGGCGGAAGGAGGGGAGCTCGATACCGGGCTCTTGCCGCGTGGCGAGCCCATAGACCTGACGGCGATTCGTATCGCTGACACCGGCACGGCGCTCGAAAAGCTGTTCACGCATATCGATGCGATGTCGCGGTTGACGGCGCGAAGTGCGACACGGACCGTTCAGCTTTCGGATCTCACGCTGTCGGTGACAGGGTCACGCGGGCGGATTGTTCCGGTCGATGTAAGGATGCTTGCTTTCAGCCGCGATCCGGATGGCTCCATCCGCGTCGACGGCTCCATTGCCATAGACGGCAAGGAAGCGCAGCTCGAGGCCAGGGCCTTCGGCCAGGGCGAGAGCATCACCGGCATCGAGGCAGTCTTTAGTGCCCTGCCGCTCTCGCCATTCCTGTACCACGACAAATCGCCCAGCGAGGAGGCCTTCGGGATCGACGCTGCCGCCGAGGTCAGCCTAAGGGCGACGCGCGCCGCGGAGGGCGCGAAGCCGGCTTTGGAGGTCGGCATCAGGACTTCTCAGGGATCATTTCACGCCGGTGGACTCGTCTCCGCGCTCAAACCGTCGGAACTGAACGTCTCTTATGACTTTGAGCGAGCTTCGGTTGAGATATTGCCGTCAGCGGTCAAGATCGGACGCTCGAACTTTCCCTTCACCGGTGCCTTGATCGACCTCGACAAGATCTCCGAAGGAGGCCAGAAGGGCTTTGCCGTCGATCTGCTGCTGAATGGCGCGAGCTCCGATCCGGAAGACATACAGGAGCGTCCGCTGTCCTTCGACGCCAAGGCGAATGGGCGATTCGAGACCGGTAGTCACCGGCTGATCTTCGACGAGTTGGCCATATCGAGCCCGCTTGGGTCCATGGCGGGTTCGCTTGCGGTCGCCTTCGGCAAGACATCGCCTCAGATCAGTTTTGCTGCAGTGAGCGACCGCATCCAGCCAACTGCCGTCAAGCAATTGTGGCCCTGGTGGGTAGCCAAGGGCGCCCGGCGATGGGCGATCGGTAATCTCTTCGGCGGTACGGTGACGGACGCGCGCATAGAGGTCTCGATCCCGGAGGGACGAATTGCGAAGAGTGGTGGCGAATTGAAGCTCAACGAAGACGAGCTCAATATCAACTTCACCATCGATGACACGCGCATCAACATCGCTGGAGAAATTCCGCCGCTACGCGATACGGCGGGGCATTTTGATTTGAGTGGCGAACGCATGACGGTCGAGGTTCGCCGGGGCGCGGCCTTTTTCCCCTCCGGCCGCTCCGTGGCTCTGAACGGTGGCGACTTCGTCATTCCGGATGTCTACAGCAAGCCACTGATGGCGGAAATGAAGATCAAGGTCGACGGCGAGGCCGACTCCATTGCCGAGCTTGTCAGCTACAAGCCGATCCGGGCCCTACAGAAGACCCCCTTCGTGCCGGAGGATTTCACCGGACCGATGACCGCATTGGTCGGCGCCCGCTTCGGACTGATCTCCAACCAGAAGCCGCCGCCACCTTTATGGCAAGCGGAGATGCTGCTGCAGAAGGTGTCGATAAACCGGCCGGTTTCCGGCCGCGAGATTGCGGATCTGTCGGGAAGGATGCGGATCGACAACACCCAAGTGGTTCTCGATGCCGATGCTCTGATCGACGGCGCAGAGATGCGCATCGCACTGACCGAGCCGGTGGATGCCAAGGCGAATGTGAAACGGACGCGCGAGATCTCCGGGACCCTCGACGACGCCGCGCGCCGCAAGATCGCCCCTGCCTTGTCCGGCATTGTCAACGGGCCGGTCGACGTAGAGGTGTCGCTCTCGGATGACGGAAGCCAGTCCGTCAAGGCCGATCTCGGAAAGGCGGCCCTGTCGCTGCCGTGGATCGGCTGGAACAAAGGCGCCGGCATCGCGGCCAATGCCGAATTCACGGTGAAGAAAAGCGAGGCCCTCACGGAGATAAGTGACTTCCGCATTCAGGGCGATGGATTCGGAGCGGCCGGAGATCTCCGCGTCGACGACGACGGCCTCGCATTGGCCCGATTGCATGACGTGCGCCTGGCGAACGGCGATGATTTCGCCGTGACAGTCGAGCGGGCCAAGGGCGGTCATGTGGTCACGCTCACCGGGTCATCCGCAGATATCAGACTGCCGCTGGCGCGAGCGAAGGGCGAAGCCGGCTCCGGCGACGATGGCAAGGTGAGGATCAACGCCCGGCTCGACCGCGTCGTCGGTTTCAATGGCGAGGTCTTTTCCAATGTGAGCTTCGCCTACTCGACCCGCGGTCAAGACATCGACGATATCGACCTGTCGGCGGTAACGGCAAGCGGGCAGGCGGTCGTCGCCAGGCTGGTGAAGGAGGGGCCGGACAACACGCTGGAGTTGACGACGAGCGACGCAGGCGCTCTGGCCCGCTTTACCGATATCTATCGCAACATGCGCGGCGGCCTGCTGAACCTGCGCCTTCGCGATCGCGGCGCCAGATCGTGGCGCGGCACCGTGGATCTGCGGAAATTTTCTCTGGTCGGCGAGCAGAAGCTGCAGTCGATGGTCTCGACGCCGGCCGGCCAGGACGGCCGCAGCCTCAATCAGGCGGTGCGGAGGGATATCGACGTGAGCACGGCTCGGTTCGAGCGTGGCTTCGCCCAACTTCTCCTGGATCGTGGCGTCATTCGGGTCGATAGCGGCGTGTTGCGCGGCATCGACGTCGGCGCCACGTTCCAGGGCACGGTCCGCGACAGCAATGGCCGCATGGACATGACCGGAACCTTTATGCCGGCCTATGGCATCAATCGGTTGTTCGGCGAGTTGCCGCTGATCGGCGTCCTGCTCGGTAACGGTCGCGACCGCGGCCTGCTCGGCATCACCTTCAAGCTGACCGGCCCCTTCAACCAGCCAAATCTGGCGATCAATCCGCTATCGATCATCGCCCCGGGCGTATTCCGCAGCATTTTCGAGTTTCAATGAAAAAGGGCCGGCGCAGCGGCCGGCCCCTGGATCGTTGCTTGGTGGCCAGTTCAGACAGGCCGCACCAGAATGTGCTTCTTCTTGCCGAGCGACAGCTTGATAACGCCATCGCCCGTGACGTCGCCGCTTCCGATGACACGACGCTCGTCACTGACCTGCTCGTCGTTGACGCGAACGGCCCCGCCCTGGACGTGGCGGCGTGCCTCGCCGTTCGATCCTGCCAGGCCGGCGCGAACCACCAGTGTCAGCAGGCCCAGACCCGATTCGAGCTCGGGGGCGGGAACCTCGATCGACGGCAGGTTTTGCGCAAGCGCACCTTCTTCAAAGGTCTTGCGGGCCGTTTCTGCTGCATTTTCCGCGGCTTCTCGACCGTGGAGGATGGCGGTCACTTCAGTGGCGAGGATTTTCTTCGCATCATTGATCTCCGATCCTCCCAATGCGGCGAGACGGTTGATTTCCGCCATCGGCAGGGTGGTGAAGAGTTTCATGAAGCGGATGACATCCGCGTCCTCGGTATTTCGCCAGTACTGCCAGAAGTCGTATACGGAGAGTAGTTCTGCGTTCAGCCACACGGCCCCGGAAGCAGACTTGCCCATCTTGGCACCGGAGGCCGTTGTTAGCAGTGGTGAAGTCAGGGCGTAGAGTTGCGGCGTTCCCATCCGATGGCCGAGATCAATACCGTTGATGATATTGCCCCATTGATCCGAGCCGCCCATCTGGAGGCGGCAGTCGTAACGTTTGTTGAGTTCAACGAAATCGTAGGCCTGCAGGATCATATAGTTGAATTCAAGGAATGACAGCGAGTGTTCCCGATCGAGGCGCGTCTTCACGCTGTCGAAGGAGAGCATCCGGTTGACGGAAAAATGGCGGCCGACATCCCGCAGGAATTCGAGATAGTTGAGCGAACGCAGCCATTCGGCGTTGTTGACCATCAGCGCCCGGTTGGGACCATGCTCGTAATCCAGGTAATTCGCGAAGACGCGCTTGATCGAGGCGATGTTGTTTTCGATGGTCTCGACTGTCATCAGCTGCCGCGCCTCGTCCTTAAAAGACGGGTCCCCGACCATCCCGGTCCCGCCGCCCATCAGCGAAATCGGGCGATGACCGGTTGCCTGGAGCCAGTGCAGGAGCATGATCTGAGTCAGATGACCCACATGGAGGCTGGATGCGGTGGGATCATATCCGATATAGGCAGTTACCGTTTCCTTCCGCAGGAGGTCGTCGAGGCCGGAATCATCCGATGTCTGATTGATGAAACCGCGTTCGCTGAGGGTGTGGAGGAAATCAGACTTGAACTCGGACATACGCTGTCTCTTTCGGCTTTTAGGATGTGTGCGGCCGGCGTTTATCACTGTTTTGTCGAAAGTGCACGTTTTTGCTTGGGCAGCGTTTTGCTATGACCGATGGGAAATGGAAAGGCGCGGAGGACATCGATGGGCAAGGTGTTGACGGCGATCGGCCTGATGAGCGGCACGAGCATGGATGGAATAGACGTCGCCCTCGTCGAGACCGACGGCGACACTATCATTCGAAGAGGACCGTCAGCCGGATATGCCTATGAGGCGCGCTTCCGCGATCGTCTGAAGCTGGGCCTCGAGGATGCCAGGTCGATCCGTAAAAGGGATGAGCGGCCCGGAACGTTGGCGGAACTCGAGCGAAACCTGACACTGCGGCACGCAGAAGTTGTCAAGGCATTCCTTCATGAAAACAATCTGTTGCCTGGCACTGTTGATGTAATAGGCTTCCATGGGCAGACGGTCCTCCACCGTCCCGACGAGGCCTTGACCGTGCAGATCGGCGATGGGGACCTGCTGGCGCGAGAAACGCTTATCGACGTAGTCTACGACATGCGGGCGAATGACATGGCTCATGGCGGCCAAGGGGCGCCTCTGATCCCAGCCTATCACGCCGCGTTGGTGCGAGGCCTGTCGGAAGGCTCAAAGATCGAAGCGCCCGTCGCCTTCGTGAATATAGGCGGCATTTCCAATATCACCTTCATCGGGGCCGGCGAGGGAATCATCGCCTATGACAGCGGGCCGGGAAACACGTTGATCGACCAGTGGGTGGAAGCCCATGCCGGCATTCCCTATGACCAGGGCGGCATGGTTGCGAGCGAAGGCTCGGTGCTGCCGGAGCTTGCCGCACGCTACCTCGCTCATCCCTTCTTCTCGTCGGAAAAGCGCCACTCGCTCGACCGCAGCGACTTTGCTCCGCTCACTGCTTCAGACGCGAGCCTCGTAGACGGTGCCCGTACCCTGGCGCATGTGACGGCGGCCGCCATACTCCGATCTGCACGACATCTTCCGAAAATGCCGGCAACTTACATCGTGTGCGGCGGCGGCCGCCTCAATCCCGTCATCATGCGGGACCTAGCCTCGCTTGCAGAAGCAGCAGGCGGACGCGTGCTTGCCGCAGAGGCGCTGGGTCTGAACGGCGATTCGATGGAAGCCGAAGCCTGGGCCTACCTGGCCGTAAGATCATTGCGCGGGCTGCCGTTGAGCTATCCTGGTACGACCGGCGTCAGCCGGCCGGTGAGCGGAGGGCGGTTGGCGGCAGGGCCGAAAGATGCGTTTAGGTCGCAAGGTTGAGCGCGTTGTTTAATGAATTCTTCGTGCGCGATCGCTAATCTGCCCTATAGTCCGCGGGGCGTAATTTTGCGATCGTTTGATCTGCGGCTGGGAGTTTCGGATTCTGTCGATGGGTGGTGCGATTTCCCTGCTGGCGGTGAACTTCATCATTGCCCAGATTTTCGTGGTGGCCTTTCTCATCATTGCTACAAAAAGCCGGGCAAGAGGCCCGGCGGTCTGGTGCGCGGCCGGCTTCGCCGTCGCCTCGCTCTCGGCTGTTTTCGAAACCGTGCTGCCGTTTTCTCCCGTGCCGAAGCTCTTTGCCGTCGGGGCATTTGCAAGCGTTCTTGCCGGCTTCATCCTGCTTCGCCTTGGGCTAGGGCTCTTCTATCGAGTGCCGGCGCGACTGCCTCTGCTTGCAGTCGTCTTCCTCGGTTCGGTGCTCCTCGATCTGCGGATCTACGACTTGCCGCGCGGAACGCTTAGGCACGCCTTCTTCTACCAACTGCCGTTCTTCGTCATCCAGGCCTGGTCGGCATCGACCGTGCTGAGGTCTGAGCGCCGGTCCCGCGCGGACTGGATTCTGTTCGGCCTGCTGGTTCTGACTTCGATCTATTACCTCGTGAAAATCTACGCCGCGATTGCAGCGGGATCGGGCACCACGGCGGCGGATTACCTCGGAAGCCCATTCGCTCTTATTTCGCAAGCGCTTGGCGCGATGCTGATCGTCGCGACGGGCATCGCGATACTCGGGGTGATGGTCAAGGATATCATCGACGAGGCCCGCGCAAGCTCCGAGCTCGACGCGCTCTCCGGCCTCTGCAATCGCCGCGGCTTCATGGATCGCGTTGCACCTCTCTTGCAGGCCGCTGGCGCCGAAGGCCCCGGCACGCTGATCCTTGCCGACCTCGACCGCTTCAAGCTGGTCAACGATACTTACGGTCATCATGCTGGCGACGGGGTGATCCGACAGTTCTCGCGCGTGCTTGTGGAGCTCATGCCCATGAGGGCCGTGGCGGCGCGGCTCGGCGGGGAGGAGTTCGCCGTGTTTCTGCCTCGTGTCGGTCTGGCGGAAGCGCGCGTCCTCGCTCATGGGATGCGCGCGGCGACGGCATCGACGCGGATCGACGGATTGCCCGAAAGCGTCACCATCACGGCGAGCTTCGGGGTCGCCGCCATTGTTCCGGGAGAGCCAATGGAAGCGGCGATGCAGCGCGCCGACAAGGCGCTCTATGCCGCCAAGGCCGGAGGCAGGAATCGCGTGGAATGTGCCGAACCGCCCGTGCTCGTGATGCCCGCCACTTCCCGGCGGGTGGGGCGGTCTTAGCTGCACAGCGGCCCGGAAATCGATTTCGATCTCCGGGCACGGCTGAATGTATGAGGCTGGCGCGTTTTTTAGCGGATACGCTTTGCTGCGGGCTCCGGCACCAACTCGCCATTGAGGCGACGGTCGAGATAGTCCTCGCATTCCGTCATCAGGGATTCGATCTGACCGTTGAAGAAGTGGTTCGCGCCGGGAACCGTCTTGTGCGTGATCAGGATGCCCTTCTGCGCCTTCAGCTTTTCGACGAGACCGTTCACGTCCTTCTCCGGCGCGACCTTGTCGGCGTCGCCATTGATGATGAGGCCCGACGACGGGCAGGGTGCCAGGAACGAGAAATCATAGATGTTAGGCTGCGGGGCGACCGCCATGAAACCTTCGATTTCCGGGCGGCGCATCAGAAGCTGCATGCCGATCCAGGCGCCGAACGAATAGCCGGCGACCCAACAGCTCTTCGAGTCGGGATGCAGGCTCTGCACCCAATCGAGCGCCGAGGCCGCATCGGAAAGCTCGCCCGCACCGTGATCGAATTCGCCCTGGCTGCGGCCGATGCCGCGGAAATTGAACCGCAAGGTCGTGAAGCCGCGCTTCTGGAACATGTAGAAGAGCTGGTAGACGATCTGGTTATTCATCGTCCCGCCGAACTGCGGATGAGGATGCAGGATGATCGCGATCGGTGCACTCTTCTGCTTCGAAGGCTGATAGCGGCCTTCGAGGCGACCGGCCGGTCCGTTGAAGATGATTTCGGGCATTGGTTCTCCGGGAACGTTTCTGGTTCAAATCGTCGTTGTTAATGCCGATCTGTCTTGACGAAAGCAGTCAGCTTTTCTAGAACGCACTTTAGAACCGTTCAAAACTTCGATGCGGGCACTCCGCCGCGTTCGTCGTCTCATAGGACAAGCGGCGCCGAAAATTCAAGAAAAATGCAACGGCATCGATTGCAGGGATTGAACCGTCTGCTCTAGCGAAGGAAGCAATGCCGGGATCGCGCATATACATGGACTGGAATGCGACAGCGCCGCTACTGCCCGAAGCGCGTGACGCTTTCCTGTTTGCGCTCGATGCGGTCGGCAATCCCTCGTCCGTCCACGGCGAGGGACGCGCGGTTCGAGGCCTCATCGAAAGCGCGCGCCGTGACGTTGCGGCGCTTTGCGGCGCCCAGGCCTCCTCGGTGATATTCACCAGCGGCGCCACGGAAGCGGCCAACATGGTGCTGACGCCGGATTTCCGCATGGGGCGCACGCCGCTCAAGCTCGGCAAGCTCTATGTTTCTGCGATCGAACATCCGGCGGTGCGCGAGGGCGGACGTTTCGCGCGAGAAAATGTTTGCGAAGTGCCTGTCACAAGCGGCGGCGTTACCGACTGCATCGCGCTCGAGACGTTGCTTTCGGCACATGATCGCCAATCCGGCCTGCCGATAGTGGCCGTGATGCTCGCCAATAACGAGACGGGTATTGTCCAGCCGATCGCGGAAGTTTCCGCGATCGTGCGTGCCCACGGCGGGCTGTTGGTCGTCGATGCCGTGCAGGCCGCTGGCCGCCTGCCGCTGTCCATCGAGAGCTTGGGCGCCGATTTCCTCATCATTTCGTCGCACAAGATCGGCGGGCCGAAAGGGGCCGGCGCAGTCGTCGCCCGCGGCGAGGCCATGATGCCTGCGCCCCTGATCCGCGGCGGCGGACAGGAAAAGGGCCATCGCTCGGGTACCGAGAACGCGCCGGCGCTCGTGGGCTTCGGGGCAGCTGCCCGGACAGCTGCCGATAACCTGGAGGCCCGCACGGCCGCGATTGCCGCTCTGCGCGATCGGCTCGAGGCACAGATGCTGGAAAGCGCACCGGATGTGGTGATCCATGGTCGTAATGCGCCGCGGATCGCCAATACGTCTTTCTTCACGCTTCCGGGCCTGAAGGCGGAGACCGGCCAGATTGCCTTCGATCTCGAAGGCGTGGCCCTCTCGGCAGGCTCTGCGTGCTCTTCCGGCAAGGTCGGACAGAGTCATGTGCTGACGGCGATGGGTTATGATCCGCGACAGGGCGCCTTGCGTATTTCGATCGGTTCATCAACGACGCAAGCGGAGATCGAACGCTGTGCGGCAGTGTTCGCAAAAGTGGCGGCGCGGCGCCGCTCGACGTGGCAGGCCGCGTGAATGCGGAAAGCCTTGAACGAAATTGCGGAAAAGCAATTTTCCGCTTGGCAAATGGGGTGAAAACCGCCTTTTAGCCATTACATAAGCGGTGCGCACATATTGCACCGCGTTGACAAGCCGCCGGACCTTGGATCCGACGAGATTGGAGAGCGACATGCCTGCCGTGCAGGAAACCATTGATCAGGTCCGCCAGATCGACGTGGACCAGTACAAATACGGCTTCGAGACGAAGATCGAGATGGACAAGGCGCCGAAGGGCCTGTCCGAGGACATCATCCGCTTGATCTCCGAGAAGAAGAACGAACCGGAATGGATGCTCGAATGGCGCCTCGAGGCCTATCGCCGCTGGCTGACCATGGAGGAGCCGAGCTGGGCGCGTGTCCGCTACCCGAAGATCGACTTCAACGAGATTCACTATTACGCCGCACCGAAGGGCACGACCGGGCCGAAATCGATCGACGAAGTCGATCCGGAGCTGCTCAAGGTCTATGAGAAGCTCGGTATCCCGCTGAAGGAGCAGGAGATTCTGGCCGGCGTCGAAAAGACGAAGATCGCCGTCGATGCGGTGTTCGATTCTGTCTCTGTCGTCACCACCTTCAAGGAAGAGCTGAAGAAGGCCGGCGTGATCTTCATGTCGATCTCGGAGGCGATGCGGGAGCATCCGGATCTCGTGCGGAAGTATCTCGGTACGGTCGTACCGCAGTCGGACAACTTTTATGCAACGCTGAACGCCGCCGTCTTCACCGATGGTTCCTTCGTCTATGTGCCGAAGGGGGTCAGGTGCCCGATGGAGCTTTCGACTTACTTCCGCATCAACGAGCGCAACACCGGCCAGTTCGAGCGCACGCTGATCATTGCCGACGAAGGCGCCTATGTCTCCTACCTCGAAGGCTGCACGGCGCCGCAGCGCGACGAGAACCAGCTTCACGCCGCAGTGGTCGAGCTGATCGCGCTCGATGACGCCGAGATCAAGTACTCGACGGTGCAGAACTGGTATCCGGGCGACAAGCACGGCAAGGGCGGCATCTACAATTTCGTGACCAAGCGTGGCGATTGCCGCGGCAAGAACTCGAAGATTTCCTGGACGCAGGTCGAGACCGGCTCGGCGATCACCTGGAAATATCCGTCCTGCATCCTGCGCGGCGACGGTTCGCGCGGCGAATTCTACTCGATTGCCGTTTCCAACGGCCACCAGCAGGTCGATTCCGGCACCAAGATGATCCACCTTGGCAAGAACACGTCGAGCCGCATCATCTCAAAGGGTATTGCCGCCGGCGTTTCGGACAACACCTATCGCGGTCAGGTCTCGGCCCACCGTAAAGCGGAGAACGCCCGCAACTTCACCCAGTGCGACTCGCTGCTTATCGGCGACAAGTGCGGCGCCCACACGGTGCCCTATATCGAGGCGAAGAACTCGACCGCGCAGTTCGAGCACGAGGCGACGACTTCGAAGATCTCCGAGGACCAGCTGTTCTATTGCCTGCAGCGCGGCATTCCGGAAGAGGCAGCGATCGCGCTGATCGTCAGTGGCTTCGTCAAGGAAGTCATCCAGGAACTGCCGATGGAATTCGCCGTCGAGGCGCAGAAGCTGATCGGCATCTCGCTGGAAGGCTCCGTCGGCTGAGGCCTGGGACTGATTATTGAACCGGCGCGCTGGACCTGCGCGCGAAAACTATTCGTTTCCTAAGAGGACGATTTGAAATGCTTGAAATCAAGAACCTGCACGCACGCATCGCCGAAGACGGCACCGAAATCATCCGTGGCCTGAACCTGACAGTGAAGGCCGGTGAAGTCGCCGCCATCATGGGCCCCAACGGCTCCGGCAAGTCGACGCTCTCCTATATCCTTTCCGGGCGCGAAGACTATGAAGTGACCGAAGGCGAAATCCTTTACAACGGCGAGAGCATCCTGGAGCTCGACGCTTCGGAGCGTGCGGCCAAGGGCATCTTCCTCGCATTTCAGTATCCGGTCGAGATTCCGGGCGTTGCAACCATGCAGTTCCTGAAGGTGGCGATGAACGAACAGCGGAAGTATCGCGGCGAAGACGAGCTGACGACGCCGGAATTCATGCGCCGCGTCAAGGAAGCCGCCGCCGAGCTGAAGATCGCGCCGGAAATGCTGCGCCGTCCGGTGAACGTCGGCTTCTCTGGCGGCGAGAAGAAGCGTGCGGAAATCCTGCAGATGGCGCTGCTCGAGCCTAAGCTCTGCATCCTCGATGAAACCGATTCCGGGCTCGACATCGACGCGCTGAAGGTCGTCGCTGATGGCGTTAATGCGCTGCGTTCACCGGATCGCGCCGTCGTCGTCATCACCCACTACCAGCGCCTGCTCGACTACATCATTCCGGACACGGTTCATGTTCTCTACAAGGGCCAGGTCATCAAATCGGGCGACAAGACGCTGGCGTATGAACTCGAAGCCAACGGTTATGCGGATCTCATCGAGGCAGCAGCCTGACGCCTGTTGAAGGAGTGTTCGAATGAATATGCAACAGGCCATCAAGATGACGGCAGCCGAAACGGCGCTCGTCGATGCCTACACCGCCCAGATCGGCGATTTGCCGGGCGACGGGGCGGTGCTGTCGCTGCGCGATACGCTGGTTCACGAGCTGAAGACGGCCGGCCTGCCGACGCGGCGCGTCGAATCCTGGCATTATACGGACCTGCGGACCTTGCTTCGGGCGGTCCCCTCCGCCGATCCGAGCGCCTTTGCCGACCGGGTCGAGCCGATCGTCGCGGGCTCCACTGTGCTTTCGGTGCGCAATGGCGAGGCCGATCTCAAGAGCCTTCCTGAGGGTATAACGGCGCGCTCCTATACGGAGAGTCTTCTCGACGGCTCCGCGGTCGCCGGTCTGGCCGTACTCGGCTCCGACGACGCCATTGGCCGCATCAATGTCGGTCTGGTCCGCGGCGGTCTGGAAATCGCAGTTGCGGAAGGCGCCGAGCTGGAGGCGCCGCTGGAAATCCAGATTGTACAAAGCCACGGCCAGGCTCACACGCGCTTTCCGGTGTCGTTCGGCGCCGGTTCCAAGGCGACTGTGATCGAACGGCATCTGTCGACGAATGCGGAAGCGAGCTTCGTTTCCTCTGTAACCGACCTGACACTTGGCGAAGGCGCCGATGTAATCTGGATCATCCTGCAGCAGCAGGGGCCGGCCGACACCCATCTCGGCCAGATCCGTTTCGATCTCGGCAAGAACGCGAAGCTGCACCTCTTCGTCATCAATGCCGGCGGCAAGCTTGTGCGCCAGGAACTGCACGGCAGGGCGAGCGGCGAGGGTGCGGATCTGACGCTGCGCGGCATCAACCTGCTCGGCGGCGAGAGCCACACGGACGTGACCTTCACGCTGAGCCACGACGTGCCACACACGACCTCGACCGAGATCATCCGCAACGTCGTTTTCGATCGGGCAAAGGGCGTGTTCCAGGGCAAGATCCTCGTCGAGAAGGATGCACAGAAGACCGACGCGAAAATGTCGTGCAACACGTTGCTCTTGTCCGACGAAGGCGATTTCTCGGCAAAGCCTGAACTCGAGATCTTCGCCGACGATGTCCAGTGCGGTCACGGTGCAACGGTCATCGATATCGATCATACGCAGCTCTTCTACATGCTCGCCCGCGGCATTCCGGAAAACAAGGCGCGCGCGATGCTCGTCAACGCTTTCGTTGCCGAGATCGTCGAGGAGCTGGAAGATGACGAGACGCTGGTCGAGGCGCTCGAAGGCGTGATCTCGGCCTGGCTCGCAAAACACGCCTGATTGGACGAAAGACATGGAACATACTGTGCCGATGCCGGCCTATGATGTCGAAACGATCAGAAGGGATTTCCCGATCCTTTCGCGGACGGTCTATGGCAAGCCGCTTGTTTACCTCGACAACGGCGCATCGGCACAGAAGCCGCAGCTCGTCATCGATGCCGTTGCCCATGCCTATGCCAACGAATATGCCAACGTCCATCGCGGCTTGCATTTCCTCTCGAATGCCGCGACGGATGCCTATGAGGGCGCGCGTGAAAAGGTGCGCCGCTTCCTGAACGCACCATCGGTCGAAAACATCGTCTTCACCAAGTCGTCGACGGAGGCGATCAATACGGTCGCCTACGGCTATGGCATGCCGCATCTCGGTGAGGGCGATGAGATCGTCATCTCCATCATGGAGCACCACTCCAACATCGTACCCTGGCATTTCATCCGTGAACGGCAGGGCGCCAAGCTCGTCTGGGCACCGGTCGATGACGACGGCGCATTCCATATCGAGGATTTCGTCAAATGCCTGACTGAGCGGACGAAACTCATCGCAATCACGCATATGTCGAATGCGCTGGGCACGGTCGTTCCTGTCAAGGAGATCTGCCGCATCGCTCGGGAACGCGACATTCCGGTGCTCGTCGATGGCAGCCAGGGCGCGGTGCACATGCCGGTCGACGTCCAGGATATCGACTGCGACTGGTACGTGATGACAGGCCACAAGCTCTACGGCCCGTCCGGTGTCGGCGTGCTCTACGGCAAGACGGAGCGGCTCAAGGAGATGCGGCCTTTCATGGGCGGGGGCGAGATGATCGAGGAAGTGACCGAGGACCGCGTCACCTATAACGATCCGCCACACCGATTCGAGGCCGGCACGCCGCCGATCGTCCAGGCGATCGGGCTCGGCTATGCGCTGGACTACATGGAAAAGCTCGGCCGCAATGCGATCAGGGCGCACGAGGCGGACCTGACGGCCTATGCCCGGGAGCGCCTGTCTACCGTGAATTCGCTTCGCGTCTTCGGCGATGCTCCCGGCAAGGGCAGTATATTCGCCTTCGAGATCGCCGGCATTCATGCCCATGACGTTTCGATGGTGATCGATCGTGCCGGCATCGCCGTTCGAGCGGGGACCCATTGTGCGCAGCCGCTCTTGAAACGTTTCGGCGTCACCTCCACATGCCGTGCGTCCTTCGGCCTCTACAATACCCGGGCCGAGGTCGACGCTCTGGCGGACGCGCTCGAACACGCGCGCAAGTTTTTTGCCTAAGGAGGCAGACATGAGTCTCGATGAAACGGGAGAGAAGGTCGATGTCCGCGAGGGCATCGTGCACTCGGCTATTCCCTCCGAGGAATTGGCTCGGCTCAGCGACGACATCATCGCCGCGCTCAAGACGGTCTATGACCCGGAGATTCCGGCCGACATCTTCGAACTCGGTCTCATCTACAAGATCGACATCGAAGACGATCGCATGGTGAGGATCGAGATGACGCTCACTGCTCCAGGCTGCCCCGTGGCCGGCGAGATGCCGGGCTGGGTGGAAAACGCCGTCGGCGCCGTGGAGGGTGTTTCCGGCGCCGAGGTGACGATGACCTTCGATCCGCCATGGACGCCGGACCGCATGTCGGAAGAGGCGCAGGTGGCGCTCGGCTGGTACTGAGACCGTGTGCCCCATATTGATCCGTTAACATACGGGCATTACATTCAGTTCTGGAAAGCGCCGGGCCTTTAACCCGGCGATATGAAGGAGATGGAGCCGATGGGCTTTGCCGTAATGAGTCTGACCGATGCCGCCGCCGGCCGCGTTCGGTCGATCGTCGAGAATGCCGGAGGCGATGCCAAGGGCATTCGCCTTAGCATCAAGAAGGGCGGATGCGCCGGCATGGAATATGCCGTCGATCTCGTGGCCGAGGCGAATACCAAGGACGATCTGATCGAACATCAGGGTGCCAAGGTCTGGGTGGCACCTGAGGCGGTGCTTTATTTGCTCGGCACTCAGATGGATTTCGAAGTGACCGCTTTGCGCTCCGGCTTCACGTTCAAGAACCCGAACCAGACATCCGCCTGCGGCTGCGGCGAATCGGTCGAGTTGAAGCCCGCCGATCTGGCGGCACTTGCCGCCAGCGGTAATCCCGTCGTTCGTGCGAATTGATCGATTTTACTGTCGTTGAAAAAGAAAAGCCCGGTTCTTCGCCGGGCTTTTCTTTTCTTGTTTGAGCGGTGTGGCGCAGGAATTGCTCTACTCGGCCGCCTCCGCGTAGGTCTCGATCGGCGGGCAGGTGCAGACGAGATTGCGGTCACCATAGACATTGTCGACCCGGTTGACCGGCGACCAGTACTTGTCGACGCGGAAGGCGCCGGGCGGGAAGCAGGCCTGCTCGCGCGAATAGGGCCGATCCCAGTCGCCGACGAGGTCTTCCACCGTATGCGGCGCGTTCTTCAGCGGATTGTTGACCTTGTCCATCCGGCCTTCTTCGATGGCGCGGGCTTCCTCGCGTATCGCCAGCATCGCATCGCAGAAGCGGTCGAGTTCGGCCTTGGTTTCGGATTCCGTCGGCTCGATCATCAACGTGCCGGCCACCGGCCAGCTCATCGTCGGCGCATGGAAGCCGCAGTCGATCAGCCGCTTGGCGATGTCGTCGACCGTTACGCCGGCGTCTTCGGCGAGCGGCCGCGTATCGATGATGCACTCATGCGCAACGCGTCCCCTGGCCGACTTGTAGAGCACGCCGTAGGCACCCTTCAGCCGTGCGGCGACATAGTTGGCGTTGAGGATCGCTACCTTGGTCGCCTGGGTCAGGCCTTCGCCGCCCATCATCAGGCAGTAGCTCCAGGAGATCGGCAGGATCGAGGCAGAGCCGAAGGGAGCCGCGGAGACGGCGCCGTCGTGACCGTCCGTTTCCGGGTGGCCCGGGAGGAACGGCGCAAGATGCGCCTTGACGCCGATCGGCCCCATGCCAGGCCCGCCGCCGCCGTGCGGAATGCAGAAGGTCTTGTGCAGGTTCAGGTGGCTCACATCCGAGCCGATGTCGCCCGGGCGTGCGAGCCCCACCATGGCGTTCATGTTGGCGCCGTCCAGATACACCTGACCGCCATGCTTGTGGATGATTTCGCAAACCTCGCGCACGTTCTCCTCGAACACGCCGTGCGTCGAGGGATAAGTGATCATGCAGCAGGAGAGGGTCTCGGCGTATTGCTCGGCCTTGACGCGGAAATCGTCCATGTCGATCTCGCCTATATCGCTCACCTTGACGACGACCACCTTCATCCCGGCCATGTGCGCCGAGGCGGGATTGGTTCCATGCGCGGAGGTCGGGATCAGGCAGACGTCGCGATGGCCGTTGCCGTTGGCGATGTGATAGGCGCGGATCACCAAAAGCCCGGCATATTCGCCCTGCGCACCCGAGTTCGGCTGCATCGAAATCGCATCATAGCCAGTGATGGCACAAAGCTTTTCGGACAGATCTTCGATCAAGTGCCGGTAGCCGCGTGCCTGGTCGGCCGGCACGAACGGATGAATCTCCGAAAATTCCGGCCAGGTGATCGGCAGCATTTCAGCCGTTGCATTGAGCTTCATCGTGCAGGAGCCGAGCGGGATCATGGCCCGATCGAGCGCCAGATCGCGGTCGGCGAGGCGGCGAATGTAGCGCGTCATCTCGCTTTCAGCGCGGTTCATGTGGAAGATCGGATGGGCGAGGTAGTCGCTCGTGCGCAGCAGCGGCTGCGGCAGCCGATAGCCGGGCTCGAATTCCTCCACCTTGAAGTCGCCGCCAAAGGCGCGCCAGACGGCCTCGAGCGTGACTGGGCGGGAGCGCTCGTCGAGGCTGATGCCGATCTTTGTCGCACCGATCTTGCGAAGGTTCACTTCCTCAGCCACCGCAGTCTTCAGGATGATGCCCTGCAGCTTGCCGACCTCGACGGTGATCGTATCGAAGAAGACATCCGGCTCGACCTTATAGCCCAGCTTCTCGAGACCCATGGCAAGGCGCACCGTCTTCTGGTGCACGCTCTGGGCGATCGCCTTGATACCCTCCGGGCCGTGGAAGACGGCATACATCGACGCCATCACGGCAAGCAGCACCTGCGCGGTGCAGATGTTCGACGTGGCCTTCTCGCGGCGGATGTGCTGCTCGCGCGTCTGCAGCGATAGCCGGTAGGCCCGGTTGCCGCGCGCGTCGACGGACACACCGACCAGACGGCCGGGCATGGAACGCTTATGGGCATCCTTGACGGCCATATAGGCGGCGTGCGGGCCGCCATAGCCGACCGGAACGCCGAAACGCTGCGTCGAACCGATGGCAATGTCGGCGCCCATCTCTCCCGGTGATTTCAAGAGAGCAAGCGCCAGCGGATCGGCGGCAACGGCCGCGATCGCGCCCTTTTCGTGCAGTTTGGCGATCAGTTCCGAGAAATCGCGGACGTGTCCGTAGGTGCCCGGATACTGGAAGATCGCCCCGAAGACGCCGGCGGTGTCCAGTTCAGAAAACGGATCGCCGATGACCAGCTGCCAGCCGAGCGGCTCGGCGCGGGTCCTGAGCAGCGCGATGGTCTGGGGATGGCAGTTCTCGTCGACGAAGAAGGCCTTCGCCTTGGACTTGGCGACGCGCTCGGCCATCGCCATCGCTTCCGCCGCGGCCGTCGCCTCGTCGAGCAGCGAGGCGTTCGCGACGTCGAGGCCGGTGAGGTCGCAGACCATCGTCTGGTAGTTGAGCAGCGCTTCGAGCCGGCCCTGGCTGATTTCCGGCTGGTAGGGGGTATAGGCCGTGTACCAGGCCGGATTCTCCAGGATGTTGCGCTGGATCACCGGCGGCGTGATCGTGCCGTAGTAGCCTTGGCCGATCAGCGAAACGAGCTTCTCGTTGCGATTGGCCGTCTCGCGCAGCTTGTCGAGGGCCTCCCGTTCGGTCATCGGTGCGCCCCACGAAAGTGGGGACTTCTGGCGGATGGAAGCCGGAACTGTGTCGTCGATAAGCGCATCGAGGCTCGGATAGCCGACGATCTTCAGCATCTCCGCCATTTCGGCCGGCGAGGGGCCGATATGGCGTCGATTGGCGAAATCGTAGGGCTTGTAGTCGGTAAAGGTGAAGTCCTTGGGCATGCTCATCAGCCGACGAGCTCCTTGTAGGCCGCTTCATCGAGAAGACTGTCGGCGGAGCGCGGATCGGCAAGCTTCAACTTGAAGAACCACGCGGCCCCCTGCGGATCGCTGTTGACGAGCGACGGGTCGTCGACGATCGCCTGATTGACCTCGAGGATCTCTCCATCGAGCGGACAATAGACGTCGGAGGCGGCCTTCACCGATTCGACGGTGGCAGCCGAATCGCCCTTGGAGAAGGTCGCGCCGGTTTCCGGCAGTTCCACGAAGACGAGATCGCCAAGCTGGCCGGCTGCGTGTTCGGTGATGCCGACTGTCGCAACGCCGCCCTCGACCTTCAGCCACTCGTGTTCCTCGGTAAATTTCAGCATGCGCTCTCTCTCCTGATCAGCGTTTGTAGGTTTGTTTGACGAAGGGCAGGGCGGAAACCGTGATAGGCAGGTATTTGCCGCGCACCTCCGCAAAAAGCTTTGTGCCGTTCTCGGCATGGGCGGCATCGACGTAACCCATGGCGACCGGGCAATCGACGCTCGGTCCGAAGCCGCCGGAAGTAACGGAGCCGACAGGCACCGTGCCGCCTGCGTCGGCGAAGAGCCTGGCGCCGCCACGGACCGGCGCGCGTCCTTCGGACTTCAGGCCGACGCGGCGTCGGCTTGTTCCGTCTGCCAGTTCTGCAAGGATCCGATCGGCGCCGGGAAAGCCGCCGGCGCGTTCGCCGCCGGCGCGGCGGCTCTTCTGGATTGCCCATTCGAGCGCCGCCTCGACTGGCGTCGTACCGGTGTCGATATCACTGCCGTAAAGGCACAGGCCGGCCTCGAGGCGGAGCGAGTCACGCGCGCCGAGACCGATGGCCAGCACGTCCGGATGCTCGAGCAGGCGCTGCGTCACGTCCACCGCCGAAGCGGTGGGAATGGATATTTCGAAACCGTCCTCTCCCGTATAGCCGGAGCGGGAAATGATGCAGGCGACGTCGTGGAGATCGGCCTCCGCCACGTCCATGAAGCGCATAGAGGCAACATCCGCCCAAAGCTCGCAAAGCACCGCCTCCGCGCGGGGGCCCTGAAGCGCGACGAGGGCGCGGTCTTTAAGCAGCGAGACGTCGCAGGTACCGCCGAGCCCTTCTTTCAGATGCGCGAAATCGGCATCCTTGCAGGCGGCGTTGACGACGAGGAAGAGATGGTCGCCGCGATTGGCAATCATCAGGTCGTCGAGAATTCCGCCTTCCGGATTGGTGAAAAGCGCGTAGCGCTGGCGACCTTCCGCAAGACCCAGCACATCGACCGGCACGAGCTTTTCGAGCGCCAGGGCCGCATCGGCGATCCGGCCGGACCTCGGGCGGATGGCCACCTGGCCCATGTGAGACACATCGAAAAGGCCGGCGGCGGCACGGGTATGCAGATGTTCCTTGAGCACGCCCTCGGAATATTGCACCGGCATCTCATAGCCGGCGAAAGGCACCATGCGCGCACCGAGCGACAGATGCAGGGCATGCAACGGCGTATGATTCAAGCGGGAGTTACTTTCCAAATCCGGCCTCCAGGTCTGGCGCATGGCGCGCCGGCTCACACTACCGGCGTCAAACGCCGACAAATTCGAGCCCCCTCTGTCCGTTTGCCTGAGATTGTTATCCCTTCGGCGAGCGTAACCGCTTCTCTCCAGAGTCCTACCGGCACCTTGCTGGTCCTTTGGCCTGAGAGTTTCCGGGGCGGTTGCTCCTTCGGCACCGGATCGAACCGGTTTCTCCCAACAAGATCGTCTCCAGATAACGGCGAAGGCCGGATTTTGGCAAGGGCGAATGTCGCGATGGAACATATTTTTGTCGTCTTGACTTCATCATCGCTACCGGGCGCGCCTGCGGCAAATCGGTCTTTGCATTTGCCGCTGGTTGTGGCTAACGAAGAGCCGACAAAGAGGCGATGATGATCGGGCAACGGGACAGATGGCGAATTGCGGTGCGGCTGCTTGCCGCCATCGCGCTCGTTTTCCTGTCTTTCGCCCACAAGCCCGCCCTCGCGACCGGGACAGACGCGGCGCTCGCGGCCGAATATCGTCTACCCGACGGTAGCTATGCGGATATCTGCTTCGGCAGTGAGGGTGTTGACCACAAGGGCGACAAATCGCCTTCGATCGCTCCAATTTGCGAAGCCTGCAGGCTCGCGGCGTCGGTGCTTGTGCCAGAGCCGCCGCAGGCAAGCGTGCGGGCCGTCAATGGCAACTGGCTCGCGGAGCCACCTGTCAACGAAATTCAGGTCGCACTGTCGCCCTTGCGGCTGTTGCCGCCCCCGCGCGGGCCGCCAATCCTGTCGTAACGCTCTCCAAAGACTAGAAGTTTATCACGCCGCTTGGCGGCATTGACCACGAAACCCGTGTCCTAGGGCGCGTGGTTCGGAGATTACGACATGACCAAGACCAGACTTACCTTTATTGCCGCCGGCCTGACTCTCGTCGCCGCCGCGGCCCATGCACATGCAACCTTTGAGGTCGATAGCACGCCGACCGAAGAGACCTTCAAGGCGGTGCTGCAGTTGCCGCATGGCTGCGACGGCAAGCCGACGACCGAGGTGCAGGTGAAGTTGCCGGAAGGTTTCGTCTTCGCCAAGCCGCAGCCGAAGCCCGGTTGGGAGCTCGAAATTATCAAGGGCGACTACGATAAGACCTATGACAATCACGGAACGAAGGTTTCCTCCGGTCCGGTCGAAATCCGCTGGAAGGGCGGCAATCTGCCGGACGAATATTACGACACATTCGTCATCCGCGGCAAAGTCTCGGGCTTCGACAAGGAAACGGTGCTCACCTTCCCGACGACGCAGCTTTGCGGCTCTGAGGCAAAGGTCGTCTGGGACCAGGTGCCGGCCGCGGGAGAGGACGCCCACGCGCTCGAACATCCGGCACCGACCGTAACCGTGACGCTTTCAAGCACAGAGCATGCCCATAGTGGGCACAGCGCTCATCAGGCCGCGACCGGTCCGGTCGAAGTCGGCGATCTCGAAATCTCGGGTGGTGCGGTCAAGGCGATGCTGCCGGGCGCCAAGGTCGGCGGCGGCGGCTTTGTCATCAAGAATACGGGCAGCACCGACGACCGGTTGATCGCTGTCGAAAGCCCAGTGGCGGGCCGCGTCGAACTGCATGAAATGGCGATGGAAAACGACGTCATGAAGATGCGAAAGCTCGGCGAAGGCGTTGTCATTCCGCCGGGAGAGACCGTGGAATTGAAGAGCGGCGATTTGCACCTGATGTTCTTGGAAGTGCAGAAGCCCTTCGCTGAGGGTGACACCGTGCCCGTCACGCTCACCTTCGAGAAGGCCGGAAAGGTAGACTATGTCCTGCCGGTGGGGGCTGCCGGCGGTGGAACGGCCGGCCACAAGCACAAGTAAGTTCTCCGGTTTGCGAGTTCCGGTGCAGGTTGGTTAGGACCCGCTCCAACCATCAGGCACCTTGGATGAGCTGGTCGAGCATGGCGGCGATTTCGTCGCCCTTCTCCTCTTCATCGGTGGCCGCTTCGTCCTGCTGGTCTTCGCGGCGATCCCCGCTTTCCTCGTCCTGCATGAATTCGAGGTAGCGGCGCAATGTTGCCGCTTCGCTCTCCTGAGGCGGACGCATTCCGGCACTGATCAGCATCAGCGCGAGCGGCAGCCCACCCTTTGAGGATCGCCGGCGCAACGACTGCTTGATCCTGCTGCCGCGCGGAGAGCAACGTTATTGCTTCATCGGTTGGGCCGCCGCCGCCCATACGCGCAAACGGCTTCACGGCCTCCGCCGCGTAAGCAGCCGTCGTCGCGGAAATGGTAACGACCTGTGTCACCCTGTTCGCCCTGAAGCACGATCCTCCTTTACCCTCTGCCAGACTTCTTTTGCGACCCGATGAAACCGGGTGGTTGGATTTTAATTGAATCCGAGCGCTTTCCGGGATCGACGAATCCTATCGGGCGTTATTTTTGGTCGTTGTCGGCTGACGGTTCGCAGGGTCGTCCTTGGGCATGAAGCCGCTCGGCCCAGGTGCGGCGGACACCGACAGACTGGAGGATCAGAGATGCTGAAAATAACGCTGTTCACGATCTTTGCGACGGTTTTGAGCCTCGTGTATGTCCCGGCGACGAATGGCGCGGAACCGGCAGCGGGACAACAATCGATGCCGACGCCGAAGAAGACGGGCCATCTCACCGTCAATGGCATCAATTACTACTATCAGATCTATGGCGAGGGTGAGCCCGTGCTGCTGCTCCACGGCGGTCTCGGCATCATCGAGATGTTGGGGCCGAATCTTGCGAGATTGGCCGAGGGGCGTGAGGTGATCGGCGTCGATCTCCAAGGACATGGACGCACGCCTCTTGGCAATCGGCCGATCGACCTCGCAGCAATAGGCGCCGATATGGGCGTGCTCGTCAGGCAACTCGGCTACCGCCAGGTAGACGTGCTCGGCTATTCGATGGGCGGCGGCGTCGGCCTGCAAATGGCGGCACAGGCACCGGAGACGGTGCGTCGCCTGGCGCTCGTCTCCGCCCCATTTGCGAAGGACGGCTTCTATCCCGAGATGATCGAGGCTCAGGCCCAGGTCGGGTCCGGCATGGCGGAGATGATGAAGGAAACGCCGATGTACAAGTCCTATGCCGCCGTCGCCCCGGATGTCTCGGAATTCCCGAAACTGCTGGACGCGATGGGCGATCTGATGCGGCGCGACTACGACGCGTCCGATGCCGTCGCCAAGCTCACCATGCCGGTCATGCTGATCTATGGTGACGGCGACATGATCCGCCTCGAGCATATCGTCGATTTTTATCACAGGCTCGGCGGCGGGCTGAAAGACGCCGGCTGGATGCGGGAGCACATGTCGAAGAACCGCCTGGCGATCCTGCCCGATCTCACGCACTACGACATCTTCGTCTCGCCGAAACTCATCGAAACGGTCTTGCCTTTCCTCAACGGCGAAAGTGGTTCAAAGAGCTGGGCAGAGGAGGTGGAAGGGAAGTAGTCCGAGGGGCGCGTGGGCAATCCTTGGCAAGAGAACCGTCCTCTTTCGTTGGTCTATGCCGTCGGTTGAGTGAGATGTACAATCACAGCTTAATGAAGAGGACCGGCGCAGATTCCTGCGCCAATGAAAGAGCATAGGGGAACTCAGTCAGGAAGGACGGGCCATGCGTGCTTTGCTGATGCTAATAGCACTTTCTACTCTCGGCGCCTGCTCTCAAACGGCTAGAACCACCGTTTACCACCACTATACGCCCGGGTCGGGAGACTACTATACGGGCATCGTGCCGCCGACGCAGTTCTAGAAGGTCGTCCGGAATCTGCGACAAGCAACGGAGAGCAGACGGCTATCCGCCGGTAAATCCCTGCCAGCCGACACGTACGGGGTTGAGAGCATAGACAAGGGAATTGATCCTTCGCGAAGGCCGGAATATCAATGGCCGTCAATCCTTTAGGAAAGGGACCGAGATCCATGCGCAGGATCATATTGTTGCTCGCGCTCGCAACGCTCACGGCATGCTCGCAAACCGTCCACGTCGGCGGTGAAGGCGAGTATTACCAGGGCATTGTCCCACCGCGGTGATCGCGGGATCATCTTCGGGTTTGAAGCAATTACGGCGCGGCAAGAACAAGAAGGGCGCTCGACCCTTTCGGGGAGCGCCCTTCGAACCCGGAAGACGCGAAAGCGCTCGACAAAACTGTCGGCGCACGGTCCTCGATACGGGTGGTGACGGATAGATGGGAACGATCAGCTGGATTTCAAGGGTTCATACCGGCAGAGTCTGGCGCACTGATCAAAAACGCTTCTTTAGGAAATAGCGTGGAATGGCGCCCGGTCCGCCTTCGAGTTCTCCGAAGAGCTCGAAGCCCTTCTCATAGAAGGGACGTGCCTGGAATTCGAATGTGTCCAGCCACATGCCGATATAGCCACGCGCCCTGGCGATCTTCTCCGCCTCATCCATGAGCCGCCGGCCGAGGCCCTGGCCGCGATATTGGTCCGGGACGGCGAGATACCTGACGAACGCCCAGCCGTAGCCGTCGGTCGCATAGAGCCCGCCGGCGGCGGCGCGCGTTTGCGGATCACGGACGAGGATGGCAAAGCCGGGCCGATCAGACATACCGCTATTGGCATTGTTGTAGGCGTCGAGCGTCGCGACGATGGCGCGGATGTCGTCAGGATTGGGGTTATCGGGAATGATGTCGAGGATGGGGGCGGACAAGGCGTTATCAATGCGGACTGTCTGGAGGGGGTCGGCTGATCCGGCGATCACCAGACACCACGCGGGTGTCCGATGACAAGCTCGGCCGGTTAGTAGGCCATGCGCACGCCGCCGGGACTCGCGGCGCTGAAATCGGGAACGGGGTTTGGTCCGTACCATTGAGCATAAGTCGTATTGCCGGCGCCAGTGCTGGCACAACCCGAGAGTGCCGCAAGCGCCAATGCGGCGGCGATC
Source organism: Sinorhizobium shofinae (assembly GCA_001704765.1). Classification (GTDB taxonomy): domain Bacteria; phylum Pseudomonadota; class Alphaproteobacteria; order Rhizobiales; family Rhizobiaceae; genus Sinorhizobium; species Sinorhizobium shofinae. The sequence goes on from MBFK01000006.1 coordinate 155,919, forward strand.
AAATATTTCTGGGGCATGGATTCTCCGATTCTGATTCGTCTAGCGAAGATCAAATTGCGGTATCCGCAACCGTCAGTCCATCGGTTTCACATGGACTCACTTCGCTCTCGTTGCGACCTGTTTGAATGGAATCGTGTCCGCCTGCTTGTGGGACACACTGGAATGCCAGGTGCGTGAGGGGACCGTCTTTCAATAATGGGCCCCGGGAATACTCCGGCACACATGTGCTACGCTCTACAAAATCAAGAATTCGAGTTTGAAGGGTGTTTCATTGATCGCTGAATACGACGATCTAGATGGCCTCGGCCTGGCCGACCTGGTGACACAGGGTGCGGTATCGCCACTGGAACTCGTCGAAACGCCACGGACAGGATCGTGTCGAGAAACGCGGTCATCCTGACCATGTTTGAGGAAGCACGAAAGGCGGCAGGTGCAGTTGACGTAGCCGCGGCGTTCGCAGGTGTCCCATTTCTTCTAAAGGACCCGCTTGTGACGGTGGAGGGCATTCCGACCTCGCAAGGCAACCGCCTGTTTGCGGAGGTGCCGGCGATGGGCGACTCCGAACTCGTCAAGCGGTGGAAAAGAGCGGGACTGATCATCCTGGGGAAGACCAATACTCCGGAGTTTGGCCTCACTCCCTGTACGGAATCCGAGGCCTTCGGGCCGACCCGAAATCCCTGGGATCTAGGCCGGAGGCCCCGGGGGCTCAAGCGGCGGTTCGGGTCAGCGGTTGCGGCACGCATGGTGCCACTTGCCTCGGGCGGCGACGGTGGCGGTTCAATCCGGATCCCGGCTTCTGCATGCGGGCTCTTCGGCATGAAGCCGAGCCGCGGCCGCACGCCTGCCGCGATCGAGAAGAAAATCATCCGCGCCGTGGGTCGGGCGATGGCAGGGTGGCTGTTCAAAAGGATAGGCATCGCGAAGCGCCTCGCAGCCGAGACATACAGCTTCATTCCCTGGACGCCTGGTTTCAACGTGACGGGGCAGCCGGCGATGTCGGTTCCGCTGTGCTGGTCAGACAACGGCCTGCCGATCGGGATGCATTTCGTGGGACGTTTCGCCGACGAGGGAGACATTGTTTCGGCTGGCTGGCCAGATCGAAAGAGCAAGGCCTTGGGCCTACCGCAAACCGCCAGTCTGCACCGCCGGCGAAGCATGCGATCTCGCGCGAGCCTGCAACGAATACGCTGCAAGCGTGCGCGACCGCAGCACCGGACGTTTCGGAGTATTCGCGGTGCTGCCGATGCCGGTTGCCGATCATGCCTGTCGCGAAGCAGCCTTTGGATTGGATACCTTGAAGACCGACGGCATCGTTCTTATCGGCAGCAGCGACGGGATATTCCTGGGGGACGCTCGCTTTGACGAGCTGATGTAGGAGCTTGATCGGCGTAGCGCCGTCGGCTTCCTACCGCACGTCCGAACAGCTCGTGCTCAAGACGCCCGGGATTCCTCCTTGAATTTCTCTGCGACACCACACGCGATCATGAGCGGAACGATGGAGAAATATCCCAGGATCTCTTGGATCCTCGCCATGCCGGCGGTTTACTGCCCTCCATCGCCTGGCGGCTGTCGCTCGGGAACCTGATGGCCGACATCGCCCCCAACGTCCCTCAAGGCATCCTGACATATCTGCGCAGGTTTTCTTTCGACACGGCCCTGTCGCCTTCGCCTTACGCCATGGCGGCGCTGAAGCAACTCGTCGAGCCCAGCCACATCCTCTTCGGCAGCGACTTTCCCTTCGCTCCGCCGCCAATGACCGCAAACCAGATCGCCGCGCTCGACAAATTGGATCTCTGGACGGAGACGGAGAAGGCGGACATTTGCCGAGGCAACGCCCTGGCCCTTTTCCCGCGATTTGCCGGCGCAGGCGTGCCTTCCACCCTGCGACAACCGAAGCGGCGAGCATCACCTGCCGTAAGATTTCGACAGTACTTGCAAAAGCCGATGCTCTCCTTTGCCGAGTGGCGCTTACGATCCGAAGCTCCTTCGATAGGAAGCCGGAGACGTGCCGAATCTGCGCGAGAACGAGCGACGGAAGGCGACATCGTCGTGAAAGCCGATATCCGTGGCGATCTTCTTGAGTGGAATGCTGGTGTCCTCGGCGAGCCTACGTCCCGCCTCGAGCCGCATGCTTTCCACATAGTCGGCCGGCGTCATACCCACCTCCTGTTTGAACTGCCTTGAGAAATTCCGCTCGCTCATGCCGACGCGCCTGGCAATCGCGGCCACGCCGAGGTCGGCGGAGAGATTGTCAGCGATGAAATCCTGCGCCACGCGGATAGGTGTCTTTTGAGCAACCTGACCGGCGAGCAGGGTGCTGAACTGCGTCTGACCGCCGGGCCGCTTGAGGAAGACAACGAGTTCGCGGGCGACCTTGAGAGCGATCTCCAATCCGAGATCTTTCTCCACGATGGCGAGCGCCAGATCGATGCCGGCCGTGACGCCAGCAGAGGTCCAGACGTTGCCATCCTTGGTGAATATGCGATTGGGCTCGAGCTTCACCTCAGGGAAGCGCTTTGCGAACTCCGCGGCCTGAGACCAATGCGTCGTCGCTCGCCTGCCATTCAGCAAACCCGCTTCACCAAGCACGAAGGCACCCGAGCAGACAGAACCGAAACGGCCGGCGCGGCGGGATGCATCCTTCACCCAGCGCAGAAGCGAATTCGAGAGCGGCCGTTCCTGAATAAGCGGATCACCTGCGACAAGCAACGTATCAACGTCAGAAGTGCCCTCGTCGATTGAGCGATCGGGGATGAGAGCCAATCCGGAAGAGCCTCGCACGGGGCTGCCGGATGTGCTGATAATCTCTACCGAATAGTAGTCTATGCCACTCTGGCGGTTCGCCTCCGCGAACACGTCAGACGGACCAATCACGTCAAGAAGTTGCACCCCCTGCATCGCGACAATTGCAACCTTGTGAGTGGACATCAGAGAACCTCGAAAAGCTTGCCGGTCAGGACGACTCTGGCCGTGCGGACGAAGACAATCGCGATTGCAACCGCAAGAAATACGAAGAAGAGCCCCGCCAGTCCGATGAGGATAGCGCTGTCTGCAGACTCGGCATATCGAAAGAAAGCGATCGACAAGGCCGCAAGCGGGAAGCTTATGGCCCACCAGGCGACGCTAAAGGGAACATGCGTCCGGAAGACCATCGGCGACAGCACCAGCATCAGAAACACGGCGAAATAGAACAGCACCGTGGCAAAGAGGTCGACCGAGCCGGTGACGTTGGTATAGGCGAGAAAACCGACGGCAAAGGGAGCGACAAGTACCATCAACGACGGCCGCGCGAGCAGGGGAAGCGGATCTTCGTGCCGCAGTCGGGCGAAGATGAGCGCAACAAAGACCGCCGCCATAACGCTGCCGATTGAAAAGGCGAGCATGTTCAATTCATGCGCCCACGAGAACGGCATGGCGTAGCCGGTGACCGCTATGTCCAAGGTGGCTACGCCCGGAATGAGAAGCGGCGGCAGGGTCGTGTCACGCGATTGCTGCCGCCCAAGAAAAGCTCTGGCGACCACGTACGCGAGAGCGAAAGTCAACGCCGACGCGGCCGCCCAAACACTCTGAGACAAGAGCGGACTGTAACGGTTCAAAAAAGCCGACTGCAACAGCAAGCCGATCGCGATGGTCGCGAAGAAGTTGCTTTGAACGGGATGAGCGAACTCTGATGCGACCGAAGAAGGGTGGCGAGACCACTTGATGGCGTAACCTGCTCCAAGGCCGAGAAAGATCAAAGTACCGAGCCAGCCGACGTATTCACCGGGGACTGCCGGCAAACCGATTGTCTTGGCAGCCTCGCGCCACGCCAGGCTCAAGCCCGTGATGCCCATTACCGAGCCAAACAGATTGATCGGAAGCTGCGCTATCGAACGCTGGGTCAGCGGCGAGCTATTCAAGACATTGATGGATTGATTGGTCATTTGCTTGCTCCTGTCCGAAAAAGTGCTGACAGGATTAGAACACGCTACGACCTTGTCTTAAATAAACCTAATGGTACGATTTCGGACTCGCTGCGGATGTTTCCAGCCACGCAGAGCCTGCGGTGCCGCGGCACAAACCATCGAACCGTGTCAGAAGTGCTGATGACCTCGAGCACGGCTCTGAAACCAACCCCGACAGTGCGCTTCCGCTAGAGGCGAATGAGTTGAGAGGGCGCAAGGCCCGCAACCAAGGCAAGTTTTTAGGGGCCATTTGACTTCTGTGGTTGCCGTCCGTTGCGCAAGCAGTTTCTGACCCTTTTTGACGTGTGATCGAGTGCGGTCTTCTGTCAGGCCTTTATCTACGGCACTTTCAGAAGCCGCTGGCCGGTATGGTGATCTGCGGATCGGGTCCAAATCTGCCAAACGAGCTCTACGCCCTCAGTTAAATTCTGGTTTTCCCGGTCCAGATCTGTTCGATCATGCGGCCATTCAGGTCATCGACTTCTCACACCTCCTTGCCAGTCCTGGTTATCCGCGGTGATTTCCTGTCACGCCGCCACAGCCAGAGCCGGGTCTCGATAATCTTCCTGCTTCGTCAGCATGGCCCATATTTTCCGAGCCATCTTGTTCGCCAGTGCGATCGTCACCAGCATGCGCGGCTTCTTCGCGAGCATCCGCGAAAGCCAGGATCCTTGCGCTGGCGGTTTGCGACCCGCCCAACTCACGCGGGCCATTGCCCCGATGATCAGGAGCCTGCGGATGTCGGCCTGACCAGCCTTCGACACCCGGCCGAGCCTTTCTTTCCCACCAGAAGAGAACTGTCGTGGAACGAGGCCGAGCCAAGCGGCAAAGTCCCGACCACATCGGAAGCTCTGCATCGCCGGCGCGAAAGCTTCGACGGCTAGGGCGATCAGCGGCCCCACACCCGGCATGGTCTGAAGCCGGCGCGCGGTTTCGCTCTCCCGCGACAGGTCAGCGAGCTTCTTCGTCTTCAATTCGACCCGGGCCGTCTTCTCGCCGATCTGGGCCAGAAGGTCGCGGCACTCCTCCCGCACAAGCTCGGGCAGGCCGATCTCAGCATTCTCGACAATCGCCTCAATGCGCTTGACGTGAGCAATGCCCTGCGGAATGACCTGCCCATATTCGTAGAGAACGGCGCGCAGAGCGTTCACCAGTTCCGTTCGCTGATGAACAATACGCTCGCGCGCCCGAAACAGAACCGCCCGCGCTTGCTGATCAGCGGTCTTCGGCTCGACAAAGCGCATTTCAGGCTGACGGGCCGCAATGACGATTGCCTCGGCATCGGCCGCGTCGTTCTTCTGCCGCTTCACGAACCGGCGCACATATTGCGGCGCGATCAGCTTGACTGCATGGCCCAGGACGGCAACCACCCCATCTGCCAATATGGGCCCCGCGACATTTGTGCGGGACCCATCATCCACCAGGAGGGAGAGAGAGATGAAGCTAACCGATAATCAGCTGCACCCGCTCGTTGCGCCGCACGTGTCGCATTTCTCGCAGGTGCCGTTCCTGACCATCGTGAAGTTCTGGCACTCGGAGCACATGTTGCCGGTGTAGCCCTGCATGATGGAGCGGGCGCGGCGTTCCGCTTCGACCTTCTTGGCCTCGCTCTTGGCAGAGGCGGCTTCGGCGGCCGCCTTGTCGGAGAAGAGGGCGGTCACTTCCTGCTCGACTTCTTCAGCGACCTCCTCGGCAAGCTCGGCGGCGCGCTCCTCATAGTCGCGCTTGAAGGCGACGACTTCCGAGGTTGCGGCGGCCGTTGCCGGCTCGAGCTTGCGGACGGCATTGCCGGTGATCGAGGTCACCGTGGCGCCGCCCGAGGCGCGGGTCGGAGCGCCGGTCGAGGCCCCCTTTGGCTCAGAGCGGTCGCCCGCGCCACCGACGATCGTCGGCTTGTAGCCGCGGGTCCAGCCGGTCGAGACAAGGTTGGTCTTGCCTTCCTGAATGCCCCGGCCGAGTGCCGTGTTGCTGAAGTCGGAGGTGTCGACATGGGCAAGGTCGTGACGGCCGAGATAGGAGACGGCGAGTTCGCGGAATACGTAGTCGAGGATCGACGTCGCGTTCTTGATTGCGTCATTGCCCTGGACCATGCCGGCCGGCTCGAACTTGGTGAAGGTGAAGGCCTCCACATATTCCTCGAGCGGCACGCCATATTGCAGGCCGAGCGAGATGGCGATGGCGAAGTTGTTCATCATCGCGCGGAAGGCTGCCCCTTCCTTGTGCATGTCGATGAAGATCTCGCCGAGACGGCCGTCGCCGAATTCGCCGGTCCGGAGATAGACCTTGTGGCCACCGACGATCGCCTTCTGGGTATAGCCCTGGCGGCGGTTCGGCAGCTTTTCGCGGGCACGCACCACCTTCTCGATAATGCGCTCGACGATCTTCTCGGTGACGGCGACCGCTTGCGCGGCGGCCGGCGCCTGCATCAGTTCTTCGATAGCTTCCTCGTCTTCGTCGTCCTCGATCAGCGAGGAGTTCAGCGGCTGCGAGAGCTTCGAGCCGTCGCGATAGAGGGCATTTGCCTTCAATGCCAGCTTCCAGGAGAGCATATAGGCGTTCTTGCAATCCTCCACGGTCGCTTCGTTCGGCATGTTGATCGTCTTGGAGATCGCGCCCGAGATGAACGGCTGGGCGGCCGCCATCATGCGGATGTGGCTTTCGACTGAAAGGTAGCGCTTACCGATCTTGCCGCAGGGGTTGGCGCAATCGAAAACCGGTAGGTGCTCGGCCTTCAGGAACGGCGCGCCTTCGAGCGTCATGGCGCCGCAGACATGAATGTTGGCGGCTTCGATATCCTTCTTCGAGAAGCCCAGGTGCTCGAGGAGGTTGAACTCTATCGATGCGAGCTGCTCGTCCGTGACCTTGAGCGTGGTCTTGAGGAAGTCCGCGCCGAGCGTCCACTGGTTGAAGACGAACTTGATGTCGAAGGCGGATTTCAGCGCAGCATTGACCGCGTCGACCTTCTCGTCGGCAAAGCCTTTGGCCTTCAGGGTCGCGGGATTGATCGCGGGCGCCTGGTTGAGGTTGCCGTGGCCGACCGCATAGGCCTCGATCTCGGCGATCTGGCTTTCCGAATAGCCGAGGGTGCGCAGCGCCTCCGGTACGGCCCGGTTGATGATCTTGAAGTAGCCGCCGCCGGCGAGCTTCTTGAACTTGACCAGCGCGAAATCGGGCTCGATGCCGGTGGTGTCGCAATCCATGACGAGGCCGATCGTACCGGTCGGCGCGATCACGGTCGCCTGAGCGTTGCGGTAGCCATGCTTTTCGCCGAGTTCAACCGCCTTGTCCCAGGCGCTCTTGGCATGGGCGATCAGCTCCTGGTCCGAGCAATCGGCATGGACGAGGGCGACCGGATTGACCGACAGACCCTCATAGCCCGCGGTCTCTCCATGGGCCGCGCGGCGGTGGTTGCGCATGACGCGCAGCATGTTGTCACGGTTCGGCGCAAAGCCGGGGAAGGGACCGAGCTTGGCCGAGATTTCCGCCGAGGTCGCATAGGCAACGCCGGTCATGATGGCGGTCAACGCGCCGGCGATGGCACGGCCTTCGGCCGAGTCATAGGGAATGCCGGACGACATCAGGAGGCCGCCAATATTTGCATAGCCGAGGCCGAGCGTACGGTATTCATAGGAAAGCTCGGCAATCTCGCGCGACGGGAACTGCGCCATCATCACCGAGACTTCGAGAACGACTGTCCACAGACGAACGGCATGCTCGTAGTCGGCGATGTTGATCCGCTTGGTGGCGGCATCCTTGAACTGCATCAGGTTCAGGGAGGCGAGGTTGCAGGCCGTGTCGTCAAGGAACATGTATTCCGAGCACGGGTTCGAGGCGCGGATCGGGCCCGCCGCGGGGCAGGTGTGCCAGTCGTTCATCGTCGTGTTGAAGTGCAGGCCCGGATCGGCCGACGCCCAGGCGGCATGGGAGATCGACTCCCAGAGGTCGCGGGCCTTCAGCGTCTTCATGACCCGGCCGTCCTTGCGGGCCGTCAGGTGCCATTCGCCATCCGCTTCGACGGCACGCAGGAAGTCGTCCTTGATCGAGACCGAATTGTTGGAGTTCTGGCCGGAAACCGTGAGATAGGCCTCCGAATCCCAGTCCGTGTCATAGGTCTTGAACTCGATGTCCTTGTAGCCCTGGCGCGCGAACTGGATGACGCGCTTGACATAGTTTTCCGGCACCAGAGCCTGCTTGGCGGCGCGAATCTCGCGCTTCAGCGCCGGGTTCTGCTTCGGGTCGAAGCAGGCGTCATCGCTGCCGTCGCAGTTGACGCAGGCCTTCATGATCGCCTTCAGGTGTTTGGCGACGATCTTGGAGCCGGTGACGAGCGCGGCGACCTTCTGCTCTTCCTTGACCTTCCAGTTGATATATTCCTCGATATCCGGATGGTCGATATCGACGACCACCATCTTGGCGGCCCGGCGCGTCGTGCCGCCCGACTTGATGGCGCCGGCAGCGCGGTCGCCGATCTTCAGGAAGCTCATCAGGCCGGAGGACTTGCCGCCGCCCGAGAGCTTTTCACCCTCGGCGCGCAAATGCGAGAAGTTGGAGCCGGTGCCCGAGCCGTATTTGAAGAGACGTGCCTCGCGTACCCAGAGGTCCATGATGCCGCCCTCGTTGACGAGGTCGTCGGCAACCGACTGGATGAAGCAGGCATGCGGCTGCGGGTGCTCGTAGGCCGACTTCGACTTCGTCAGCTTGCCGGTGAAGGGATCGACATAGAAATGGCCCTGGCCCGGGCCGTCGATGCCATAGGCCCAGTGCAGGCCGGTGTTGAACCATTGCGGCGAATTCGGCGCGACACGCTGCGTGGCGAGCATATAGGCAAGCTCGTCGCGGAAGGCGGCAGCATCCTCTTCCGTTTCGAAATAGCCGCCCTTCCAGCCCCAATAGGCCCAGGTGCCGGCGAGGCGATCGAATACCTGGCGGGCGTCGGTTTCGGAACCGTACTGTTCGTCCTTCGGCAGCGCCTTCAGCGCTTCCGTGTCGGGAACCGAACGCCAAAGGAAGGAGGGCACATCGTTTTCTTCGACGCGCTTCAGCTTGGCCGGTACGCCCGCCTTGCGGAAATATTTCTGCGCGAGAATGTCGGCGGCGACTTGGGAGAATTGCGCCGGCACGTCGATATTGGCGAGGCGGAAGACGATCGACCCGTCCGGATTCTTGATCTCGCTCGTCGCCTTGCGGAACTCTATCTCGGCATAGGCCGATTGCCCTGCCTTCGTGAAACGACGCTCGATCTTCATTGTCCCGTCCTTTGTTGCCATGCGCCAAGGCGCAGTTAACTTCGCCCGGCCGCGAGGAGTCGCAGCCAGCTTCAGCTTCATCCTGTGAGGAAACCCAAACCCTGGGTATCCAGTATCTTGTGGTGATGCTGGCTGCAAACACTAAATATAGTATTAACAGGTTCTTTTTGCCAGCCTGAATGTTGTTTCGGCGTCCCTCTAATCGCGCAAAATTCCGCCTCTGCGGCCATGCGGAGTCATCCGCTTCAGCCACATGCCAGAACCGACGATTTGGGGGGATGAACCGGCCTCTCAACTTCCCGGTTCGCCGCCGTCGCAATGTGCAATCCATTAACCGTGAATCGGCTTTGGGCGTCAAGGGGTGGTTTGTGACGGAAATTTGAGCGCTATATCTTGTGTGGATCGACTGTGGAAAACGGGGACATCAACCAAGCCGTTGAAAATCAGGGACTTCCGGTGGCTGTCTTGCAACACGCGACAGCCACGGACGGAAAATCAAATTTTTCACGGGTAAAAAAACAGGGTAAGTGGCGTTCCGTAGTGCTACTAGCAATTGCGGAGCCCGCCGGAATGTGAAGCGCTCGTTTTCGTGATTCGGCTGACTATATGTTGTACCTGCGACGCCAGGATCCGAAGTGTGGTGCAATGCCTCGAATCGCTGCGCATGCGAGCGCGACAATGGCTCTCTTGCGGGCGCTTAACCCACCCGCTTCTGCAATTCCCGCGCGCCGTTCGGCGCATTGACCTTCCCCGAGCTGATGAAAAAGGCAAAGACGTCGCGTGGCGCCTTGTCCGCCTTTCGGTCTGGCGCGCTCTTCTCCAATCCGCCCGGCTCGCCGCCGGCGGCAAAGGTCTTGAGCCTTTCGGCCCAGAGGTCGAGGCCTGCCGGGGGATAGCAGGTCTTGACTTCGTCGTTGCCCTTCTGCAGTCGCGCATAGACGAAATCCGCGGTGACGTCGGCGATCATCGGATAGTCCTCGTGCTCGGCGAGAACCACAGCCGCCTTGTATTTAGCCAGGAGTTCCACGAAATCCGGCACCTGGAAGGAAGGATGGCGGACTTCAACGACGTGCCGGAGCCTCAGGCCGTCCTGCTTTTCCGGCAGAAGCTTCAGGAAGCCCTCGAAGTCTTCCGGATCGAATTTCTTGGTCGGCGCGAATTGCCACAGAATCGGACCAAGCCGGTCGCCGAGTTCCGTCAAACCCTGCGTCAGGAATCGCTCCATGGATTCGCCGGCTTCCGCCAGGACCTTGCGATTCGTTACGAAACGGCTGGCCTTCAGAGAGAAGATGAAGCCATCCGGCACCTCCGCGGCCCATTTGGCGAAGGTCTCCGGCTTCTGCGAACTGTAATAGGTGCCGTTGACCTCGATCGCGCGGAGTTCCTTGCCGGCGAATTCGAGCTGCCGCTTCTTCGGAAGATCGGAGGGATAGAAGCTGCCCTCCCAGGGTTCGAAATTCCAGCCGCCGATGCCGACTCGGATTTTCCCGGTTTCTGCCATTATTTCCTCCTCGAGGCCCAAAGCGCGCCCGTGCTTCTCATCTCATTCGCCGGTCCCGCCCGGCAAACCGGCCAGATCCATCCGACACGTAAACCTTGGCGGATCCGCGTAGGAACTGCCACCCGTTCCTATGAGTAGCAAGCCGGCCGATGGTCCAGTCGCTTGCACCACCTTATGCGCGCTACCCGATCACTCGGCCGCGACGACCTTCCTCACCTGTCGGCGCTCCAGAAGCTCCTTTAGGAACTGCCCGGTATAGGAGCGTGGTTCCTTAACGACGTCTTCAGGCGTTCCTTTCGCGATGACCTCGCCACCGCCGTCGCCGCCTTCCGGCCCGAAGTCGATGACCCAGTCGGCCGTCTTGATGACCTCGAGATTGTGCTCGATCACGACCACCGAGTTACCCTGGTTGACGAGCTCATGCAGAACTTCAAGAAGCTTGGCTACGTCGTGGAAATGCAAGCCAGTTGTGGGCTCGTCTAGAATGTAGAGCGTACGTCCGGTCGAGCGCTTCGACAGTTCCTTGGCGAGTTTCACGCGCTGCGCTTCGCCGCCCGACAGCGTGTTCGCCTGCTGGCCGATCTTGATATAGCCGAGCCCGACCTGGTTCAGGGTCACGAGCTTGTCGCGCACGGCGGGAACAGCCGAGAAGAATTCGACGCCTTCCTCCACCGTCATGTCGAGAACGTCGGCGATCGACTTGCCCTTGAAGTGCACGTCGAGCGTTTCGCGGTTGTAGCGCTTGCCGTGGCAGACGTCGCAGGTGACATAGACATCCGGCAGGAAGTGCATTTCGATCTTGATAACGCCATCGCCCTGGCAGGCCTCGCAGCGTCCGCCCTTGACGTTGAACGAGAAGCGGCCCGGCTGGTAGCCACGGGTCTTCGCCTCCGGCAGTCCCGCGAACCAGTCGCGAATCGGCGTGAAGGCGCCGGTGTAGGTCGCGGGGTTCGAGCGCGGCGTCCGGCCGATCGGCGACTGGTCGATGTCGATCACCTTGTCGATATGCTCGAAGCCATCGATCCGGTCGTGATCAGCGGGGTTTTCGCGCGCGCCCATGACGCGGCGGGCGGCCGCCTTGTAGAGCGTTTCGATGAGAAAGGTGGATTTGCCGCCCCCCGAAACGCCGGTGACGGCGGTAAAGACGCCAAGCGGGATCGACGCTGTCACATTCTTCAGATTGTTAGCCCGCGCCCCTACGACGGTGATTTCCTTCTTCTTTTTCGATTTCCGCCGTTCGCCGGGAACCGCGACGGACAGTTCGCCGGAAAGATATTTTCCGGTCAGCGACTTGGGATTGGCCATGATGTCGGCGGGCGCCCCTTCGGCCACGATCTCGCCGCCATGAATGCCGGCGGCCGGGCCGATGTCGACCACATGATCCGCCGTCAGGATCGCATCCTCGTCATGCTCGACGACGATGACCGTGTTGCCGATGTCGCGCAGATGCCGAAGCGTGTCGAGCAGGCGGGCATTGTCGCGCTGGTGGAGGCCGATCGACGGCTCGTCGAGCACATAGAGCACGCCGGTCAATCCCGAACCGATCTGCGAGGCCAGGCGGATACGCTGGCTCTCGCCGCCGGAAAGCGTGCCGGAATTGCGCGACAGGCTCAGGTATTCGAGGCCGACATCGTTCAGGAAGCGCAGCCGCTCGCGGATCTCCTTGAGGATGCGCACGGCGATCTCGTTCTGCTTCGTGCTGAGATGCTCGGGCAAGGCCTCGAACCAGTCGCGAGCGGCGCGGATCGACATGTTGGTGACCTCGCCGATATGCAGCCTGTTGATCTTGACGGCCAGCGCCTCCGGTTTCAGCCGGTAACCCGCGCAGGCGGGGCAGGGAGCCGCCGACATGAAGCGCTCGATCTCCTCGCGTGCCCAGGCACTGTCGGTCTCCTTCCAGCGCCGCTCGAGATTCGGCACGATGCCTTCGAAGGTCTTCGTCGTGTTGTAGGACCGGGCGCCGTCCTGATAGTGGAAGGTGATCTTCTCTTCCGTACCGTGCAGGATTGCCCTCTGTGCTTCCTCGGAGAGCTCGCTCCAGCGATTGCCGAGCTTGAAGCCGAAGACCTTGCCGAGCGCCTCGAGCGTTTGGTTGTAGTAAGGGGAGGTCGATTTCGCCCAGGGCGCAATGGCACCGTCCCGCAAGGTCCGGTTCGGCTCGGGGACGATCAGCGCCTCGTCGATCTTCTGCTGACTTCCGAGACCGTCGCAGGTCGTGCAGGCGCCGAAGGGATTGTTGAAGGAGAAAAGGCGCGGTTCGATTTCCGGAATGGTGAAGCCGGAGACCGGGCAGGCGAATTTCTCCGAGAATAGCACGCGCTCATGCGTTTCGTTCAGCGACTTGTTGGCGGAGCCGCCGGCGGCCGTCTCTTCCGGCGGCAGCGGCTTATCGGCGAATTCGGCGATCGCCAGTCCGTCGGCAAGCGTCAGGCACGTCTCCAGACTGTCCGCCAGCCGGGTGGCGAGGTCAGGTCGCACGACGACGCGGTCGACGACGACATCGATATCGTGTTTGTATTTCTTGTCGAGCGCCGGCACGTCGGCGATCTCGTAGAACTGGCCGTCGACCTTGACGCGCTGGAAACCTTTCTTCATCAGCTCGGCGAGTTCTTTCTTGTATTCGCCCTTACGGCCGCGCACGAGCGGCGCAAGGATATAGAGCCGCGTGCCTTCGCCGAATTCCAAGACGCGATCGACCATCTGGCTGACCGTCTGGCTCTCGATCGGCAGACCCGTCGCCGGCGAGTAGGGGACCCCGACGCGTGCGAAAAGCAGGCGCAGATAGTCGTAGATCTCGGTGACCGTGCCGACTGTCGAGCGCGGGTTGCGCGAGGTCGTCTTCTGTTCGATCGAGATCGCCGGCGACAGCCCGTCGATCTGGTCGACGTCCGGCTTCTGCATCATCTCCAGGAACTGCCGGGCATAGGCCGACAGGCTCTCGACATAGCGGCGCTGGCCCTCGGCATAGATGGTGTCGAAAGCGAGCGAGGACTTACCGGAGCCCGAGAGGCCGGTCATCACGATCAGCTTGTTGCGCGGCAGGTCAAGGTCGATCCCCTTGAGGTTATGCTCGCGGGCGCCGCGAATGGAGAGGGTCTTGAGTTCGCTCATCGGAAGGCCAGTTCTTATGCAGTTGAAAGCCTCCTATGTAATGACGACAACGCCCATGTCGAGGCGCAATCGGCAAAGAGGCCGCTCAATCGCGATTCGGTTGACAGGATAATAAGGAAATAATAGAACAAAAAAAGAACAAATATCAGAGGCAATCCGCCAAATCAGTTGTGGATTATGCGCAATACGGGGCGTATAGGCAGAAGCGGGCCGTTAAGATGCGCGCTCTTGAGACATTCGGAAGCCGGGCCGGCGGCTCGGCGGATAGCACGGGAAAAGCGATATGGCTGGTAGCGTCAACAAGGTGATCTTGATCGGGAATGTCGGGGCCGACCCGGAAATCCGGCGCACGCAGGATGGCCGGCCGATCGCCAACCTCAGGATCGCCACTTCGGAGACTTGGCGCGACCGCAATAGCGGCGAGCGCCGCGAGAAGACGGAATGGCACAATGTCGTCGTCTTCAACGAGGGCCTCTGCAAGGTCGTCGAACAATATGTGAAGAAGGGCGCCAAGCTCTATATCGAAGGCCAGTTGCAGACCCGCAAATGGCAGGACCAGAGCGGCAATGATCGCTATACGACCGAAGTCGTCTTGCAGGGCTTCAATTCGACGCTGACGATGCTCGACGGCCGCGGCGAAGGCGGCGGCGCAGCGCGCGGCGGCAGCGATTTCGGTGGCGGCGGTTATGAGGACTACGATCAGCCGCGGCAATCCTCCGGTGGCGGACGTTCCGGCGGCCAGTCGAACCAGGGCGGCGGCAACTTCTCGCGCGATCTGGACGACGATATCCCGTTCTGATCGGCGGGATCTAGAAGCTGCAAAAACGTTCGGCCCGCCTCTGAGCGGGCCGCTGCATTTTCTCGACCTAAATTGAAAATGCCGACCGCACGCCGTCGACGACGAATTGCACGGCCAGCGCCGCGAGGATCACGCCAAGAAGGCGGGTAAGGATCGCCCGTCCGGTGGTACCGAGGAAACGATCGATCCGCTCGGCGATCACGAGGGCCAGGAACAGGATTGCCATCGAGGCGGCAATAACGACAAGAAGCTGCGCGCGCTCGACGACGGAGGGAAATGAACTGCCGAGCAGGATGGTTGCCGAGATCGCCCCGGGCCCGGCGATCAGCGGCAAAGCGAGGGGAAAGACGGCGATATTGTGGATGTGGTCCTCGGTCACCGCCGTTTCTCCGGTCTTTTCCTTTCTCTCTTGGCGCCGCTCGAAGATCATTTCGAAGGAGATCCAGAAGAGCAGCAGGCCGCCGGCGATGCGGAAAGCACCGATCGAGATGCCGAGCAGGCCGAGAATGCCGTCGCCGAAAAGCGCAAAGGCGGCGAGAATGAAGAAGGCGATCAACGAGCCGCGGGTCGCAACCTGGAAGCGCTCCTGCCGGCTCATGCCGACTGTGAGGCTCAGAAAAATCGGCGCGAGTCCCGGCGGGTCAAGTGTCACGAGCAGCGTCGTCAACGCGTTGATCAAGAGATCTAAATCGAACATCCGTTCCCCCTCCGGATTGGCCCCGGTATTTCCGGTGGCAGAGCCACATTGTTAGGCAAGCCATGCGTGCTTGGAAAGGGGCGCTAGCCAAGCGCCGCGCGATGGCTTAAACCCGGTTGACGCGGGAGCATGCCAGCAGATCCGGCGCGTGTAGGGGAAGTCCTTCCGATTGGCGCAGGCGTGCCCTAGAAAAGCCCGTTCCGCCAGCAAAAGACTGTTCAAAACCATTGGCCAAAATTGGCGCTTGAAGCGGCATTCGGCTATAAGAACTGACTGATTCTGAACAAAGATCGTGATCGACATTGACTGAACAAAGCACTCCCGGCGGCGGAAAAAATCCGCCAGGCATCGAGCCGATTTCCATCATCGAGGAAATGCAGCGGTCCTATCTCGATTACGCAATGAGCGTGATCGTTTCCCGCGCGCTTCCCGATGTGCGTGACGGCTTGAAACCCGTTCACCGCCGCATCCTCTACGGGATGAGCGAGCTCGGCATCGATTGGAATAAGAAATACGTCAAATGCGCCCGCGTTACCGGTGACGTGATGGGTAAATACCATCCGCACGGCAACATGGCTATCTACGATGCGCTGGCGCGCATGGCGCAGGACTGGTCGCTGCGATTGCCGCTGATCGACGGCCAGGGCAATTTCGGCTCCGTCGATGGCGATCCGCCGGCGGCCGAGCGCTATACCGAGTGCCGGCTG
Source organism: Sinorhizobium shofinae (assembly GCA_001704765.1). GTDB lineage: Bacteria > Pseudomonadota > Alphaproteobacteria > Rhizobiales > Rhizobiaceae > Sinorhizobium > Sinorhizobium shofinae. The sequence continues at coordinate 171,924 of MBFK01000006.1, forward strand.
CAGAAGGCGGCCCATTCGCTGCTCGACGACCTCGACAAGGAAACGGTCGATTTCCGCGACAACTACGACGGCACGCTGCAGGAGCCGATTGTCGTTCCGGCGAAATTCCCGAACCTGCTCGTCAACGGCGCGGGCGGCATCGCCGTCGGTATGGCGACCAACATCCCGCCTCACAATCTGAGCGAAGTCATCAATGGCTGCATCGCGTTGATCGACGATCCGGCAATCGAATTGCCGGAGCTGATGCAGATCATTCCGGGCCCCGACTTCCCGACCGGCGCCCTGATCCTCGGTCGCGCCGGCATTCGCCAGGCCTATGAGACGGGCAGGGGTTCCGTCATCATGCGCGGCCGCGCCCATATCGAGCCGATGCGCGGTGATCGCGAACAGATCATCATCACCGAGATTCCGTATCAGGTGAACAAGGCGACGATGATCGAGAAGATGGCCGAGCTCGTGCGCGACAAGCGCATCGAGGGCATCTCCGACCTCCGCGACGAGTCCGACCGGCAAGGCTATCGCGTCGTCATCGAGCTCAAGCGCGATGCCAATGCCGAGGTCATCCTCAACCAGCTCTATCGCTATACGCCGCTGCAGACCTCCTTCGGCTGCAACATGGTGGCGCTGAACGGCGGCAAGCCCGAGCAGCTGACGCTGCTCGACATGCTGCGTGCTTTCGTCTCCTTCCGCGAGGAGGTCGTTAGCCGGAGAACGAAATACCTACTGCGCAAGGCGCGAGAGCGGGCGCATGTCTTGGTCGGCCTTGCCATTGCCGTTGCCAATATCGACGAGGTGATCAAACTCATTCGCCATGCGCCCGATCCGCAGAGCGCCCGCGAACAGTTGATGGAGCGTCGCTGGCCGGCCCATGACGTCGATGCGCTGATCCGGCTGATCGACGATCCGCGCCATCGGATCAACGAGGACGGCACCTACAACCTCTCGGAAGAGCAGGCACGCGCCATTCTCGACCTGCGCTTGCAGCGCCTGACAGCGCTCGGCCGCGACGAAATCGGCGACGAACTCAATAAGATCGGTGAGGAGATCCGGGACTATCTGGAAATCCTCTCCTCGCGGCTGCGCATCATGCAGATCGTCAAGGACGAGCTCGCCGCGGTCCGCGACGAGTTCGGCACGCCGCGCCGCACCGAGATCGCCGATGGCGGTCCGGATATGGACGACGAGGATCTGATCGCCCGGGAGGACATGGTCGTCACCGTCTCCCACCTTGGCTACATCAAGCGCGTACCGCTGACCACCTACCGGGCCCAACGTCGCGGCGGCAAAGGCCGCTCCGGCATGTCGACCCGGGACGAGGATTTCGTTACCCGGCTATTCGTCGCCAATACCCATACGCCGGTTCTGTTCTTCTCCTCGCGCGGCATCGTCTACAAGGAGAAGGTCTGGCGATTGCCGATCGGCACGCCGCAATCGCGCGGCAAGGCGCTGATCAACATGCTGCCGCTGGAACCCGGCGAACGCATCACGACGATCATGCCGCTTCCCGAGGACGAAACGACTTGGGAAAACCTGGACGTGATGTTCTCGACGACGCGCGGCACGGTCCGCCGCAACAAGCTCTCCGACTTCATCCAGGTCAACCGCAATGGCAAGATCGCGATGAAGCTCGATGAGGAGGGCGACGAGATTCTCTCGGTCGAGACCTGCACCGAATTCGACGACGTGGTGCTGACGACGGCGCTGGGCCAGTGCATCCGCTTCCCGGTCTCCGATGTGCGCGTCTTCGCGGGCCGCAACTCGATCGGCGTGCGCGGAATTTCGCTCGGCGATGGCGACCGGATCATCTCCATGGCGATCCTCGCTCACGTCGAAGCCGAACCGTGGGAGCGCGCTGCCTACCTGAGACGGTCGGCAGCCGAACGTCGCGCCGCAACCGGCGAGGATGAAGAGATCGTACTTGTCGGCGAGGAGGTCGCCAATGGTGGTGAACTCTCCAATGAGCGCTACGAGGAGCTGAGGGCGCGCGAGCAATTCGTGCTGACGCTATCCGAAAGGGGCTTCGGCAAGCGCTCCTCCTCCTACGACTTCCGCACCTCCGGCCGTGGCGGCAAGGGCATTCGTGCCACGGATACGTCGAAGACGGCGGAGATCGGCGAACTCGTCGCGGCCTTCCCGGTCGAGCACAATGACCAGATCATGCTCGTTTCCGATGGTGGCCAGCTCATCCGCGTACCTGTTGACGGCATTCGTCTGGCGAGCCGCGCCACCAAGGGCGTCACCATCTTCTCGACGGCCAAGGACGAGAAGGTGGTCTCGGTCGAACGGATCAGCGAACCGGAGGGCGAGGATGAGATCGAGGAGATCGTTACTGCCGGTGAAGCGATCGTCTCCGAACCGCCCGTCGAAACGGATGAGTGATCGCCGGCATGTGAGGCCGTTCATTGCAAACTTAATGGCAATAGGGGCCCCGGTTCGACCGGGGCCTTTGCTTTTGTTGTGTAAGCGCGGCCCGTGAAAAGCACGCGAGTTAAGTCACTGAAAAGTCTGGATGAACCGCCGAACGATGCGGGTCCCGCTTCCGGCTTTGCACCTGATACTCTTCCTGCCGGGGCTTGTGGATGTGGTCCGTGTCAAAATCAGCTCGGGTCCGAAACACGTTCGTTCACCAGCCGCGTCCTTACCGGATATAGGCCTGTAAGCCTCTTGCCAGTGCTTCGAAGACGACGCGGCAGCGCGGTGTCGAACGCAGATTTTCGTGCGTGACGAGCCAGGTTTCGAGTTTCGTCTCGAAGACATCCGGGAGAACGCGCACGAGCTGCGGGTCACGTTTGGCCAGTGGAGTCTGGCAAATGCCAATGCCGAAGCCGGCCCGGATGGCCGCGAGCTGCACCAGATTGCTGTCAGCTTTCAACGCAAAGTGAGCAGCCGGGAGATTGGGCGATCGCGACAGGATCGCGCGGATCGCGGCCGTTTCCCGGTCGTAGCCGATCAGGCTATGCCGGACCAGTTCCTCGATCGTTTCGGGTACGCCGCGACGGTCGAGATAGGAGCGACGCGCGTGGAAGCCGAGCGGTACTGCACCGATATGGCGGGCGACGAGCGCTTCCTGCGCCGGCGCGACCATACGCACGGCAATATCGGCCTCCTGGCGCAGAAGATTTTCGACCGCGTCCGAACCCGAAAGTTCGACAGTCAATTCCGGATATTGCCGGTTCAATTCGGCAAGGATCGGCGGCAGGACCTCGACGCCAATCACTTCGCTGGCGCTGATGCGCACCGTGCCGCCAATCGCGCCCTGCTTTCCGGACGCAGCGCGCAGCAAGCCGGCAGCGGTGGCTGCCAAGGTTTCGGCATAGGGCCGTAGTTCCAGGGCCGCCTCCGTAGGCAAGAGACCGTGCGGTGAGCGCGTGAACAGGGAGAATCCGACTGCCCCCTCCAACGCGTCGATATGGCGACCGACCGTCGGCTGCGTCAGCCCAAGTTCGCGCGCGGCCGCCGACAGCGACCCTTCACTCAGCACCATCAGGAAGGTGCGGTAGAAATCCCAACTCGGCTCGGTCCGGCTCATAAATTTTAGTATAGCCGCAATAGGTATTTAGGCAATTTCGTTTGGCTGGGTTTCCCGCGATCCTTGCGCTCATCGAAACTGATGGAGAGCACGATGAGCAAAAGGCAGGGCACCGCTCTGGTGTTGGGAGCGACAGGCGGAATCGGCGGAGCCGTGGCGCGAGGTCTGAGGTTGCGCGGCTGGAATATCCGGGCATTGCATCGCGATGTCACGAAGGCGGCGAGCAAAGCGCCGGCCTTTGACTGGATCCAAGGCGACGCGATGAATGCAGCCGACGTGCGGGAAGCGGCGGAGGGCGCGGATTTCATCATCCATGCCGTCAACCCACCGGGTTATCGCAACTGGGGCGAATTGGTGCTGCCGATGCTCGACAACACCATTGCCGCCGCCAGGGCGGTTGGCGCGCGCATCCTCCTGCCGGGCTCGATCTACAATTTTGGACCTGATGCCTTTCCGGTCCTCAGCGAGGTCTCGCCGCAGAACCCGCTGACCAAAAAGGGGATGATCCGCAAGGAGATGGAGGCGAGGCTCAAGTCAGCATCCGAAGCAGGCGTTGGTGTCATCATTCTCAGGGCAGGGGACTTCTTCGGCCCGGATGCCGCGAACAACTGGTTTTCGCAAGGGCTGGTCACGCCGGGAAAGGCTCCGGCCGCGATCACCTATCCCGGCCGCAAGGGCATCGCCCACCAATGGGCCTATCTGCCCGACACGGCGGAGACGATGGTCCACCTGATCGAGCGCGCCGAAACGCTTCCGGCCTTCGCGGTCTTCCACATGCGTGGCTTTTTCGACGAAGACGGCACGGAGATGATCGCCGCGATCAGGCGTGCCACCGGCAAGCCGTATCTCAAGGTGAGGGCGTTTCCCTGGTGGCTCTTGACGATGGCTTATCCCTTTGTGCCTTTTTTCCGGGAACTGCGCGAGATGCGCTACCTCTGGCTCACGCCGCTCGAAATGCGCAACGATCGCCTGGTTGCAGCGCTGGGCGAGGAACCCCACACGCCGATCGATGCAGCGGTCGCCGCCACCCTTGCGTCGCTCGGATGCCTGCCGGCGGAAGCCGAGCGCAACGCCGTTCCCGATCGCCGCACCGATGCGCGGCAAGGCCTGCAGGTCAATTCTTGAAGACAATGCAGGCGCCGCCGCTCCGACGAATGGCGGCGCACAGTTTGTCCGCCTCCGCACGGGTCTGGCGGCCAATGCGCGCGGCGTAGCGTATTCTGCCACCGAAGCTGCCATTGCGCTCGCGCAACACGAGCGCCTTTTCGCCGCTGATCGGCGCCGGCAGTCTCTTTACGGCGTTCAGAAACAGGCGGTGCGCGATGGTTTTTCGCTGGTGGGCTGCCAGTTGAACGCCCCAGGGCGCCCAAGCGGCCTCGTCCACGACGACGATCTCGCGCAGCCGCCGGGTGCTGGCGAGCGCAACGCAGCCATCCAGGAAGCTCTTGTTCTTATCGAGCGCAAGGTCGAGCGATTTGGGCGGGTTGTCGCGCCAGTCCTCCACCGGGTGGGCAGTAATCGCCAGAACGTATTCGCGTGTCTCGTAAGGCAGCCAATCAATCTCGAGAAACCGCTCGAGCCCGGCCTCTCCGGCATTGTAGGCGGCTGCTGCGAAACCGAGATTGCCGTAGCGGAGCTTGAGTTCGCTCAAATACTCGGCCGACTTGCCGAGGGCCGCCACGGCGTCAAAGCTGTTGGACAGGCCGCGCAGCTTTGCCGTCCCGGGCATGAACTGGGCAATCCCTTCGGCGCCCTTCGGGCTGACGGCGTCCGGTTGAAACAGGCTTTCGCGCCAGATCAGCCGCGCGAAGAAAGGCGCTGGCAGACCGTTTGCCTCAGCATAGTGTTCGATCATGCCGCACACGTCCCGGGCAAAATTCTCTCGGCTGATGCAGAGGGGGACCGACGGATTTACCGCGGAGATGCCAGAATAGAGGCATTTCCGCGTCGCGACCGGAGCGTCGGTTCGGGCCTCAGCGACGCCGGCAGAGGTCGTTGCGATCAGCAGCCCGGCCCCGGCAGCGCGCGCCAGACGTCCCATTTGGCTGCTCCAGATGCGGCATCGGCCCGCTCTGCCTTGCTCGACCATGCGGCTCCTCAGCGACGAACGAGCGTGCATAGATAGCATCTTCGCCGACAACGAGAAACCGCCGGTGCGCGGTTTCAGATCGGAGAACCCGTACGCAGGATCAATTGCATGAAGGTCAGGTCAAGCCAGCGACCGAATTTCGTACCGACCTCCTTCATATGGCCGGTCTGCTCAAAGCCCAGATGTTGGTGCAGGCGGATCGAGGGAACGTTGCCCGACTCGATCCCAGCTATCATCACATGCTTACCGAGCGCCTCGGCGCGCTCGATCAAGGCGACCATTAGCCCCCGGCCTATTCCGCCGCCGCGCTGATCCTCGCGCACATAGACCGAGTGCTCGGCCGTGTGGCGGTATCCGTCGAAGGCGCGCCATTCGCCAAAGGAGGCATAGCCGACGACATTGCCCCGGTCGGAAACGGCAACAAGGACTGGAAACCCGCTGGCATTTCGTGCTCTCAGCCAGGCCGCACGGTTGGCGACATCGACCGGGGTTTCATTCCAGATCGCCGTCGTGTTCGCCACCGCATCATTGTAGATGTCGCAAATCGCCTGGAGATCGGCTTCAATGGCATCCCGGATTTCGGCTTGCCGTTGGCTCAGTCGACGACATCGCTACAGGCACGACAATACGAGGCTCTCGCCTTGGGATATCGCCCCACAAATACCTCGGAGTAGTCCGTGCAACCCCGGCGTCGATGAGGAGAGCATCAAGGATGCAATCTTTACGAGGGTAAAAAAAGAGGGCCACAAGCGAACTTGGGCCCTGTCAGTTGTGAAGGTTTCAAAACCTCCAGAGGGGAACAGCTGATGCGACGGCCGGGGAGGAGAAAGCCGCCAGATGCACCAACTGAAAATCATATGGGGAGCATCGCGGCCGCATTCAATGGCTCCGCGGGAGATTTTCGCAACTGAAGGCTGTGGGTGCTGCGGGCAAAAAAAAGAGGGCCACAAGAAAACTTGGGCCCTTGTAGTTGTGAAGGTAATTAGAACCTCCAGAGGGGAACAGCTGCTGCGGTGGCACTGGGAGGAGAAGCCACCAAAGATGCATCAGCTGGGTTTGGTATGCTGCTTTTTTGGGCGAGGAGCAATCATTTAATATGCATGACAGCCATGCCCTCTGCGCATTCCTGCATATTTTTGCATCGCACTATCGCACTGCGTTGCGCCACGGTTTAGTAGCGCAATGAAAAGTCGTCTAAAAAGCAATGGCTTAACAACGGGACTGGCAATTGCTCATAAATCGAGCAATCGCGCCGAGCGTTAAAAATTCCAGTTGCGCGCCTTGGCGACGATATAGTCGCGGAAGACCTTTAGCTTCGCGGCGTTCTTCATTTCGTCCGGATAGCAGAAATAGGTATCGAATGAGGGGATGTCGGCGCTGATCGGGAGCTGGATCAAACCGGGATCCCGACCGACGATGTAGTCGGGGAGCATGGCAATGCCGATGCCGAGCAGGCAGGCGCGCTTGATCGAGGTTTGACTGTTGATCTGCAAGTGCGATACGCGCGGGTTGTCCGGATCCCGTCCGGCGATCTCCAACCAGTTCACGTCAAGCAGATAGTTGGGTGCCGGTTCGCCGAAGGTAATGATGCGGTGGTTGTCCAGGTCCTGGATCGACTGCGGCTCGCCGTGTTTGTTGATGTAAGAGGGCGCGGCATAGATGTGCATGTGCACCGTGAAAAGCTTGCGCTGGATCAAGTCCGATTGTTGCGGCTGGCGCAAGCGGATGGCGCAGTCGGCATGCCGCATGTTCACGTCGAGCTCTTCATTGTCGAGAATGAGCTGCACCTGGACGTCCGGGTAGAGCGCCATGAATTCCTGGATCTTGTCGGTCAGCCAGCCCTGGCCGAGGCCGACGGTCGTGGTGATGCGCAACTTGCCGCTCGGCTTGTCGGTCGTCTCGCTGAGCTGCGCCTTGACGCTCTCGAGCTTCATCAGCACTTCGTGCGCCGTCCGATAGAGCATCTCGCCCTGTTCGGTCAGAATCAAACCGCGCGCGTGGCGATGAAACAGCTTGATGCCGACATCCTGCTCGAGCGCGCTGACCTGCCGACTGATTGCGGATTGCGAAAGATGGAGTTTGTCTGCCGCATGCGTGAACGAGCCAGCCTCTGCCGCCGCATGAAATATGCGCAGTTTGTCCCAGTCTAGCGACATGAAATCCCCCATAAAGGACCGTTCGGAGGAACCGGGCAGAGTCCTCCGCGCGTCACCGATGCGTCTGTTCCCACGCAGGGCCGCGCCTTCGAGACGTCAGCCCCGTTTTGCAGCTTCTATTCGGCTGCAATTGCGACGGGCATATGACCCGCCAGATATTTCTCCGCCTCGAGCGCTGCCATGCAGCCCATCCCCGCGGCGGTGACCGCCTGACGATAGATGTCGTCGGTCACGTCGCCGGCAGCAAAGACCCCGGCGACATCGGTCGCGGTCGAATCCGGCGCTGTCCAGAGATAGCCGTTGGGCTTCTGGCGCAGCTTGGCCTTGAAAAGCTCCACGGCCGGCGCATGACCGATGGCCACGAAGACGCCATCGGTCGTCATTTCGGAAATAGCGCCGGTCTTCGTATTGCGAAGCTTCACGCCGTTGACCGAGGCCGGCATCGGCGGTTTTGCCGGTGTACCGAGATATTCGACCACTTCATGATCCCAAACGACTTTGACGTTCGACTTGGCGAACAGACGTTCCTGGAGAATCTTTTCGGCCCGGAATGCATCCCGACGGTGAACGACCGTGACCGTCTTGGCGAGATTCGAGAGATAGAGCGCCTCCTCGACGGCGGAGTTGCCGCCGCCGACGACGACGACGTCCTTGTTGCGATAGAAGAAGCCATCGCAGGTGGCGCAGGCGGAAACGCCGAAGCCCATGAAGTTCGGCTCGGTCTCGATCCCGAGCCACTTGGCCTTGGCGCCGGTCGCGATGATCAGGGCGTCGGTTGTCCATTCGGTGCCGCTGTCGGTCCTGATACGGAATGGCCGCACGGAAAGATCGACATCGGTGACGATGTCGTTGACGATCTCCGCGCCGACATGCATCGCCTGCTTCAGCATCTGCTCCATCATCCAGGGACCCTGGACCGGATCGGCATAGCCCGGATAGTTTTCCACATCCGTGGTGATCATCAGCTGGCCGCCTTGCTCCATGCCGGCAATGAGCACGGGCGAAAGCATGGCGCGGGCCGTATAAATCGCTGCCGTGTAGCCGGCAGGGCCGGAGCCGATGATCAGCACTTTGGTGTGGCGGGCGGTCATGCTTTGGTCCTTAATTCGCCGGACAGCCTGCTAGCCGGTGTCCGGTTCGGTTCGATGCTGGAAAAATATCGCCTTAGTTTAGGTATTCACAGCGCGCTCTTTCAAGGGCACCGCTGCTGATACACACAAGTGGTTGCGTCCGCACCATGAAATTGACACCAGATCGGGCATTTTTGCATCGTTTTTCTATGGAAAACGGCCAATCAGCTGTCTGGAGGTCGGCCAGGTGCATGGCCGCCGGAGACGGCAGAAAGGTTTTTGTGCACGCAACGCCTTGCACTCTCGTTCAGGGACGCAGTTACGTGCTACCCAAAGGATGAAGAATATCGCCTCAGCGAGACAGACTCGTCCCACTAGGGAGCGGCGGGCAAGAGGGAACCTCGTCGAGCGGGGTCCATGGAAACGGGGATTGGCAAATGGTCTTACGCGTCGACCTCGATGCAATCGACATGAAAATCCTGCGCGAGTTGCAAGGCAATGGCCGCATGACGAATGTGGAATTGGCCGAACGCGTGGGCATCTCGGCGCCGCCATGCCTGCGCCGCGTTCGCAAACTCGAGGAAGCCGGCGTTATTCGAGGCTACCGCGCGCTTCTGAACGCCTCCGCGCTCGGCTACGACCTCGTTGCCTTTTGCATGGTCGGCCTCAAGCACCAGTCGGATGCCAATCTCAAGGCCTTTGCCGCCCGCACTGCATCATGGCCGCTCGTCCGCGAGGCCTGGATGGTCTCGGGTGAATCCGACTTTCTGCTTCAGTGCGTCGCCGAGAACCTTGCGGCCTTTCAGGATTTCGTTATTGAAGAGCTCACTGCGACCGACAATGTCGATACAGTACGAACGATGCTGACGATCCGCCAAGTGAAGGACGCCTGCCAGGTGGAGATCTAGCGAAGCATCGCCGTTGCCATTCAATCGGGGCGAGCTGGGCTGCAGAACCCTGTACACTCGCTCGACAAGAGCCCCTTCGCGCCACGCACGCGGCCGGTCAGAAGATCTCCATGACGCCAAAGCTCCCGCTTTCCGCTTTCATCATCTGCTTGAACGAGGAGGCCTATCTCGGCAATTGCATCGAGAGCCTCAAGCAATGCGCGGAGATCGTGATCGTTGATTCCGGCTCGACCGACGGGACGGCGACGCTGGTGCAATCTTACATCGACAAGGGCTGGCCCATCCGCTTCATGTATGAGCCGTGGCGCGGTTATGCCGGCCAGAAGCAATTCGCGCTGGAAAAATGCGATCAGCCATGGTGTTTCAACATTGATGCCGACGAGCGCTTCGACGAGCAGCTCAAAGCTCTGCTGCCTTCGCTCTTGAACGCCCCGGAAGACATCGTCGGTTGGAGGGTGGCGCGCCGCCCGTACCTGATCGGCTACGGTTACACACCTGAAAAGGCCCATGAAAGGCGCAATCTGCGGATGATCCGCAACGGCCGCGGCCGCTACGATCTCAACCAGACGGTGCACGAGGGCATTGTTCCAGACGGCAAAGTCGGTGCGGCACCAACCGGCAGTCTTTTGCATTACCGGCCGCTGATCATTGACGAACAGATTCTCAAGGAAAACAAGTATTCGACGCTGAAGGCGGATCAGCAATTTGCGGAAGGCAAACCGCCGCGCCCATACAAGATGCTGTTTGGTCCGCCGCTCTATTTCTACCGACTCTACTTCCGCAATGGTCTGTGGCGCTGCGGCTTTCCGGGTTTCATCGAAGCGATGACCGGGTCGGTCTACGCGTTCTTGACCGCCGCCAAGGTCTATCAGCGGCATGCGTTGAAAGCCCGGCCAAACGTCGACGATGCGCTGTCCCGTTAATGCCTGGAAAGGGTGACGTATGAAAGTCATGCATATTCATTTTGGCAAGGAAGGCGGCGCCGAACGTTTCTTCGTGAACCTGGTCAACGCCTTGCATGACAGGGGCGTCGAGCAGCGCGCACTAATCCGACCCGGGCGCAGCTGGCGCAGTGAAATCGAGGGTAGTGCGGAGATCTACGAAGGCGTCTTCCGACGGATTTCGTTGTCGCGATTTTTCCTGCGGTGGCGGATATCGCGCGTCCTCAGGGAGTTCCGGCCCGACGTCATCATGGCCTGGCAGTTGCGCGCCAGCCGCTTCATGCCTTCTTACAAGAACGCCTTGCGCATTTCTCGTCTTGGCGACTATCCGGAGCATCTCGGCTACTACACCAATGTCGAGACATTGGTCTGCATCACCCCGGACATCGCCGCCAAGGTACGCGAATTCGGATGGCGCCGCGGCGTCGAGGTGATCGCGAATTTCACGCGTGCCACGCCCGTCGTCCCGATCGCGCGTTCGGAGATGCAAACGCCCGCCGAAGCTTTCGTCGTCGTCGGCATGGGGCGTTTCGTCAAGCGCAAGGGCTTCGACGGGCTGCTTCGTGCCATCCAGAAGGTCGACGGTGCCTATCTTTGGCTGCTCGGAGACGGGCCTGAACGGGATGAGTTGGAACGGTTGGCCGACAAATTGGGCGTGCGCGATCGTGTTCGCTTTCCCGGGTGGCAGACCAATGCCTATGGCTATCTCGCCGCCGGTGACGTCTTCGCGATCAATTCGTCGCATGAGCCTCTTGGCAACGTGTGCTTCGAGGGCTGGGGCGCCGGCAAGCCGACCATCGCGTCACGAGCCGAAGGGCCTTCGTGGGTGATGACGCATGAGCGTGATGCATTGATGGTGGACTGCGGCGCCGACGAGGGCCTCGCAAACGCGATCCGCAGGCTGCGGGACGATCCGGGGCTACGCGAACGGTTGAGTGCCGGCGGCCGCGAAACGCTGCGTACGCGCTTTTCCGAGGAGGCGATTACTGACGCCTATCTCGAGCTCTTCGCAAAAGGTGCTGCTCGTCGATGAAAGTCATGCACTTCCATTTCGGAAAGGACGGCGGCGCGGAACGTTTCTTTGTCCATCTCGTCAACGCCCTTGCCGAGCGCGGTGTCGAGCAGACATCCATCATTCGGCCGAACCGTATCTGGCGCCATGAAATCAAAGATGCCACCAGAATCAAGGAAAGCCAGTTTCGCAACCTGTCGCTCGATCGCCTGCTGCTGCCGCGCAAGGTGATGCGTATGGCGCAGCGCGACAAGCCGGACGCGCTCATGGCTTGGGCACCGCGCGCCAGCGAGCTGATGCCGGCATATAAGGGCTGCATCAAGATTTCACGGCTTGGCGACTATCCGCCACGGCTGTCTTATTTCAGGAACACCGATTGTCTCGTCTGCAACACGCCGGGGATCGCGGAACACGTCCGTAAGCTCGGCTGGAAGCGCGATATCGAGGTCATCTCGAATTTCACCAGCACCGAACGAGTGGAGCCGATCAGCCGAGCGGTGCTCGACACACCCGCAGATGCCCCCGTCGTGATGTCGATGGGACGCTTTGTCCCGCGCAAGGGTTTCGCGACGCTGATCGAGGCTGTCAGCAGATTGCCCGATGTCTATCTGTGGCTGCTTGGTGATGGTGAGGAGCGCGACAATCTGCAAAGGCTCGCTGCCGATCTCGGCGTCAGCGAGAGAGTCCGCTTCGCCGGTTGGCAGAAGGACACACGACCGTTCCTCGCGGCTGCCGACATCTTTGTCATGGCCTCCAGCCACGAGCCGCTCGGCAACGTCATCCTGGAGGCCTGGGCCCAGGGAACGCCGGTCGTCTCCAGCCGATCCGAGGGACCCCAATGGTTCATGCGTGATGGCGAGAACGGTCTGATGGTCGACATCGGCGATGCCGATGGGTTCGCGCGCGCTATCGAGCTGATCGCCAACGACCGCGCCTTGGGAGCCGCGCTCGCCGAACGGGGACATGAGACGTTGGTCAGCCAGTTCTCCAAGGAGGCGATCACCGACGCGTATCTGAGGCTGTTCGCCTCGAAGCGGTGAGCCCCTGCGTCAGCGCATCAGACTGTCGTAGACTGTGCCGATTGCCCGAGCTTCGCCCTCGATGGCGAAATCTCTGGAGGTGCGCGCCAGACCGTTTGCGCCGGCAGCCGCAAGTCGCGCCAGGTCATCCATAAATGTCGCGGCGCCATCGACCATCGCTTCGAGATTGCCGGCCGGAATGATAAGTCCCGTTTCGTTCGGCCCTTCAGCAATCAATTCGGAAAAGGCGCCGACGTCGCTTGCCACGACCGGCACGCCGCTCGCCATCGCCTCGAGCGGCGTCAGGCCGAAGCCTTCCCAGCGCTGCGGTGCGATAAAGAGATCGAGGGCGCGGTACCAATCGGGAATATTCGTGTGTTCGCCGACAAACAATATGCGGTCGGCGAGCCCCGCCTTGGCGACGCGGTCCTTTAGTTCAGCCTCGAAGGCGAGGTGTGGGCCGGTTGCGCGTCCGGCGACGATCGCGCCCCATTCAGGTCGGCAGGGCAAAAGGGCGATCATGCTGTCCACGAAAAGGTCGGTCCCCTTCTGATGGCGGACACGGCCGAAGCAACCGGCGTATTTCCTGGACGGATCGAGATCGAGCGCACGTTTCGCCGCCGCCCTGTCGACCGGCGGCCGGAAGCGTTTCGTGTCGATCCCGTGCAGGATTACGGTGCTCGGAACCTCCAGATAGGCGGCGGTTTTGGCGCTTGTGGCGATCACCGCGTCCATCCTGCGGATGAGGAACTTACTCCACCCGGTATGCCGCCGTTGCGAGGCGGAGGTGAAGACGATCCGGATCTTCATGCGCAGCAGATCGCGAAGAAGGATTGCCGGCAGCATTTCGACATTGCGGCGCGCATGCCAGACGCGGCAGTGGCGGCCTGGCGGGTTTCGCCATAGGTGGATCAGATCGCGAAACCGGACCGACGGCAAACTCTTGGGTAGCCCAGGCCCGAGAACCGCGATCTTCTGCCCGAGGTTGCGCTGAACAGGAACAAGCTGGATGATCGTCGAAGTGACGCCGGAGAGACGTCGCTTGAAATTGGGCGCAATAACCTCGATGTCCCGGATATCGGCCACGTGAGCGCTCTCCTTGCGCCTTTAGCAATCAGTTGTTGTGGGAGAGAGGAGCGGAGCGAATGCCGCGCCCTGAGCGGGATGGGCGAGGCCTTGTTCGGCCTCCGCCGCGCGCCCGCGTTTCGGCTGTTGGGGTCGGGCGTTCAGCCCCACTGAACGGCGAGGATCTCGTAGGCCTTGGAGCCACCCGGTGCGTTCACTTCGATCGAGTCTCCAACTTCCTTGCCGATCAGCGCGCGGGCGATCGGCGAGGAGATCGATATCCGGCCGGCTTTAACGTCGGCTTCCTGGTCTCCGACGATCTGGTAGGTCTTTTCTTCCTCTGTGTCCTCGTCGACGAGTTTTACCCTCGCGCCGAACTTGATCTTCGAGCCGGACATCTTCGAAAGATCAATGACCTCGGCCCGGGCAATTAGATCTTCGAGCTCGGAAATACGGCCTTCGTTGTGGCTCTGCGCCTCTTTGGCGGCATGGTATTCGGCATTTTCCGACAAATCCCCATGGGCACGCGCCTCGGCGATCGCTTCGATGATTCGCGGGCGTTCTTCCTGTTGGCGCCAGCGCAGCTCCTCCTGCAGATTGGCGAATCCACCCTGGGTCATGGGAACTTTGTCGACCATTTCATTGTCCTTTATCAAGCGCGCGGCGCCACCTCCCGGCGGCGCCGACGCAAAAGAAAACGGTCCCCGGAGCCAAGGCACCGGAACCGTCCGAAACATCCGAACCGTTCTTATAACAGAAACGAAAGCGCGAAAGCCAGATTTTTCGCGACGGTCCACGGGTGGGCCAAGGCCGCGCGCGACCTCGCGCTTTTCCAAAAAGCGGCTCCTTTAAAAAAGCCTCTTTACCTAAACAGCACTTGAGGTTGTATCAGTGCTGGTTCCATGAACAACCCGATCGGAACCAATCCATGAGTGTAGCCGAAGAGAACCCGAGGACCTCCAGCGCGACAATGCACAGGCAAGGTGAGGGCCGCTGGAGCGAGTTGTTACGGAGGGATCATCTTGCTGCGACCGTTACATTGTGCCTTGGCGTCGCGCTCTTTGCCTTCAACGAGTTCTTCATATCGACGGCCTTGCCGACAGCGGTCGAGGAATTTGGTGGAGCAGCCTTGTTGTCCTGGGCCTTCACGCTCTATCTCGTCTTCGCCATCATTGGCGGCGCCTTGGCGGCCAATCAGAAGGCCAGGTTCGGTGCGCGCAATACGCTCATCGCTGCGGCGCTTGTCTTCGCCACAGGCACAGTCGTCGCGACCTTGGCAACCGGCATGCCGCAAGTGCTCGCCGGCAGGCTGCTGCAGGGACTGGGCGAGGGCATCATTGCCGGGCTTTGCTACGCACTGATACCCGAGCTTTTCCCGCCGCGCCTCGTTCCCAAGGTCTTCGGGGCGGAAGCGATCGTCTGGGCCTCAGCTGCCTTTGCCGGTCCGCTCATCTCCGGGTTACTCACGGAATACTGGTCGTGGCGCGTCGCTTTCTTCGTCAACATACCGGCCGTGGCAGTCTTCATAGCCCTCGTGATTGCGATCGTTGATCAGCCAACGAAAGGCGACCGAGCAGGGGACGGAGTTCCCTTGCTGCGACTTTTGGCTTTCGGTCTCGGCATCTTGTTGATCTCGCTCTCCAACATGGCAAGCAACGGGTATGTGATGGCGGTTTTGCTCGTGATGGCACTCGCCGTTTTCATAGCTGCCATCCAATCCGATCGCAGATCGCCGAATTCCATTCTGCCGTTCGGTGCTTTCTCGATCCGCACCTCACTCGGCACCGGCCTCTGGGTCGTCCTGTTGATGCCGCTGGCCCAGGCGTCCGGTTCCGTTTATCTCGTCTACACGTTGCAGGAGCTGTGGGACTTCGGACCCACCGCCGCCGGCTTTTCCAGCGCCTTGATGGCTATGTCCTGGAGCGCAACAGCAATACTGGTCGCCAGTCTGCCCTCGCATGCATTTCGCGTTCGACTGATGTGGACGGGACCGCTGATCCTCTGCCTCGGTCTGATTGGACTGACACTCGCCGTCGGCAGCGGCGAACACGGTCTGGTGTTCATCGGGCAGGTGGCAATCGGAACCGGCTTCGGGATCAGTTGGGGAACGCTCAGCCAGTTCCTGATGGATGTCTCGACCAGAGAGGAACGCGACAAGACGTCGGCGCTGCTGCCGACGCTGCAATCGGCCGGCTACGCGCTCGGCGCTGCCCTTTTCGGCGTAATCGCCAATGCTTTCGGCTTCGATGAGGGCGTCAGCGACGATGTGCTATCCTCGTCGCTGCTCACCGTGTTTGCACTTGCTTGCGTGATTGCCGCCGCATCGCTCTTCTTCGCCATCAGGACTCTACGCTTGGTGCGACAGGAGCCTCCAGCCGCACCACTCAGGTGAAAGCTGCAGTCCTGGCCGAGGGAACAGCGTTCTCAGGGTGGTGGCGGAGCAACCCTGGATGGCGCCTTCCGATCAAGGCAAACTGCTCGCGGCCACGGCCTTCGGATGGCGCAACGGTCGCGAGCAGTTTGCCCTCGCTCGAGCGAACCTCCACCTTCAGCGATCCATAGTCAACGTCTCGGCCGATTTTGTCGGCAATACGCTGAGCGTAATAAAGCGCCGAACCGTCGTCGAAATGGGCGATTCCCTCCTCATCGAGGAAACTTTCCTCACCGCAGCAAAGATCGAAGAAATATAGCCGCACGTCGTCGCCCCCGGGCTGCGCGTTGCCGGTTGATTTCGGCTTCGCTGCTCATGGGATCAGAGAACCACGTTGCGTCCGAATGAAGCCTGAACCAGACGTTCAGGTTGTATTCAGGAGCGTAACTCAGCCTCGACGCACGATGGCGCACCCGCAAAACCGGGTGCGCCCCTGGGGACTTCCGTCAAGCGTCGAAATAGCTCTGCAGCGTACGCACTTCGAGGCTCCCCGCCTTCAGTGCCTTGATAGCGTGTGCCGCCGCCTCGGCTCCGGCCATGGTCGTGTAATAGGGAACCTTCTGCATCAGGGTCGCACGACGGAGCGACTTCGAGTCGGAGATCGCCTTGTTGCCATCCGTGGTGTTGATGACGAGCTGGATCTGGCGGTTGCGAATGGCGTCTTCAACGTGCGGCCGGCCCTCGAGAACCTTGTTGATCTTGGTGGCGGTAATGCCGTGCTCGCCCAGGAACCGGGCCGTGCCGCCGGTTGCCATGACCTTGAAACCGATATCCGCGAGAACGCGGATGGCCGGCAGCACCCGTGCCTTGTCCTCGTCCCGCACCGACACGAAGACCGTTCCGTCGCGCGGCAGGTCGACACCGGCACCGAGCTGGGATTTGGCGAAAGCCAGAGCGTAGTCGGTGTCAAGGCCGATCACTTCGCCGGTCGAGCGCATTTCGGGACCAAGCAGCGTGTCGACGCCCGGGAAGCGGGCGAAGGGGAACACAGCTTCCTTGACGGCAATATGCTTCAGATTGCGCGGATCCGGCTTCTTGCCATAGGCGGCGATCGCTTGATCCAGCGTTTCCCCGGCCATCACACGCGCGGCGATCTTTGCAATCGGCGCCCCGATCGTCTTGGCGACGAAGGGGACCGTGCGGGACGCGCGCGGATTGACTTCGAGCACGTAGATCGTGCCGTCCTTGATGGCGAACTGCACGTTCATCAAACCGCCGACGTTCAGCGCCTTGGCAAGCGCCGCCGTCTGACGCTCGAGTTCGTCGACCAGGTTGTTGTCGAGCGAGTGCACTGGCAGAGAGCAGGCGGAGTCACCGGAATGAATGCCTGCCTCCTCGATATGCTCCATGATGCCGGAAACGAACACATCCTTGCCGTCGCACAGGCAATCGACGTCCACTTCGATCGCATTCGTCAGATAGCTGTCGAAGAGCAGCGGATTCTTGCCGAGCAGCGTGTTGATCTGGCCGGTCTTGTCGTTGGGATAGCGCTGTTTGATATCTTCCGGCACGAGTCCCGGGACGGTGTCGAGCAGGTAGGTCTGCAGCATGCTTTCCGAATGGATGATCTGCATGGCGCGGCCGCCGAGAACATAGGAGGGGCGCACGACCAGCGGGAAGCCGATTTCGGCGGCGACGAGGCGCGCCTGTTCGACGGAATAGGCGATGCCGTTGCGCGGCTGGTTGAGGTCGAGCTTCATCAGAAGCTTCTGGAAACGGTCGCGGTCTTCGGCGAGGTCGATCGCGTCGGGTGCCGTACCGAGGATCGGGATGCCGTTCTTTTCCAGCGCCTCGGCAAGCTTCAGCGGCGTCTGGCCGCCGAATTGCACGATAACGCCGTGCAGCGTGCCGTTTTCCTGTTCGGCCCGCATGATCTCGATCACGTCTTCCGCCGTCAGCGGCTCGAAATAGAGCCGGTCGGAAGTATCATAGTCGGTCGAAACGGTTTCCGGATTGCAGTTGACCATGATCGCTTCGTAACCGGCGTCCTTCAAGGCGAACGCCGCATGGCAGCAGCAATAGTCGAACTCGATCCCCTGGCCGATCCGGTTCGGGCCGCCGCCGAGAATGACAACCTTCTTGCGGTCGGAGACCTGTGCCTCGGAGCGGGCAGTGCCGACGAACGGGGTTTCATAGGTCGAATACATGTAAGCGGTCGGCGAGGCGAACTCGGCCGCACAGGTGTCGATGCGCTTGTAGACCGGGCGGACGTTCAGCGCATTGCGCAGCTCCGCCACTTCCTTCGGCCGCTTGCCGGTCAGCGTCGCAAGCCGAGCGTCGGAGAAGCCCATCGCCTTCAGCATTCTGAGGTTTTCGGCATCCTGCGGCAGGCCGTGCTCGCGGATGCGGGCCTCCATGTCGACAATCGCCTTGAATTGGGCGATGAACCAGGGATCGATCTTGCACGCCTCGTGCACTTCCGCCTCGGTCATGCCGAGGCGCAGCGCCTGGGCGACCATGCGCAGACGGTCGGGGGTCGGCGTGCCGATCGCAGCGCGAATGGCGTTGCGGCCATCACCGTTCTCGTCGAAATCCGGAACGTCGATCTCGTCGAGACCGGTCAGCCCGGTTTCAAGCCCGCGAAGCGCCTTCTGCAGCGATTCCGCGAAGGTCCGGCCGATCGCCATGACTTCGCCGACCGATTTCATCGCGGTGGTCAGCGTCGGCTCGGCGCCGGGGAACTTCTCGAAGGCGAAGCGCGGAATCTTGGTGACGACATAGTCGATCGACGGTTCGAAGGATGCAGGCGTGGCACCCCCGGTGATGTCGTTCTCCAGCTCGTCAAGCGTATAGCCGATGGCAAGCTTGGCGGCGATCTTGGCGATCGGGAAGCCGGTGGCCTTGGAAGCTAGCGCCGAAGAGCGCGAGACGCGCGGGTTCATCTCTATGACCACCAGGCGGCCGTTTTCCGGATTGACCGCGAACTGCACGTTTGATCCGCCGGTTTCAACGCCGATCTCGCGCAACACCGCGATCGAGGCGTTTCGCATGATCTGATATTCCTTGTCGGTCAGGGTCAGCGCCGGCGCGACGGTGATGGAATCGCCCGTGTGGACGCCCATCGGGTCGATGTTTTCGATCGAGCAGATGATGATGCAATTGTCCGCCTTGTCGCGGACGACTTCCATTTCATATTCCTTCCAGCCGAGGACCGACTCCTCGATCAGGACTTCTGTCGTCGGCGACGCATCGAGACCACTGCCGACGATCTCGAAGAATTCCGAGCGGTTGTAGGCGATGCCGCCGCCCGTGCCGCCGAGCGTGAAGGACGGTCGGATAATTGCCGGAAGGCCGACATCGTCGAGCGCCTGCGCGGCGATCGCCATCGCATGGTTCACATAGCGCTGCTTGCGGTCGCCTTCGCCGAGGTTCCACTGGTTTTCAAGGTCGTCGAGCGCGGTGTCGAGTTCGGCTCCGGAAGAAAACTTGGCCTTGAGCGCGGCGCGCTCCGCCTCATGCGCCTTGCGGTCCTGGTCCTTGATGTCGGTGGCGTTCGCCAGCCGCGACTTCGGTGTTTCGAGCCCGATCTTGGCCATCGCCTCGCGGAAAAGGGCACGGTCCTCGGCCTTGTCGATTGCCTCGGGCTTGGCGCCGATCATCTCGACATTGTAGCGATCCAGAACGCCCATCCGCCGCAGGGAAAGCGCCGTGTTCAACGCCGTCTGGCCGCCCATGGTCGGCAGCAGCGCGTCGGGACGCTCCTTGGCGATGATCTTGGCGACGACCTCGGGCGTGATCGGTTCGACATAGGTCGCGTCGGCAAGCCCCGGATCGGTCATGATCGTCGCCGGGTTGGAGTTGACGAGGATGACGCGATAGCCTTCCTCTTTGAGCGCCTTGCAAGCCTGGGTGCCGGAATAATCGAATTCGCATGCCTGGCCGATCACGATCGGCCCCGCGCCGATGATGAGGATCGATTTGATATCTTGGCGCTTCGGCATGGTTCTCATCCGTTTTCTGGCTGCGCGAAAAACCGGCCGAGGTGGGAGATCGCCGGCCGGGTGCGCAATGAATGGTGTTTTCAGGCTAGAAGCGGCTTATAGGCAAATGTTTCTGCAAGCGGAACCCCGAAAATTCCGGAATCGACAATAATGCGGAGATATTTGCAGCACCAATCAAATCGGCCTTAGGCTCCGAAACTTGCTTAGCTCAGGACTCACTAATCAGAGCCAGAAGATGACGGCTGCAGCTATGCATATGCTTGAGAAGAAGGTGCGTGCGCAGCGGTCATATCGGGTGTGAATGCGACGCCAGTCCTTGAGTTCTCCGAACACCGTATTTCTTGGGCGCGTCGCGCCAGCGCAAATACGTTGCGAAGGACTAAGATAACGCCACTTATGATCTTGCGGTCATCCACTCGCGGAATACCGCGGGATAATGGAAAGTACGGCTTTATTCGGCGCATCTGCGCTTGGATAACAGCATTAAATCACTCATTGCATCGCCCCGTGCACTGCGACTGAATCAATGAGTCGATAAGGCTGCAAGTGGCAAATGCTGCCGGCCCCTATTTGCCCCCTAGACGTCACTTCACTGCGACGACGACCTTCCCCTTCGCACGACCCGTTTCGACATAGTCCAGTGCCTCGTTGATCCTCTCGAACGGGAAGACCCGGTTCATCACTGGGCGTATGTCACCCGCCTCGATCAGGGAGGTGATCTTTCCGAGCTGCCCGCCATTCGCTGTCATGAAGAGAAACGAATAGCTGGTTCTTCGGCGTTTCGATTTTCTCCTAATGCCAGAGCTCAGCAGGCGCATGACCTGTTGAAGCAGCCAGCCAGAGTTGTTCTGCCTCGCGAAGTCCGGATCGGGCGGACCGGAAATCGAGATCAGCTTCCCGCCCGGCATCATCACACCAAGGGATTTCTCCAGCGTATCCTTCCCCAGGCTGTTCAGCACGACGTCATAGCCCTGCAGCACTTTCTCGAAGTCGTCGTTCTTATAATCGACTACGACGTCTGCGCCGAGACTTTTCACAAGAGCGATATTTGCTGTGCTGGTGGTCGTGGCCACATATGCCCCGAGATGCTTGGCAAGCTGGATCGCGATCGTGCCCACGCCACCCGAGCCGGCATGGATCAGGACCTTCTGTCCCTTCTGCAAGTTGGCCCGCTCGACAAGCACCTGCCATGCCGTCAGGGCGACAAGCGGAATGGATGCGGCCTCTTCCATGGTCAGATTGTTCGGCTTCATTGCAACATCGGCCTCGTCCATGGCGATATACTCTGCAAATGCCCCGATGCGATCCTGAGCCGGACGTGCATAGACCTCGTCACCGGGCTTAAATTGCCGGACATTGGCCCCGACCCGGACCACGACGCCCGCTACGTCGTTGCCCAGCACCAGTGGAAGGCGGTAGGGCAGGATGTGCTTGAACTCTCCGTCCCTGATCTTGTTGTCCAAAAGGTTCACGCCGGCGGCATGAATCTCAACCATGACGTCGTTCTCACGCAACTCCGGCTCGGGACCCTCGCCGAGCCGCAGAGCACCGCCTTTCGTATAGCGATCGATCAGGAATGATTTCATCAGACTAAACTTTCGTTTCTGTGGTGAGGCGGCAGCGCCAGCAGTTCGGCGATGAAAGCTCAATCGGGAAGTCTGCTGAATTTCCGAAGGCTTTTGTCGACGAAGGACTCGGGCAGGAAGCGGCGCATGAAGCGGACCTGTCCTGCAGCTTTTCCGGCGGTATAGCGTCGTTTGGGCGATACCGCATTGGCGGCCCTTACGACAGCTTCGGCGACCACCTCGGGTGCATCGCCCTTCGCGACAATCTCGCGCATCAGCTTCTCCGCGTCGGTGCGAACCGTATCGTAGACGGCAAGCGGCCGGTCCGGTCGCGTGATGTTCTCTTCGAAGGACGTGCGGGTCACGCCGGGCTCGACAAGCACGATGCGGATGCCCTGCGTTCGCACTTCGTGGTCGAGAGACTCTGAATAGCCTTCGATGGCGTGCTTGGTCGATGCGTAGAGTGCGTTATAGGGAGCGGGGATCAGCCCGAGTATGGAACTCAGGTTGACGATCCGGCCTCTACGCTGCCGTCTCATCACGGGCAGGACCGCATTTGTCATTCGTATGATGCCGAATACGTTCACGTCGAATACGGCTTTCGCCTGTGCCGTCGTGGATTCCTCTGCGCCGCCAAGCAGTCCGATCCCGGCATTGTTAACGAGAAGATCGATCCGCCCTGCGCGGCTTAGAACCTCGTCGACAACGCTCTGCACGGATGCATCGTTGATCACGTCGCCGATCAGCATCGTGATCCCATCCGAGGTGTCGGGCATCGGCTTTCGGCTAGTGCCGAAGACACGGTAGCCATCGCGCCGCAGCGCTTGTGCCGTCACCAGTCCGATGCCGGAGGAAGCACCCGTGACCAGGGCAATGCCGCGTTCTGTCTTGCTCATCGGCTTCCGCTTTCATTCTGTCATGGAACATCGATGCACAATCAGTTACTATCAAATCAATAGCAAGTCACTACTAAAAAGATATGGACATGAAGAATCTTTCGAACCAGCCGTGCCTGATCGCCCGCAGCCTGGCGCTTGTCGGGGACGCATGGAGCATGCTGATCATGCGCGACGCCCATGCGGGGCTGACCCGCTTCGATGAATTTCGCAAGAGCCTCAGTATTGCGCCGACGATGCTGACGGGGCGGCTTTCATCACTGACAGAGGAGGGGCTGCTGGAGAAACGCCGCTATTCCGACCGTCCGCCACGGGACGAATATGTGCTGACGGAAGCCGGCCGCGACTTTCTGCCGGTACTGTTTGCGATCGGCGCGTGGGGACGCAAGCATCGCGGCGGGGGCAAGGTGACCCGTTTCTTCGACGCCGAGACCGGAACGGAGATCGATCCCGTCACCATCGACCGCGCGACCGGCGCTCCGGTCGGAACACGTCCTATTCGTATCGCCGCACCCGAATGAGCCGCCCCACGGTAGATGAAGCAGCGCCTGACAACTCCTATTGAAAGCTCGCTTCCAGCGCAAAGTTGCCGGTGGTGGTCCGTTCGTCGAGCGATGCCTCATGACAGTTGCTGCGAAATGCTGATGCCAGATTAATAGGTCCTGAGCCTAAGGTCCGCGGCTTATGAAGAGGGGATAACCAGCACTTTTATCTCTCCCGGGAGCGCTGGGTTGGCAATGATCCCCGGGGCCTCGTCGAGCGTTACGCGCCGCGAAATCAGCCGGTCGATTTCGATCGCGCCAGAGGCGACGAGGTCGGCGGCGCGGCGGTGCACAAAGGGATTGATGAAGGAACCCTGCACGCGAAGTTCGCGGAAGAGAATATCGAAAGGCTCGATCTCAACTTTTTCGCCTCGCGGCAGCACCCCGAGGATGACGACTGTGCCGCCAGCCTTGGCGAGACGCGTCGATTGCTTCACTGTTTCCGAGACGCCGGCGCATTCGATCGCCACGTCGACACCGTCGGGAACAAGGCCACTCAAACCTGCGATGGCCTCGACGATGTCGCCGGCCGCCGGATCAACCGTCGCGGTCGCGCCGAGCTCTTCGGCCAAACGGCGCTTCGATGCCTGGCGTGTCGAAAGGATTACCGTCGTGGCGCCGGCCAGCCTTGCAAGTTGAACCGTCAGGAGGCCAATCACGCCGCCGCCGAGGACCACCACAGTGGAGCCCGCACGTATGCCCGCCATGTCGATGCCGTGCAGGCAGCAGGCCAGGGGTTCACAGAACGCACCGTGCACCGGATCAAGGCCAAGCGGGATTTCGAAGGCCTGCCTCTGAGGAACCAGCACGTATTCGGCAAATCCGCCGTCACGATGGATCCCGATGGCGCGCAGATTGCGGCAGAGATTCACTCGGCCCGCCTGGCATTGGGGGCAGCGCCCGCAGGAGATATTGGGGTCGCCGGTAACTCTCGTCCCCGGCTTGATCCCGTGAACGGCGCTGCCGACCTTCACGACGATGCCGCAGAATTCGTGACCGAGGGTGACCGGAGGCGCCGAAGGAAACTCCCCATGAAGGAGATGCCGGTCAGTCCCGCAAATGCCGCAGGCCTCGACCTGGACAAGCAGGTCGTCGGGCCCGGGCTCGGGCACCTCGACGTCCCGGACGGAGATGTCGCCCACCGCTTCCAGACGCACCGCCTTCATCCATGCACCTCCGACCGCTCCTCCGCGCCATAGGAACGCGAAAGCAAAGAGACGTCAATCCATTGCCCGGCGGCCGGAACCGGTCGGCTGGATTACGGCACCGCAGAAAAAGGCCGGTCGGATGAAACCGCGCGGCGGCGATTGCGTTTTACATGGGTCGTCGCGCGGACATATAACTATTCAACGCGCCAAGGTAGAAGCGACGTCTCCGGAGGAAAGATCATGGAATGGAAGGGCCGCCGCCAGTCCAGCAACGTCGAGGATCAGCGAGGGGCGAGCCCCGGTGGCCTTGGAGGCGGCCCCTTCGGCCGTGGCGGAGGGTTCCGCATCCCGACCGGCGGGGGCGGCATGCGTCGCGCCGGCGGGGGCTTGAGCTTCGGCACGATCATCTTCCTCGTCATTCTCTATTTCGTTCTGAAGGCCATGGGCATCGACATGCTCCAGGTTCTCGAGGGTGGGCCGGTGAACATGCCGGGCTTCGAACAGAGCGATGGTTCGCAGGTGCCGCGTGGCTCGGCCGAAGAAGAGGAGATGAAGGCGTTCATGTCGACAGTGCTCGCGGAAACGGAAGATACCTGGAACGGCATCTTCGAGGCCGGCGGCGAACAATACGAGGAGCCGAAACTCGTGCTTTTCAGCGGTGCCGTCCAGTCGACCTGCGGGTTCGCCTCCGCCGCATCCGGTCCTTTCTATTGCCCGGGCGACCACAAGGTCTATCTCGATATGACCTTCTTCGAGGAACTCGCGCAGAAGTTCGACGCCTCCGGCGACTTCGCCCAGGCCTATGTTCTGGCGCATGAGGTTGGCCATCATGTCCAGAACCTGATCGGCGTCCTTCCGAAGTTCAACCAGATGCGTCAGCGGATGAGTGAGGTCGAGGCGAACCAGATGTCGATCCGCGTCGAGCTACAGGCAGATTGCTTTGCCGGGATCTGGGGCAAATATACTGAACAGAAGGGCTTGCTGGAGCGCGGCGACCTCGAAGAGGCACTCAATGCCGCGACCCAGATCGGTGACGACACGCTGCAGAAACGCTCGCAAGGCTATGTCGTGCCGGAGAGCTTCAACCACGGCACATCCGAGCAGCGGATGAAGTGGTTCAAGCGCGGCTTCGACAGCGGCAGGATGTCGGACTGCGACACCTTCTCGGGCTCCGTCTGACGGCTCTCGCCCGATCTAGGGGCCCGGCGTCCGGAAGCGTAGATCACCCGTGTCGCTCGCTGTCCATATGGACAAGCTGCGCCTCGGGATAGCGCGCACCGGCGGCAGCGCCCTTCGGAATGGCGCGTTCGATTGCCGCGAGATCATCGGCGTCCAGGTGAACCGCCTCTGCGCCGAGCGCTTCGGAAAGACGGTCGCGTCGCCGGGCGCCGACGAGGGGCACGATATCGCGGCCCTGAGCCGCGACCCAGGCGATGGCGACCTGCGCCACAGTCGCACCCTTGTCAGCCGCTACGCGCCTCAACGCTTCGACCAAGGCGAGGTTCTGTTCGAGATTGCCTTCCTGGAAACGGGGGCTCATAGCGCGGAAGTCGCCGCTCCTGG
This sequence comes from Sinorhizobium shofinae, assembly GCA_001704765.1. Taxonomy (GTDB): domain Bacteria; phylum Pseudomonadota; class Alphaproteobacteria; order Rhizobiales; family Rhizobiaceae; genus Sinorhizobium; species Sinorhizobium shofinae. The sequence goes on from MBFK01000006.1 coordinate 197,799, forward strand.
CCGCATCCTTCTGCCAATGACCGCTGATCAGGCCGCGCGAAAGCACGCCATAGGCGGTGATGCCGATGCCGAGTTCGCGGCATGTCGGGAGGATCTGGTCCTCGATCCCTCGGGAGATCAGCGAGTATTCGATCTGCAGGTCACTGATCGGGTGGACGGCCGCCGCGCGGCGAATCGTCTCCGCTCCGACTTCGGACAGGCCGATGTGGCGAACGTAACCCGCCTTCACCATATCCGCGATCGCACCGATCGTCTCTTCGATCGGCACATCCGGGTCGAGGCGGGAGGGACGATAGATATCGATATGATCGACGCCGAGGCGCTGGAGGCTGTAGGCGAGGAAATTCCGCACCGCCTTCGACCGTCCATCGTAGCCGGACCAGCCGCCGGCCGCATCGCGCAGCGCGCCGAACTTGACGCTTAGTTGCACCTGATCGCGCCGCCGCCCCACGAGTGCCTCGCGGATCAGCATCTCGTTGTGCCCCATGCCGTAGAAGTCGCCCGTGTCGAGCAGTGTTATGCCGGCGTCGAGGGCGGCATGAATCGTTGCAATGCTTTCTGCGCGATCCGCGGGACCGTACATTCCCGACATCCCCATGCAGCCGAGGCCAATCGCCGAAACTTCGGGGCCGGATTTGCCTAGCGAAACCATCTGCATCTCACTTCTCCTTTGGTGAGGCCCTGTGGCCGTTTCGTACGCTGCAACATTTACTCCGGATCGAGCTGTGCGATAATCAGGCGCTCACGACACAGGCTGTACGGATTTTCGCACAATGAACGATCTTCCCCTCGCCGATCTCGACGCATTCGCGGCCGTTGCGCGCGAACGCAGTTTTCGTACTGCCGCGAAGAAGCGGGGCGTATCGGCATCCGCTCTCAGCGAAGCCCTGCGGCGGCTCGAAGCCAGGCTGGGCGTGAGGCTGCTCAATCGCACGACGCGCAGCGTCACGGTGACGGAGGCGGGCAGACGCCTCATCGATCGGCTGGCCCCAGCGCTCGGCGAGATCGTCGGGGCTCTCGACCAAGTGGCGAGCGAACGCGACAACCCGGCCGGGACCTTGCGGTTGAACGTGCCAACAATCGTTGCGCGTGAAATCCTGCCCTCGATCGTCGGTCCTTTTCTCAAGGCTCATCCGGCGATCGCCTTGGAGGTAACCGCCGAGGACGGATTCATCGACGTGCTGGCCGCTGGTTTCGACGCGGGCGTGCGTTACGAGGAGCGTCTCGAAAAGGACATGATCGCGATCCCGATCGGGCCGCGTGTGCAGCGCTACGTCACAGCGGCCGCACCGGCCTATCTCGCCAGGCACGGGGTGCCGCAGCATCCGCGCGATATCCTCGAGCACGCCACACTCCGCCATCGGTTCCAGAACGGCATCGCATTGGCTTGGGAATTCGGCGAGGGCGAGGCGGCAATCACCGTGGCGCCGCCGGCAACCGTGCTCGCCAATGCGATCGATCTCGAGATCAGTGCGGCTGTAGACGGCCTCGGAATCATTCGGACCTTCGAAGAATTCCTGATGCCCGAAATCAATGCCGGGCGCCTCGTAGCCATTCTCGAAGATTGGGTGACCAGCTTCCCCGGACCATACCTCTATTACGCGGGTCGGCGGCACATGCCGGCGCCGCTACGCGCCTTCGTCGATTTCCTGAAGGCGCGGCAGCGGCAGTCGTCGCGATGATACACGCAGCGCACGAACAATCATTCGTTATAGTGATCAATCCGATAAGAACCTTTGAAATGTTCTTGGATTGTTTCGGTTCAGTCGATGCGATACACCTTATTTGGTGACGTCGTTCATGTTCTGTCTCCGTTTCGGCGGACAGCGGGGAGGGAGCTTCATGCTCGACAAGAAGTTCGTTCGACGCGGCCTGTTCCTTGTCTTTCTGATTCTGCTTCTCGACATCATGGGCATCGCCATCATCGTGCCGGTGCTGCCCAGCTATCTCCAGGAACTGACCGGGGCGAGTGTCGGCGAGGCGGCCATCGAGGGTGGTTGGCTGCTGCTCGTCTATTCGGGGATGCAGTTTCTCTGTGCGCCGCTGATCGGCAATTTGAGCGACCGATTTGGACGTCGGCCGATACTGCTGGCCTCCGTGTTGACTTTCGCAATCGACAACCTGATCTGCGCACTGGCAACGAGCTACTGGATGCTCTTTGTCGGTCGCAGTCTTGCCGGCATAAGCGGAGCGAGTTTTGGAACCGCGTCGGCCTTCATCGCCGATGTCAGCGACGATTCCAACCGCGCCAGGAACTTCGGGTTGATCGGCATCGCCTTTGGCACGGGCTTCGCGCTAGGTCCGGTCATCGGCGGCTTGCTCGGCGAACTTGGCCCACGCGTACCCTTCTATGGCGCGGCCGGCCTGTCCTTCGTCAACTTCGCTATCGGCCTGTTCCTTCTCCCCGAGACGCTCGATCCGGCAAATCGGCGGCGCTTCGAGTGGCACCGGGCAAACCCGCTCGGCGCGCTGAAGCAGATGCGCAACTATGCCGGGATCGGCTGGGTGGGTCTCGTCTTCTTTCTCCACTGGCTCGCCCATGCCGTCTATCCGGCTGTCTGGTCATTCGTTTCGTCCTACCGCTACGGCTGGAGCGAGGGGCAGATCGGACTGTCACTCGGCATCTTCGGCGTCGGCGGCGCCGTGGTGATGGCGGTCGTCTTGCCGCACGTCGTGTCGAGATTTGGCGAGCGAAAGACGGCAACGCTTGGTCTCGCCTTTACCGCCCTTGGAATGGCAGGCTACGCCGCAGCCTGGGAGGGCTGGATGGTTTATCTCGTGATCGTCGCGACGGCGCTCGAAAGTCTCGCCGATCCGCCATTGCGCAGCATCGCGTCGGTTCACGTTCCGCCCTCCGCCCAGGGCGAACTGCAAGGCGCTCTGACTAGCATTTCGAGCATAACGACGATCCTCGGACCGCTTCTCTTCACGCAGATCTTTGCGCTCTTTACGAGCCCAGCAGCAGCATATTCGTTCTCCGGCGCGCCTTATGCGGTGGCAGCGTGCCTGATCGTCGCAAGCCTGTCCGTCTTCCTGATGCGAGTGCGGCTCGTCCAAGGCGGTGCGTTCCAGAATACCGCACCGAACCCGATAAACGCTCCGCAGGAACAGTTCTCGCCACAAGCGCCTGCGGATTGATCAAATTTCTTGATAGACCGATGAAAAATTAAGCAGCTCCGCCCTTGTCGCTAGCGCCCGTCCCGGTGGTGCTGTAATTCGCCTAGAATTTTATCTGTGCCCATTGCGCCGCAGAGCGAGGATTAATCCATGCTGACCGCGACCCGACAGCTTGTGCCTGCGCAAACCGACAACTCGTGGGGCACCCACTTTCGCGCCAGCATCTATCTCGGCGTTCCCTTCATCGGTGCGCAGCTCGCACAGCTTGCCATCAACACCACCGACGTGCTGATGGTCGGCAAGCTCGGGGCGGTCCAACTTGCCGCGATCATTCTTGCCACACAGTTCTTCTTCACCGTCTTCATCTTCGGCAGCGGCTTCGCAAATGCCGTGGTGCCGATGGTCGCGCAGGCACAGGGGCGGGGAGACCGGATCTCCGTTCGCCGCTCCGTGCGCATGGGCATGTGGGTGGTATTGCTTTACGGCCTCATTACCGCGCCGATCCTCTGGATGGCCGAGCCGATCCTGCTTTTCGCCGGCCAGAAACCCGAGGTCTCGGCTCTTGCTGCGGAGTATCTCCGCATCGCACAATGGGCGATCTTTCCGAGCCTCATCTTCATGGTGCTGCGGGCGTTCCTGAGCGGCCTGGAGCGGGCTGGGATTATTCTTTACGTGACGCTCGCGACCTTGGTTCTCAACGCCGTGCTCTGCTACCTGCTGATCTATGGCCATTTCGGCTTTCCGGCGCTTGGCATTTTCGGCGCCGCGGTCGCGGCTCTCGGCGTGGCGCTGCTTGGTGCAGCGCTAACGATCGGCTACATACGCAGCCAGCCTGAACTCAATCGGTACGAGCTGTTCGTGCGCTTCTGGCGCTCGGACTGGCCGGCTTTCCGCGAGGTCATCTATCTCGGAGTTCCGATTTCGGTGACGATCCTCGCGGAAGTGAGCCTCTTCACCGTCGCTTCGCTGCTCATGGGAACGATCGGCACGATCCAGCTCGCCGCGCACGGCATTGCGCTTCAGTTCGCGTCGATAGCCTTCATGATTCCGCTGGGCCTCGCACAGGCGGGCACGGTACGCGTCGGTCTCGCCTACGGGAGCGGCGATCTCGTCGGCGTCCGGCGCGCCGCCATCGCCGTGCTCGCCCTCGGCTGCGGGTTCGCGGCCATCGGCAGCACGATCTTCGCGTTGCTTCCGCATCAACTTGCGGCGCTCTATCTCGACACCGGCCGGCCCGACGCTGCCGATGTACTTGCCTTCGCCGGCCCGCTGATCGTCATTGCGGGGGCGTTCCAGCTCGTCGACGGGCTTCAGGCGATCGCCGCGGGCATGCTGCGCGGATTAAAGGATACAACCGTGCCGATGGTCCTGGCGATGATTTCCTATTGGCCGATCGGCTTCGTCTGCGCCTGGGCCTTTGCCTTTCCGCTGAAGTTCGGCGGCGTCGGCGTGTGGTTCGGGTTCGTGCTGGGGCTGGCGGCGGCCGCCTTGCTGCTTAACTGGCGTTTCTTCCGTCTCATTGATTCAATGCGTGATCCCGCCGCTGCCGTGTGAATGCCAGGGCAATCGATGGGAAGCGGCAAGGGTTCGCCAAAAAAGAAATGGCCGGACGGGCAGGGGATGCCGTCCGGCTCATAATGAGCGGCCCCACCAGGGGAAGAAATGAGACCGCTTCTCGTGAAACTTCCTGGCAGAAGTTTCCTGGAGGTATTTATCTCAAAGCCACTGCGACGCAATCACGGTCGCAGTCGCCGTCATTTTCTCCTCAGCCCATTCGTTGCTGCCGACAAGACCGTCACACGGTCACGGGCCTCCTCGCGAAGCGCATGGATCGTCGCAAATATCATCGCGAAAAACATCGCCATCGAAAACAGAGCAAGTCCCATGTCCGTCTCCTTTCAGCTGCTAAAACGGCACGCCCTTATGAAAAGTTCCGTTCACTTGTTGTTTCAGGCTACAACTTCCGGTGTGAAACCATCTCGAACGTTGCATTCATCTAGCATTCATTCCCCCGTCGCCGCTGTTTCCGGTGGAACAGGGCAAGGCGGATCGCGTCACCCTTGCGGTCGGCCGCCGTCCGTGACAAAAGGCTTCACCAAACGGAAACAGGCGCGATGACCACGGCTTTCTATCCCGGCTCCTTCGATCCGATGACAAACGGGCATCTTGATGTGCTCGTTCAGGCGCTCAACGTAGCGTCGAAGGTGATCGTCGCGATCGGCATTCATCCCGGGAAGGCGCCGCTCTTTTCCTTTGATGAGCGGGCAGATCTGATCCGCCGCTCGCTAAGCGAATTCCTGCCGGAAAGGGCAGGAGACATCGCCGTCGTCTCCTTCGACAATCTGGTCGTTGATGCCGCCCGCCAGCACGGCGCGAACCTTCTTGTACGTGGGCTGAGGGACGGAACGGATCTCGATTACGAGATGCAGATGGCCGGCATGAATAGGCAAATGGCGCCGGATATCCAGACATTGTTTCTGCCGGCGGGGACCGCCTCACGGCCCATTACGGCCACATTGGTCCGGCAGATCGCAGCCATGGGCGGTGACGTCAGTGCCTTTGTTCCCAGGGCGGTCTATCAGGCGCTGCAGGCGAAGCACAAAGCCTGAGCTTCCACCACGCAAGGAGAACGCATGAAAATCCTCCAACTCGCTTTTGCAGGCGCCTTAGCGCTCGCCACCTTCACGGGAGGCGCCCAGGCACAGTCGAGCGACAACATCCTGACGATTGAACTCAAGGACGGGCCTGTCGTCATCGAGCTGCGCCCGGACATCGCGCCGAAGCACGTGCAGCAGATCAAGGAGCTGGCAGCCGCGGGCGAATACGACAATGTCGCCTTCCATCGTGTGATCAAGGGGTTCATGGCACAGACCGGCGACGTGCAATATGGCGACATGAAAGAGGGCTTTCAGTCGGAGCTTGCCGGCACCGGCGGCTCCTCGAAGCCGGACCTGCCGGCCGAGTTCTCGGATGTTCCCTTCGAGCGAGGCACCGTCGGCATGGCACGCTCGCAGGACCCGAACAGCGCCAACTCGCAGTTCTTCATCATGTTCGCTCCGGGCGATTTCCTCAACGGCCAATATACGGTTGTCGGCAAGGTCGTCGAAGGCATAGAGAATGTCGACAAGATCAAGCTTGGCGACGAAGCCAACAACGGCGCCGTCACTGACCCTGACCGCATGATCAGCGTCAAGGTCGGCAAATAAGTTAAGACAGAAGGAGAAAAACCATGGCCGAGATCAAGGATCCGGAAAACACGATCATCATGGAAACCACCAAGGGCAGGGTGGTGATCGAGCTTCTGCCGGACGTGGCTCCGGGCCATGTCGCCCGCATCAAGGAGTTTTCGCGCGAGGGCGCCTATGACGGCGTCGTCTTCCATCGCGTGATCGAGGACTTCATGGCGCAGACCGGCGACGTGCAGTACGGCAAGACCGGTGGCGAGCACTTCAACCCGGCGCGCGCCGGCATGGGCGGCTCCTCCAAACCGGACCTCAAGGCCGAGTTCTCCGAGATCGCCCACGTGCGCGGGACTTGCTCGATGGCACGCAGCCAGATGCCGAATTCGGCAAACTCCCAGTTCTTCATCTGCTTTACCGACGCTCCCTGGCTCAACAAGCAGTACTCCGTCTGGGGCCAGGTCATCGAAGGCATGGATAACATCGACAAGATCAAGCGCGGTGAGCCGGTGCGCGATCCCGACTCGATCGTCTCGATGCGGGTTGCCGCCGACGCCTGATTTGCGCTAATGCACAGACCCGCCTCGGTCGCGCCGCGAGCCACCGGGGCGGGTTTGCTTTTATTCGACACCCAGATGCGTGTAGACCTGTTCGATTTCGACCTGCCGGAGACTTCTATTGCGCTGAGGCCCGCAAGCCCGCGCGACAGCGCGCGCATGCTCGTCGTGCAGCCGCGAACGGAACCGGTTCTCGGCGACTACGGCGTGCTCGATCTGCCGTCTTTCTTGAGGCCTGGCGATGCGTTGGTCTTCAACGATACGAAGGTCATTCCGGCTCAACTCGAGGGCATTCGCAGGCGCGGCGGGGATGTCGCCACCCAGGTCTCGCTGACACTGCACATGCGCGTCGCCTCCGACCGCTGGAAGGCGTTCGCGCGGCCGGCGCGGCGGCTGAAGCCGGGCGACAGGATCAGTTTCGGCCACGGCGAAAATGCCTGCCTGCTCGGTGCGCTCGATGCAACCGTCGAGGAAAAGGGTGAGGCGGGCGAGGTCACTCTTCGCTTCGATCTTTCGGGCCCGGTGCTCGATGAGGCGATCATGTCGGTCGGGCACATTCCGCTGCCACCATATATCGCCTCCAAGCGCCCCGAGGATTCACGCGATCGGACCGACTATCAGACGGTCTATGCGCGCGAAGAAGGGGCCGTCGCAGCCCCGACAGCGGGCCTGCACTTCACAGATCGGCTATTTGGCAAGCTTGACGAGGCCGGAATCGAGCGCCACTTCGTCACGCTTCATGTGGGGGCGGGAACCTTCCTACCGGTCAAGGCCGACGATACCGACAATCATGTGATGCACGAGGAGATCGGCCATGTGGACGCGGCGACTGCTGAAAAGCTCAATGCGGTTCGGGCGCGCGGCGGACGCATCGTCTGCGTCGGCACGACGTCGCTTCGGCTGATCGAGAGCGCTGCGACAGAGGACGGTAAGATCCGTCCCTGGTCGGGGCCGACGAGCATTTTCATCACCCCCGGCTACCGCTTCCGCGCCGTCGACATGCTGATGACCAATTTCCACTTGCCGAAATCGACTTTGTTCATGCTGGTTTCTGCCTTCGCCGGGTTGGAAACGATGCGTGCCGCCTATACCCACGCCATCGCGGCCGGCTACCGCTTCTATTCCTATGGCGATGCAAGCCTGCTCTTCCGGAAAGACCAATGACCGAGACGTTTCAATTCAACCTGCTTTCGACTGACGGCAACGCGCGCAGCGGCGAGGTTTTGACACCGCGCGGAACGATCCGCACGCCGGCCTTCATGCCGGTCGGAACCGTCGGCACGGTCAAGGCGATGTATCTCGATCAGGTGCGTGATCTTGGCGCCGACATTATCCTCGGCAATACCTATCATCTGATGTTGCGGCCTGGTCCCGAGCGCGTCGCTCGCCTTGGAGGCTTGCACAGGTTCATTCGTTGGGAGCAGCCGATCCTGACCGATAGTGGCGGCTTCCAGGTCATGTCGCTATCGAGCCTGCGCAAGCTCAACGAACAGGGTGTGACCTTCAAGAGCCATGTCGACGGCGCGCTTTATCATATGTCGCCGGAACGCTCGATCGAGATCCAGGGACTGCTCGACAGCGACATACAGATGCAGCTCGACGAGTGCGTCGCATTGCCGGCCGAGCCAGGTGAAATCGAACGCGCAATGGAAATGTCGCTACGCTGGGCGGAACGCTGCAAGGTCGCCTTCGGCGACCAGCCGGGCAAGGCGATGTTCGGCATCGTACAGGGCGGCGACATTGCGAAGCTGCGCGAACGTTCTGCCCTGGCGCTCAAGGAGCTCGACCTCAAGGGCTATGCCGTCGGCGGTCTCGCCGTGGGAGAGCCGCAGGAGGTGATGCTCGACATGCTCGACGTCACTTGCCCCGTCTTGCCCGCGGAGAAACCGCGCTATCTGATGGGCGTCGGAACGCCGGACGATATCCTGAAATCGGTCGCACACGGGATCGATATGTTCGACTGCGTCATGCCGACGCGCTCCGGTCGCCATGGGCTGGCCTTCACACGCTACGGCCGGATCAATCTGCGCAATGCCCGCCATGCCGAAGACATGCGGCCGCTCGACGAACAGTCCTGCTGCCCAGCGACGCGGGATTACTCGCGCGCCTACCTGCACCATCTGATCCGTTCCAACGAATCGCTCGGCGGCATGCTCCTGAGCTGGAACAATCTCGCCTATTACCAGGAACTCATGGTCGGCATCCGCAAGGCGATCGAGGAAGGGCGTTATGCCGACTTCATGGCAGAAACCCAGGAGGGCTGGCAGCGCGGCGACCTTCCGCCGGTGTAAGGCGGGCATGCAGAGAATAGTCAGAGTGCGGGCCCAGGTGCGGTCTGCACCATCAACACGCCATTGATCTTGTAGCTGCCGTCCGACTGCGGGACGAGCTCATAGATTGCTGTCCAATCCTTGCCGTCCGATCCGAAGATCAGCACCTCCTGGATCACTTCCTTGCCGACCAGCTTTGATCGCCCGAAGGCAAAATTGCCCGGGCGATACAGGTGCTGGTAGCTTCGCTTGACCATCTCGAAAAAGACCAGCTCGTCCGGAAATTTTTCCCGGATCCCGGGGGAGGCGAAGGAGTAGGCAGTTTCCGCGTCGTCCTCGAGAAAAGCCTTGATCTGGGCTCGAATGACCGATTTTGCCGTGTCGACAGGGTCCGCAAGCGCGAATTTTACGCCCAGCGCGAGCACCAGACAGAGAGCGACGGAGACCCATCTTGTCATGGGAGCCTCCATTAGCTTTTCGTTATTGAAGCATATGCCTGACAGTCGCTTTGATAAGCACCACCTTCGGCTTACAGGGAAGCGAGCGAAGGGACTCCTGGAGAGTGCTTTAATCTTTTCAGGAACTTATGTTGGCTATTTCAACTACTTGCGAAACAGTCACAATCTCGTGATCTCGGTCGCCGCCTCCGCGTGAGGATTGCTCCGCATCGAGCGCAAGCGAAGCAATCTCGACGAATTAACCGCGCTTCGAGATCACCCGTTCTGCGCTGCCCTGGCGCGCACCGTGGCATGCTTTGTATTTCTTGCCGGATCCACAAGGACATGGATCATTGCTCCGGCGCTGCAGGCGGCCGATCAAGGGCAGCAATACCGTGGAAGGCAACAAGGCAGTGATAAAAATTGCTAGCTTGGCCGAGATACCCGGTATGACAAGGCGACGGCCGGATTTGAAACCGCGCCAGGCGCATTCGGCAACGTATTGCGAGTCGACTTTGGGCAGGACCTTGAAAAGCGCTGCCCTGTTGGCCCCCGATCGTTCGAGGAACTCGGTCGATACCGGTCCGGGGGCGACGCAGGTCACGGTCACGCCGGTGCGATGGAGTTCCTGGTGAAGAGCCTCCGAAAACGAACGCACGAAGCCTTTGCTCGCGTAGTACAGGGCCATGTACGGGCCCGGCGTGAAGCTCGCGACGGAACCGAGATTGATAACGCCGCCGCGGCCGCGCGCCACCATGCCCGGTAGGAAGCGAAGGGTAAGGTCGGTGAGGGCGCGTATGTTGAGATCGACGATCCCCATCTGGTCGCCGACAGGCAACACCGTTGCACTGCCTCGAAGGCCATAGCCGGCGCTGTTGACCAGGACATCGCAGAACAAGCCGTTTGCAGACAGGAACGATTCGAGCTGGCGCGCTGCATCGTCTGCCAGGAGGTCCAAAGCGACGGTGAACGTCTCGCCGCCGGCCTTGAGGATATCGGCGGCGGCCGCCGCGAGACCGTCCGGCGAACGCGCCACCAGCACAACGGCTGCGCCATCCCTGGCGGCAACATCGGCAACCGCCTTGCCAATGCCGCGTGAGCCGCCCACCACGACGACGGCTGGCCGGAGCTCCGTTTCGGCCGTCATGCCGCACCTGAGACAGCGGCGCCCGCAACGGCAGTGGTTTCCGCTACACCACCCACCTCGGCGGCGATTTCACCGTTCAGAATTCTCTCGAATCGCTCCAATGCCCGCGCCACATTGGCGCCATCCATGACCCGGTGATCGTAGTGGATGCGGAGGGTCACCGTTCCCTGATCGTCGATCGGACCGTAGTTGAAGATCGTCGTCAGCGGCGTAAGCGGATTGAGGGACTCGGCGCCGAGCCCCGAATAAACGGACAACTGGAAGGTTCCGAAATGGCGGCCGCGCTGACGACCGAGATTGAGTCCTAACCACATGAGCAGCCAGCGGATCGGCGCCGGCAGTCGGGCGATCTTCAGGGCGCGCCGGAATTCCTTGACTTCCCGCACCGGGCGTGTCCGGGCCGCCTCGATCAGGGTCGCGAGTTCGGCGATGGAACGGCGCTCGGGGTTCTTGATCAAGCTCAAAAGCACGACCCGCTCGCCATCGAGCTCGCGCTCATGGGCGATCGACGCAATGCTTCCAGGATATTCATAGAGCTGTGGTCTCGGCAGTTTGACATAAGCCCGCCGCAACTCCGGGGTTTCGAGAGAAAGCAGCGCATATCCCTTGAGAAACAGCACTGTCCAGGAAGGTCTGCTTTGCTGTGCCATCCGGGCCTTAAGGAGCGGACCGAGATTCATCTGCCGCTGCACGGTTACCCGCGGCACACGAATCGAAAACCGCATCAAATCGCCGACGAGGCGTCGCGGCCCCGAAAGCTTTAGAGCTCGGCCTCGCATTACGGCACCTCTAGTAAAGATAGGGGATGATTCGCTTGGTTCTTTCCATGTAGGCGCGGTATTGCGGTCCGAATGTTTCCAGCATCATGCGCTCCTCCTCGTCCACCCTTAGAAAAAACAGGATCGCGAAACCCACCAGTCCGGCGAGGCCAGCGATCCAGTTCGACAGCAGGAAGACCTGCCCGACCCCCATGAGCATGAACGAAGTGTACATCGGATGGCGGACGAGGGCATAAGGCCCGCCGCTGATCAGCTCATGCCGATCGCGAATCTCCAGAGTGATGGACCAGTTGCGGCCAAGTTCCTTGTGGGTTCTGCGAAATACCCACATCGCGGCGCAGAAGACGACGGCTCCGATGGCCACAGCCCACATCCTGGCCGGATAATCGGCGGCCTCGGGGATCCCGGTTACCACATAGAATCCCGGTACGATACCGAGGCCTAGCAGGGCCGCAGCAAGCCCGATCGTCTCCGAGCGCGAGCGACGGTTAGTGACGACCTGCACGCGCTTCGCGCGGCGCTCGTATGGACGGCGAATGAAGTACCAGGCGACGATGCCAAGCACCCAAATAGTCTGGCCGATGGAAGCTATCGACATGCTCACCCTAGTTCACAAGGCTTGTTGCGATCGTGCCGCTGGCGAGCGTAGAGGGCCCAAGCCGATCGCGTTAGCCGCCATTCATCTCACGAAGCCTTGTAATGAATTGTTGCGGCCTTAGCCAGATGCTTGGGGTCTGATAGCCCATGGAGCGTGCGATCTCCGCCACAAAGGCATTGCAGTTGTAGACTGACGCATGCCAGACGCGCGACTTTGCTTTCAGCTTTCGTATGTCCGCGACGACCTTGTTGTATTCTGCCTCGGTCAGCATGACGCGCCAGCTTGCCGACCTGTATTCCTCTTCCAGGTCGCCGTCGCTGGCTCCAGTCTCGGCCGGCACGGGAAAGAAATGACCAAGAACATAGGGCGCGGCATCGTTGGTAGCCGGTGCAAGACCCGCAACCTCGGGGTTGATCATTGCTCCCGCCGCATTCGTGCGGCCGAAAACTGCGTAAGTGTGGCCGTAGCTCAGCGCATAGCGTGAGCGGAATTCGATGAAGTACCCTTGTTCTCGGGATTGGGATGCCAGCTTAGCCGGCCCGCCATTCTTCTGGCTGCTCGACACGTAAGCCGGTTGGGGCCCCTTGTCTTGCGTCTGGCACGCTGTTGCCGCGAATGCGAGGAATATCACAGGTAGAATACGGCTTGCTGCAAATGTCATCACGTCACTTCGCTCTGTCGCCGAAACTTAATGTAGCAGAACTCGGGCCGACTCGGGCCAATCAGTGGCGTTCGTTGACCGACGGCCCTGGGCTGATTCGGTCTTCAAGGCGCCCCGCGGGGAGGGCTTCTCCACTCTCCCCACGGGGCAAATTCAGCTATTACTTATAAACAGGAGCGGGCTCTGCGGCCGGCTCTGCAGCTGGCGGCGGGGCCTTACCTTTACCTTTGCCAATCGTGTCACAAGCGGTCAGGCCGGTGACAGAAAGCAACGCAATCATCACGATTAGAATTCTGCTCATCAAGAAGTCCTTTCCTCAATAGTCGGAATGGGTTATCGAAGGCAACACTCCAAGTAATAGTGGCGATTCCCGCCTTAGCCTAGTGCAAGAAGGACACAGTTGGCATCAGGTTTGTCGGTCCGGAACTGTTCAACGGGTTCTTCAACACACATGGCTTAATTATTTATACCAAATACGCGCGCAAACACCATCAGATGATCAATACCGAGGTCCCCACGGGGGTCCGACTGTAGAGATCAACGATGTCGTCGTTCGTCAAACGGATGCAACCGCTCGATACTGCCTGGCCGATCGTCCACGGTTCGTTCGTGCCGTGTAGACGGAACATGGTGTCGTGCCCGCCACGATAGAGGTAGAGGGCAGATGCACCAAGTGGATTGTGTAAGCCGCCTGAGACGCCCCCCGCATACTGACGCAGGTGAGGTTTGCGGCGCATCATGCTTTCGGTGGGTGTCCACGACGGCCACTCCGCCTTTCGGCCGATCGTCGCCTTGCCCTTGAGCGTGCGTCCTTGCTCTCCGACGCCGATGCCATAGCGAATCGCCGAGCCGCCCCCTTGGACGTAGTAGAGATAGCGTTGCTCGGTATCGACGACGATCGTTCCCGGTTCCCCGCCTCCGTCATAGGCCACTTCCTGCCTACGGTAGCGCGGGTCGATACGCGTCCTTGCGGCTATAGGGCTTCCGGTTGGTCGCCAGGTTGAACTACATCCGGTGGCCAGCAAAGCCAGACTACCCAACACGAGCATGCGACGCGTAACGTGGTTCTTGTCCATCTTCACCTGCTGAGAAAAATCGTGAGTCCCCACTCTGCGTGTTTAACACTGCTGCGCGTACTGGCCAAGCCTCGCATCTCAGGCGGGCGCGGCGAGGTGAATTTTAGGTTCAGAAGCGGAAAACCCGCCGGGTTTGCAGCCTCGATTCGATACGCCACGAAGGTCGCTGCATTGTCCGGCCGCACCGATTCGCGTCTCGGTACCGTCTCAGCACTCGAGTCTTGGCGCCGCGGATGGCCGCTCGGGAACGGGAACGACTGGCTTACGCGTTTGAGTCATCGGGCAGTCCAGCTTCATGGATTGATTAAACGGCTTGCGGCAACCGTCTGCGTCTGCTCGACTGGGGTGGGAGTAGGTAAGGAGGATGGACAGCATGAAACTTGGCTTCGAGGGGAAGGTCGCGATCGTCACCGGTGGCGGTTCGGGAATCGGAGCCGCCATCTCCCGGCAATTGAGCGGCGAGGGGGCGGACGTTGTCGTTGCCGATCTCAATTCCGAGGCCGCCCAGCAGATTGCCGCCGAGATCCGCGCAAGTGGAGGTCGCGCCCGCCATTTCACTGTCGATATCGCCGATCCTGGCGCTGTGGAGCGATTGGTCAACTTCGCTATCCAGGAATGCGGAGGCCTGAACCTGGCCGTCAACAATGCCGGCATTGAAGGCGTCCGTAAGCCGACTGCGGATTATCCGCTCGACGACTGGGAGCGCGTGATGAACGTGAACCTGAACGGCACCTTCTATTGCATGAAACATGAGATTGCCGCCATGCTGGGACGGGGAGGAGGCTCGATCGTTAACGTGACGTCGATTCTTGCTTCTGTCGCCTTGCCCACCGCATCGGCATACACAGCGGCCAAGCATGGCGTCATCGGGCTGACCAAGACGGCAGCGATTGAATACGCGCGAATGGGCATCCGTATAAACGCTGTCGGCCCCGGCTGGATCGAAACGCCGCTTCTGTCGGAGTATGCCGAGCTGGCAAAGACCCGGCGGCTGGAAGCCCTTCAGCCGATGGGCAGGCGCGGAACGCCGGAAGAGGTGGCGGCACTTGTATGTTTTCTCCTATCCGACCAAGCGAGTTTCATCACCGGCAGCTACCATCTCGTGGACGGAGCCTACACGGCTCACTGAAGCGGACAGTGTCTTTGTTGGGACATCGTCACGCCGACGATCCGGAACTGGCATATTCGGGCGAAGAAGTAGTTCGCTACGACGGCCATGTTGCCAAGTTCCTCGGCGACGGAGTTCCTGCATATTTCGGCTGGCCGAAGGCACAGGAGGACGCAGCCCAACGGGCGGTCAGAGCCGCCTTGGGCACAGTTTAACTGGGGAGCGGTGGTTCGATGCCGAACTGTATCGACTGAGGGGCGAATTTGCGTTGCACATGCCCGCTCCCGACGAGGACAGCGCAACGCAATGCTTCGGCAAGGCCCTTGATATCGCCAGGGCGCAGAATGCCAAATGGTGGGAGCTCCGCGCGGCAATGTCGCTCGCCGATCCGTTCGTGTTCGCGACTTGATCTCCCTTAGCGTTGTTGGCCATTATCAATCAAAGACAGCAATAGCCTTGCTATCCAAGGATTGCCATGTGATTCTTCGGGCATGATCCGAAGGAGATGAGAATGTCGGATACGATGCTTGCAGCGCTTACCAACATTCGGACCGCGGAAGATATGATCGTGGCCTTTCGCGATGAGGAGCAGTGTCGGAGGTTGCTGGAAAGCATGGTGTGGCCGGGTGGGAGAGTTTGCCCTGCCTGTGGTTACAAACGCTCGATCGCGATAGCCGGGCGCGATACTGGCAAGCGGCGTGCGCGTCCGGGTCTCTATCAATGCTCCAGCGGCGATTGCCGGTTCCAGTTCACGGTGACGACACACACGCCTCTGCATTCCACAAAGCTTCCTTTGAGTGTCTGGCTGAAGGGCATGTGGCTGATGCTGCAGTCGGATAAAGGGTTGTCCTCTGTGCGCCTGGCCGAGGCTCTTGGTGTGAGCCAGCCTACGGCGTGGCGGATGGGACACGCGCTGCGTCTCATGGCGGCGCGGGAGCACATGCTCGATGGCACGGTCGAGATCGACCATTTTCATCTCGGTGGGCGACCGAGAAAGCATCCGGACGATCCACCGCCTGGACGAGGCCGAAAAGGTCAGGCGAATACGCAGAAGACACCGGTCATGGCGATGGTGCAGCGACCAGATGACGTCACACCCGGCACTCCGGCCGGTGATGCGCGTGCTGCGGTGGTGACTGGTCTTTCGCTACGTGCAGCGGAGCGCGCCGTCGAAACGCAGATCGAACCCCATGCCTGTTTGATGAGCGATGAGGCGAAGGCGTTCATGGCCATTGGCGAGACTATGCCAAGCATGACACCGTGAAGCATTCCAGCCGCGAATACGTTCGGGACGCCGTCCATGTCAATTCGGTCGAAGGTTTCAATTCCCGCGTCCGCCGCACAATTGCCGGCGTCTTTCGTCATATCAGCCCGCAGCATGCCGACCTGTATTTCCACGAGATCGGCTTCCGCTGGTCACAATTGTTACTGGCCAGGCCGTGCGAAAAAGCCGAAATGGCAGGGAACGCATGAAAACCCTTTGGTCACGGGTGCCGCCGGCGCTGCAATGCTGCAAGTCTTTCGCGCTGCTCCCGGCCGTCAAATGCGCAGAAGTCCGGATGGTGGGATCATCGTCAAATCAGCCGTCGCTGTCTTTGGTTGATAAAGGCCGCGTTGTTAGCGGGAGCCCAGCGCTACGCCCTCACTTTGCGCTGCCACACGGCACGACGATCAGCCCGATCTGACCGGCTGGCCCGGGTTGCAAGGAAAGATTGGAGCGGGTGGATCAGCACCCATCGGCTTTGGCTTTGACAATCATAGCAGCCCATCACTCCGCGGCATCGAGGCGAGAGAAACGCAGCATGTATTTGTTTAGCCTCTGAATACGATCCCTGGTCGATCTCGGCGATCGGGCGAGCGGGCGCGGGTAATCACTCCGCAGCTTCGACGAAGCGGTGGCGCTCGTAGAGGAACTTGAGCACCGCTTCGCGACATTTCAGGTAGGTTCGATCGGAGGCGAGCTCGATGCGCCGGCGCGGACGGGCAAGCGGCACATCGAGGATTTCGCCAATTTTTGCAGACGGCCCGTTGGTCATCATCACAATGCGATCGGAAAGGAGGACTGCCTCGTCGACATCGTGCGTGATCATCAGGACCGTGTTGCCAAGGGTTGCGTGGATCTGCATAACCTGGTCCTGCAAATGCGCGCGGGTGAGCGCGTCGAGCGCTCCGAAGGGTTCATCGAGGAGCAGCAGCTTCGGCTCCATGGCAAGCGCGCGGGCTATGCCGACGCGCTGCTTCATCCCGCCGGAGACCTCGGAGGGGCGTTTGTCGGCGGCATGCGCCATCTGCACGAGCTCGAGGTTGCGCATGGTCCAGCCATGGCGCTCCTGCTTGCTGCGCGTCGCCGAGAAGACTTTGTCGACGGCGAGCCGCACGTTCTCGTAGACCGTCAGCCACGGCAGCAGTGAATGGTTCTGGAAGACGACAGCGCGATCCGGCCCCGGTTCGTCGACTACCTTGCCGTCGAGAAGAACGACGCCGGTCGTTGCCTGGGTTAGGCCGGCGACGATGTTGAGTAGGGTCGACTTGCCGCAGCCGGAATGGCCGATGATCGAGATGAACTCGCCCTTGTCAACAGACAGGGAGACGTGCTTCAGAACCTCGGTGCGCGTACCGCCGCGTTCGAAGGTCTTGTCGATGAGTTCAAGCGAGAGATAGCTCTTGGTCATGGAGGACCTCCTTCTCAGGCGTTTGCCGTGCCGCGGGTGATGGCGCGGCCAATCAGTGCGATGAGGCGATCGAGGAAGAAGCCGACGATGCCGACATAGATCAGCGCCACGATGATGTCGCTGATCAGCGACGAGTTCCAGGCGTCCCAGATGAAGAAGCCGATGCCGACGCCGCCGATCAGCATCTCCGCGGCCACGATCGCCAGCCAGGAGAGGCCGATGCCGATCCTCAAGCCGGTGAAGATGTAGGGGGCGGCGGCCGGCAGCATGATCTTGCCGAAATATTCAAAGCCATTCAGTCGCAGCACCTTGGCGACGTTCTGGTAGTCCTGCGGAATGTTGCGGATGCCGACCGCGGTGTTGATGATGATCGGCCAGATCGCCGTGATGAAGATGACGAAGATCGCCGAGGGATTGCCGTCCTGGAAGGCCGCCAGCGAAAGCGGCAGCCAGGCGAGCGGCGGCACCGTGCGCAGCACCTGGAAGATTGGGTCGAGACCGCGCATGGCGAGCGCGCTCTGGCCGACCAGCGTACCAAGCGCCACGCCGACGGCGGCAGCCATGGCATAGCCGAGCGCGACGCGTTGCAAGCTGGCGAACACGTGCCAGAAGAGACCCTGGTCGACGCCCTGGCCGGTGTAGAAGGGATGTGCGATCAGCTCCCAGCTCTCTTCGAGCACGCGTGTGGGGGCAGGCAGGCTCGACTCCGGCGACGAACAGATGAGCTGCCAGGCGAGAATGAAGAGCGTCAGCGAGACGAGCAGCGGCAAGAGATTCGTCGCAGCCGCGGCGGCAAGGCGCGACAGGCGGCTGTCGATGCCCGGACCTGCCGTGCGCTCAAGAGCGATCACCTGAGCCGATGACTGCGGCGTCGCCTGCGGTTTAAGCTTCAGATTGGTGACGGACATGCCGTTCTCCTACGGTTTCGGGTCTAGTGCAGCCGGGTTTGAAACCCGGCTGCCGCTGCGGCTCAGGCGATGCGGCTGATTGCCAGGCTCTTCAGATATGCTTCGGGATTGGCGGGATCGAAGACCTTGCCGTCGAAGAAGGTCTCCGGACCACGCGAAGGGGAGGCCGGGATGTCGGCGACGCCGAGATCCTTGGCCGCCTCGCGCCAGATGTCCTCACGGTTCACCTTGGCGATCAGCCCCTTGATGTCGGTATCCGGCGCGAGCTTGCCCCAGCGGATGTTCTCAGTGAGGAACCAGGCATCGTGGCTCTGGAAGGGGTAGGAGGCGTGATCGCGCCAGAACTTCATGAGGTGCGGGCTGTTCTCAACGACCTTGCCGTTGCCGTAGTCGTATTCGCCCTTCAGCCGGCCGATGATGTCCTTGGGAGGGACATTGAACCAGCTGCGCTTGCCGACGATCTTGGCGAGTTCTTCCTTGTTCGCCATGTCGTCGCACCATTGCGCGGCTTCTTCGACCGCCATGACCAGCGCCTTGGCGGCGCGCGGGTTCTTCTCGACCCAGTCGGCGCGCATGGCGAAGGATTTCTCCGGATGCTTGGCCCAGATCTCGGCGGTATTGACGGCGGTGTAGCCGATCTTCTGGTTGACGAGCTGCGCATTCCAGGGCTCGCCAACGCAGAAACAGTCCATGGTGCCGACCTTCATATTGGCGACCATCTGCGGCGGCGGGACGACGATGGTCTCGACATCCTTGTCTGGATCGATGCCGCCGGCGGCAAGCCAGTAGCGGATCCAGAGATCGTGTGTGCCGCCCGGGAAGGTCATGGCGACCTTGGCGACCGCGCCGCCGTTCTTCTTCTTAGCGAAGGCTTCCTTGAGGACCGAGGCGTCGAGACCGACCTTCAAATCGGCGTAAGCAGCGCCGACCGAGATCGCCTGGGCATCGAGATTGAGGCGTGCCAGGATCACCATCGGCAGCGGCTGGTTGTTCTGCGTCACCTTACCGGTCGAGATGAGGTAGGGCATCGGCGTCAGGATATGGGCGCCGTCGATACCAGCGCCGGCCGAGCCAAGCACCAGATTGTCGCGGGTCGTGCCCCAGGAGGCCTGCTTCACCACCTCCACATCGGTCATGCCGTACTTGTCGAAGAAGCCCTTTTCCTTGGCGATGACGAGCGGGGCGGAATCGGTCAGCGCAATGAAGCCGAGGATGGCCTTCGTGGTCTCCGGACCGGCTCCCTGGGCAAAGGCCCCGGAGGGCAATAGCGTTTTCGCTGCGCCGACCATGGCGGCCGTCGCGGTTGTCTTCAGAAGGCTGCGGCGGGTCAGGCCGCCGATCGAAGTCTTGGTCATGCGCATGTTCCCTCAATTTGTTGGCCGGTCGAAAACCGACAAAAAAACGCCGCTGGACATTGCGCTCCTGGGACTGGGAGGAATCCCTTTGGAGGCAAAGACCTTGCGACGTCGGTGTCTTTGGCAGGCGTTATCGGCGCCTGAGCTCGCTTCATATCGCCGTTGATCGAAGCAAACAATGAAAAGCAAGCGTCGTGCCAGTTTTGCACCAGCTCCATATACTGTTGAATTTAAATGAGAAAATAAGATATCTGCGGCCTGCCTAAAAAATGGACATTAGCTTTTGATGATGAAGTATTGTGCGTTGCGGTAATTTGGGTGGGTTTCCATGACGCTTAAACAAGCAGCGCTGCCGCCCAGATGTCGTCGAGCGAAGCCTGTGGAGGGCCGGTCGCCTTCACTTGAAAAGCATCGACGTAATCCCTGATGGTGCTCCGGGTCGAAGGCCTTCGTCGCGTGCAGATAGTCGAAGGTATTCTCTGAAGTCGCAAAGCGCAGATGCAACAGCTTGCCGGTATGCAACAGCTTGCCGGTGGCATCGTCGATATAGACGAGCAGGGCGCATTTGGGACCGCGGTTCTCAAACCACCAATGATG
>MBFK01000118.1 GCA_001704765.1 Sinorhizobium shofinae
CTGGTCGTCGGCGCGTTGGCGGTGATCAAGCAGGCGAAGCTGTTAGGCCATACCCGCCACCCTTGGCTGGTCGGCCTTATGAAACGTCGCTCATCCAAAGTCGCAGCGGTGGCGCTCGCCAACAAAATGGCGCGGATTGCCTGGGCGATGATGAGCCGTAACGAACCCTATCGAGTAACCCCGGTCGTAGCCGGGACCTGAAACACGACGCAAGCGTCGTGAACGTCGTTGGTACAGAGCAGGAGACTTATAACGCACCTACGCCAGTCGGCCCAAGGAAAGGGACAACCCACTATGCGCCAGGCGCTTCGAGCGCGGGCTTTTGACCGGGACCTGATCCGCGGAGAGCATTATGGCCAGCGGCCTCGTTCTGCGCCGCATTCAAAGGCCGGACACATGGCAGCTCCGACCAGCAACGTGCAAAAAGTCAAAAAAANGCATTCCGGCCTCGGAAAGAAATTGATTGAGCGACCGCTCTCCCCCCAAATGAGAAGTTCAGTGCGCGCTTCTATGCCCTCAATTGGAAGAGATCCGCGAAATGCAGCAGCTGATGGGATAGACTGCAAACGACCCCGGTGTGACCGGATTGACCTCGGGGAGGACGTAATGGCCGAAGCTGATACGACCCAACACCGTCGGGAACTCACCAGCGCTGAGCTTGGGGCGCTCGCACATCTCTATCGCGGCGAAATCTACCGCAGCACAGTCTGGCGCACCCGGTTGGACACCACCACCAACTGGGCGGTCGTGACGTTGGGCGTGGCCCTTTCCATCACGTTCTCTTCGCCAAGCGCTTCGCCGCTGCCACTGGTTCTGGTCGGTATCTTGATCCTGTTCTTCCTCATGCTCGAATCGCGTCGCTATCGCTATTTCAATGTTTGGCGTGCTCGGGCGCGGTGGCTTGAAAGGCACCTTTTTGCCCCGATGCTCAAGGACGGCGATTTCCATATGGAACGAGACTGGCAGAAGGTGCTCGCCGAGGACTATCTGCACCCGCACTACCACACGAGTTTCATGACCGCGGTCGGCCGCCGGATTCGGCGCAACTATCTCTGGATCCTGCTGATCCAGACCGTGTCCTATATCGGCAAACTGATCGTGCATCCGGTCCCGCTCGTCACACTGGATCAATTTTGGCGCCGGGCCGATGTGGGACCGATCCCAGGGGAGATCGTGGCGGCAGCAGGGGCGATCTATGTCGGCGTCTGGTTCGGTATTGCGCTGTGGAGTGAGTGGAATGATCGAACCAGGTTCGGACGGGCGCCCAGCTCCAGCGGCATGGGATAATTCCCGCGCGCTGGATCTTCGAACTTGTTCCTCCGAGTCTCTCGAAAGATCATCGACCGATGGCGGCCCAAACTCTCAGCAACCATCCCCACCTGGCACCGGCATTGCGACGGCGGGCGCCTAACCTCATCGGGGTCGGATGCCGACCGGCGTCATCGGTGCTGACGACTGAGGTCCACAGCGGGTCGGGCCAAGTTGTTTGCTGAACGCCCGCTGTGGAACGTCGCTGCGAACGTCTGGAAACAGAAACTCTGATCCCAAAGCAGACATTTGCTAATGACCCGCGCGACGAACCCCTGGCGACCGCAAGCCGCCGCACGGCGCACTCGCTAGCCGCTTCCGGCTTTCAGGCGGTTAGTTTACCGCGAACGGTTGCGATCTGGAAAAGAGCCGTGCGGATCGTATCGATCCCACAATCCGGCGAGTAAGGCCGGGGCGACAAGATAGAGGATGGTGGCGATCGTCACGACGCCAGTGAACCCGACATGCATCGCAAGCAGTGTGGCGAGGATCGCGCTCAGCACTGACGCACAGCCATTGATCCCCCACGCCCAGGGAATAAACTCCTCCGAGTGTGCACCGACGTGGCCGAGGCCGAGGGGGAACGGCATGCCCATAAAGACGGCGAGCGGCGCTATGAGGAGGAGTGCGATCGCGATCTTCGCGGCATCCGGGAGTGCCAGCAGCCGTTCGAATATTAAGGGCAGCGCGAGCAGGTAGGTGCCAGCCAGGAATGCGATCACCACGACAGCGAGGGCAATGCCCCGCACCGGCGATCCGCAACCGACCGCCGCCATCCAGCGTGTGGCTACGGCGCTACCGAGACCGGCGAAGGCAAGGAAACCCGCAAGCACGACAGCGACAGCGTAGAGCGGATGGCCGAGGAACAGCACGAAGCGCTGGATGAAGGCGATCTCGATGAAGAGGAAGGCCAGGCCCAAGGCAAGGAAATAGAGCCCGAAGCGCAGCCGGTGCGCGGCTCTCCCGAGTGCGCGCCGGCGAAGCCAGAGCGGCAGCAGGATCAGGACGGCGCTGAGGATCGCGGCCTGGACGAGCGTCGTCACCAGGATCAGGTAGCCCCAGTCGAGCATCGCTGCCCCACCTTGGGTGGGCAGTATCAGGAGTTCGGGCAGGGCGCGCCAGCGGAAGAAGTCGAAGAAATAGGGCCGATTGTCAGTGGCCGGTGCAATATCGAACTTGTAGCGCTCGGTGAAGTCGGATCGCTCGGGGCTGAGGAGAGCGAGGGCTCCCTCGTAGAGATATTCTTGGTCGAGCTGGTTGTAGCGGTTCACGTCGCTCGCGGAGATGCCCGGCGCCCAGGAGATGTCAAAGAAATTCTCGGCCGCGAAGGCGCGGATGGCTGCGACATCGTCGCCCGTGAACGGCGACTTGGCGACAAGCAGCGTTGCGGTATTCCAGTTCCGGATCAGCACCAGGTGCCGGCCTGGCTGGGCCACGCCCTCCGCTTCAATTGCAACGGTAGCAGTGGCGAACAGCTTGAGGATGTCGCGCGGCGGCACCCGCAGCCATCGCGTGATCGCGACGACTCCATCTGGTCTCAGCACCGCTAGGTAATCCCGCAGTGCCTCCACGGTATAGGTGTAGTTCTCATGCATGCTCTGCACGCCGGCCGCGGCCGCGCTGAAGGAGTCAAGGAGTGGCATCTGGATCAGGTCGTAACGCTCGCCAGTAGTCGCAGCGAAGGCGCGCGCCTCGGCTAGATGCAGATGCACGTTCGGTCGGCTGAAGATGCCGCCGACGAAGTCCGCGAAGCGATTCCGAGCCAGGTCGATCATCTGCGGGTTGACCTCCACAGCATCCACGATATCGGCTCCGGCGCGCAGCGCCAGCAGCACCTGCTCGCCGCCGCCGGCGCCGAGGAGTAGCATTCGCGGCCGCTCGAGGATACGGTACGGGAGCGCCGCCGTTGTCCGGTCGAGATAAGCGACCGTCGCCGGCTCGCCGCCATAGGCGGTGATCGCCGTAATACTGTCGCCATCGGTGAAGACGGCGAGTTGCGCGGGCGGCTCTTGGGTGTTGGCGAGGCTGAGACCCGGCGCGTACCGGAAAGGGACGGTCGGGCTCTCGACGACCGTCAGCAGTCCGAGCGGGCTCGAGCGCTCCTCGACTACCCGCGCGTTCGGCACTTCGAGTGCCATGCGGAGGCCCTTGTACTGCGACATGTGCGGGCTGGGGGCCGTCCAGGACGGTGGTAGCCACACCGTGATGACCGCGGCTGCAAGCCCGAGGCTGCCCGCGGCGAACCACCGATGGCGAGCCATGCCCGTCGCGGCGAGGGCAGCCGCCGCGAATCCCAGCGCTGCGACGAAGCGCAGCGCCGCAGAGGGAAAGACCAGGAACAAGAGTCCGACGGTACCCAGCGCACCGATCCCTGCGCCGACGAGGTCAAACGCATAGACGCGTCCGATCTGGCCAGGATGGCGGCTGAAGGCAAGGCCGATACAGGTTGCACCGAAAAAGAACGGCAGGATCAGGAGAGCATAGATGGCCGCGAGCCAACCAAGCTGCCGCGGATTCCAGACGATCTCGAGCGCGTTGAACGGCAGGCGTTCGGCACAGGCGAAGCTGGCAACCGCAGTAATGCCGAACAGCGCTGCCGACGCTGCGAAGGCGGCCGGGTACCGTTGCACCAGGGGGCGGCAGGCCAACGCAACGAATGTACCGCTCGCGGCGAAGCCCAGGAGCGCGATGCTAATGATCATATAGGCAAAATGATGCCACTGAATGATCGAAAAGAGCCGCATCAGCAGCACTTCGTAGGCAAGGATTGCCGCCGATATGAGACTGACCGGCAGCAGGCGCCCCGCTCTCATCGGGCCCTACCTTCCCTCAGCGGCACAAAGCTCACCGGCAGCAGCTGCCGGGACGTGATGCTTCCGTCTCGTCGCTTCTCGACCAGCATGAGAAACTGTGTCGCGAAGGGACCTCCCACGGGGACGACCATCCGGGCCCCCTTGGCGAGTTGCTCAACCAGCGGCGGCGGGATGTGGCTGGCAGCGGCAGTCACCACGATGCCGTCGAAAGGCGCGTGCACAGGCCAGCCATAGTAACCGTCGTCTACCTTCACCTCGACATTGTCGAAGCGGAGCTCCGCGAGGCGGGCGGCCGCCCTTTCGCCCAGTTCCGGTATGATCTCAATCGAGTAAACCTTCGCTGCGAGCGGCGACAAGA
This sequence comes from Sinorhizobium shofinae, assembly GCA_001704765.1. Lineage (GTDB taxonomy): Bacteria > Pseudomonadota > Alphaproteobacteria > Rhizobiales > Rhizobiaceae > Sinorhizobium > Sinorhizobium shofinae. The sequence goes on from MBFK01000118.1 coordinate 4,480, forward strand.
CGGCCGCCTGATAGCCTGAGCCAGTGCCGATCTCGAGGACAACGTCACCAGGCCCGACGTTGATCAGGTCGGTCATCAGCGCGACGATGAAGGGCTGCGAGATCGTCTGACCGTATCCGATCGGCAGTGGCCGATCTCGATAGGCCGCGCCGCGCTGCTCCTCGGGCACGAAAAAGTGGCGCGGCACCTTCCCCATCGTCTTCAGCACCGCCGGATCGATGCCCTGGCCCTCGACCGCTGACGGCGCTGAGCGGGCGTGCAATTTGATCGTTTCGATCATCGCGGCACGCTCGGCGAAGCGATCCTGAGCGGGCACGGATGTCGAAACCACGGCGGCAGCGCTCGCGAGAACCGCGGTCAGTAACACATGGCACTGGGCTAGAGGACGCATGAACTCTCTCCCGGCTATAACGCCGAGTATAGTGGCGGCAGCGGCAATTTTGAACAAACCTCGCTCGGGTCTCTGCCGCTCTCCAGCTTTAGACTTCAGAACAAAGCGATGGCGCTGCTGTGGGGCAGCTTCGGGCCAACAGCGGCCCGCCTTCATGCAGCAAAACGCCCGAAGGTGAATTGGGGGGATCGCTTGCGTCGGCCCTCCACAACCAGATTTTCCGAACCGTGGACATGCCCGGCATAGGGCAACCACTCCTCTGTTCCCGATGTGCTGGGTGTCCACACATAAAATCTCGTGGCGTAGACAGCTGACTCGATCAGGCCGCGAAAAGGGCCCACATCTGGAATAGGGCGATTGCTACGTTGAACCCGATCGTCAGATTGCTGTTAAGAGCGAACGGCTTTGCATCCAATTCTGTGTGGAGGTGGCTGCCTTCCAATTCTTTTATTCGGTCTTTCCGCATCGCATCAATGTCCGCAATTCTCGACGTGACAGGCAGAATTGAGATCACGGCGACTGCGACAATAGACATCGCTATCGCTACTTTCCCTGGCACGTTCGCTGAACCCCCAAAAGAAAGAACTATGAACAGGTTCGCTATGGTACCTGCGACGTTGTAAAAGGCCATCACCGCGTAGGAGCGCAGCCGAACACCGACGAATTCTATAGATTGATCAGTATTGAAGCCGGGCATCTCTTCCTCCCCAGATTAACAACACCACTATCGCACCAACCCCAAGACCCGGCAATTACCGGATTCGAAGTCGAAATCAGTCAGATCTTCCGAGAACTGCTTGACTCAGAAAGCGGGCTCCATCCGCAAGTGCTCGAAGATCGCATAATGCTTGGTGACCTACAGTCTCCTTGCGACCCTGTGCAGCCGTCTGATATGCAATATCGCAAAGACTGCTTCGAGCCCAAAGCGCTCATACTTGACTGCATCTTGCTGATCTGCTTGCGATACAGTTCGGACTTCCACCGATTAAAACTAGCTCTTTCAGATTATTTTAACTCGGCAAGGGTGGTGGTGTGCGGCTTGGGAGCGGGAGACTCTGGAGTGGGCGATGAAGCTCTCTCCCGTGTTCCGCTCTTGCTGGAATCGGTGGTGGCATGGCCCTCATTGTTCACATGAAGCGCGAAACCGGTCGCGCCCGGATCGCCCAGCTCGGGGCGGAGCTGCATCCTTGGGATCAGATAGTCGCCGCCATTCTGCTGCCGGTAGGGGATAGGGCGGGTCGTAAAAAGCGTGCGCATCCTCTCGCGCAGGCGCTCGGCAACAGTATCGAATTCGCTCTCATCGAAACGATCGACCCTATAGGCCACGAACGGCGGAAGGACGTCGTAGCCCGGATAGTAGAGGATGCCGTGATTGATCGGGAACAGGAGGTCGTCGATCGGTCCGTTGACCCCGCGGGGCGCGTAGTGCTCCTCCCAGCCGCCGGCGGTCACGATCAACATCGCGCGCTTGCCCGCCAGCGTGCCCTCGCCGTACCGGTCGCCCCACCGCTTGTCGCTGTGCTCGCCGACGCCATAGGCGAAGCCGTAGGCGAACACACGGTCGACCCAGCCCTTGAGGATCGCCGGCATGGTGAACCACCACATGGGAAACTGCAGGATCAGGGCATCAGCCCAAAGAAGTTTCTCGATCTCGGCCTTGACGTCTTCGGTGAGGGTGCCGGTCTCGAAGCCCATCTTGGAGGCGGCAACTGGAACGAGGTGTTCGTCCCGCGCCAGCAAGGGAAAGTCGGCGCGGTCGACCTGCGCCTTCCAGCCGTTGGCATAGAGGTCCGAGACCTGCACCTCGTGGCCTTGGGCATTCAGTTCCTTGACGGCGACTTCACGGATCGCGCCATTCAGCGAGCGCGGTTCGGGATGTGCATAAACAAGCAGAACTTTCATGGGTCAGCGATCCTAGTTGGAGACTGGCCTTTCAACTAGCAAAGGCGGAGATTATCCACTAGATATAGGTAATGTATAAGTTTATGCTGGAAAATGGATAAATCGGACGTCACTCTTGAGCGCATGCGCACCTTCGTCCGCGTTGCCGAGCGCGGCAGCCTATCTGCAGTTGCGCGCGAGCTCGGGGTTGGCCAGTCGACGATCTCGCGGCATCTGCGGGAGCTCGAGGAGGCCGTCGGCGTGCCTTTGCTCTCAAGGACCACTCGACGTGTCACGCTGACGGATGAAGGCAACCGCTACTATGCCAAGAGCGTTCAGATCTTGCGTCTTATGGAGCAGGCCGGCGACGAGGCGCGGGGTACGCGCAGCGCGCCGGCCGGCACGATCCGCATATCCTGCACGGCAGCATTCGGGGTCTTGCACATCAGTCGCCTGATCTTTGCCTTCCAGGATCGCTATCCCGATATCGGGATTGATCTCAGCCTAACCGACGAACGCATCGATCTCGTCCGGGAGGGCGTGGATATCGCGTTGCGCTTGAGCCCGCTTACCGACAGCTCCATGAAGCTGAGGGCGCTTGGCCGGTCCCGGCGTCTGCTGGTGGCGGCACCCAGTTATATCGCGGCGCGCGGGAGGCCGGCTGTCCCGCAGGATCTCGCCGGCCATGAGGGCATCCGGATGACGAACGTGGCGGGAAGCGACACGCTTGTCCTGCAGGGACCGGGCGGCGAGCGCCATGCGGTGCCCTTCGGCGGGCGTTTCCGCGTCGACCATGGGCTTGCCGCGCGCGAGGCCCTTGTCGCCGGACGCGGCATCGCACCCGCGCATCGCTGGCTTGTCGATGATCTCCTGGGCGAAGGCCGGCTCGAGGCGATCCTGCCCGGCTATTCGCTGCCATCCGTACCTCTAAGCATGCTGATCGTTCCCGAGCGCGCGGGCATTGCCCGAGTCAGGCTGCTGGTCGAGTTCCTGGCTGAGCGGATGGCCGGCATGCCAGGCATCGAGTAGTCGGCCCCACCTTCATTTCGGATGTGGTGCATGCCTCGCCTAGCAGCCGCGACAGTGCGGAAGTGTCATTTGTGCCCCATGCCGGACCTTCATCCGGCATGCAGCGAGCTTCCGCTCACCACCCACTGCGGTCCTTCAGGATCATCCGGACGTGGGGCGGCTTTGGGCCCAATCGCGGACCACTGAGTAGCGAGCCAACCATACTCTGGCCTACCGGGCTGGTACTTGCAGACCATCCCGGACCGCAGCCTCGGAACGTAAGCGACGAAGCGGCCGAGCTGCGCGGTGTTCCGCGGGAAATGTCCTGCATGGGACACCTTCCCGATGCGGTTCTTAGAAGTCCGCTTTGCGCCCTTCTCTGTTGAAAAAGAAAGCCTGGCGCCGATGCATCGGCGACAGGCTATATCGGGACGCGATACCCGGCGATGCGCTTGGGAGGAACCGCATCGCATAACTGTCGTATAATGCACAATTGCCCAAAAATAAAGCTAAATCATAAGTGCCTAATCTATCGGCAATAAGCCGACAGATCCGGTCGGCCGTCCCTCGCTGTGACAAAGGACCTTATGCGGCGCCCCACGACTGCCGGCGCCGGGGCGATGGTAGTAGCGTCCTGTAGGTCCTGCACTTGCCGGCCATTCTTTTCCAAGTTGGCGTACCTTCGCGCCAATTGCTGGCGGTAGCCTTGCTCCACTGTGTGAGATTAGACAATTGATTTTGCTGAGACTTCTCACATCCCCCGGGACCGAAAACCCCGCTCGCGCCTAAGCAACGAAGCGGCCGAATGAAATCTGGGGGGATCGATTGAATCGGTCCTCCACAACCAATTATCTCCTAGTTTTGCGGCGCCCCGGCATGGGGCACCACCTCGCGATGTGCTTCTCCGGAGTCCGCTTTTGCGCAAGCAGCATTCGCACGACAGTTTCCGATCAGCGGCTGGAATCGGACCCGTTGCGGTCATCGGCGTCCGGCGCCGCGAATGGCGCGGATTCGCTCGAAGGCGATGCCCACACTTCAGATTCTGAACGGCCGCTTCGCGCCGCCTCTCTGCCGTAGAGATCAGCTTGGCCGCGTGCTGAAAGCAGACATCGCCAGTGTCTACGCTGGAGTCAGGTGATCGGCCGTCAACATCGATTTCGAGATGAGTTCTTGTCGTCAGCCATTCGTCTTGGCGCTTCAATACATAACTGCGTTGAGTGTGACGTTTACAGGCGAACCCGCCTCGAGCTGTGTGCTGCCGCGCGCCACCAGCCAGCCATCCGCACGCTCCAAGCGTGCAACGATCCGCAGCGTTGGCGAAGCAGTCGAGCTTGCGGGCGGGGACAAGGAAAAGGCTATCGTCCTCGACCCGCCGTCGCTTCTGATGCGCGTTTCCGTGGCGCGACGTCGCGCATTATTTTGAATGGCAGGGTCCTCGAGGTAAATCTCGAGGTGACCCTTCGGTATAACCGCGCCGCCCTCGAACGTGACCGTGCCGCGAATATCTGTCGATTGCGCAGCGACTGGCCCGGCGACCGCGGCGACAGCCGCAGCCCCGACGGTCATTAACACTGTGCGGCGGTCGGTCGGGCGCTTCATCACACACTCTCCATGATCGCCCCGCAAGAGCCGTGCGGTAACGGCATTGCCGCTCAGCTAGGGGTTTCGAAAAGAGAAACGAACTGCAAGGGTAGTATTAGGAGGGGCGTCTGAAAGCGCCCCTCCCGCGGTCGAGTTAGATGATAATGAAGTCGGCCGCCGAAAGCCTCAGATTTGTGGTCAGCTGCGCAAACTGAATGGCTGCAACTTCTCCGCCGCCATCGGCGTCATAGGACAAGGCGCCGCTATCGGTATCGTAGATGATGCGGTCGTCTGCGTCATGAGCGACGCCCGCCGCACTCCCGTAAAACGCGCTCAAGGCGAGAGCGCCGTCGCCGCCCACGCTCCCAAAGATGAGGTTGTCCAGCAGGATTGTGTCGTCGATGACCTTAAAGTCCTTGATCCAGTCGACATTGCCGTTCCCAAGCTCCGTCGAGAAACGGAATGTATCCTCTCCCTCGCCGCCGGTGAGCGTGTCGGCCGCCAAACCGCCATCCAGCAGATCGCTGCCGCCGCCGCCATTGAGCGTATCGGATCCCGCAACGCCCGGCTGGGCCGGCGCAGGGGGAAACTCGACCGATACGTTCAACTCATATGTCGAGCCTGCCGGCACAACTTCCGCCCAGCCATCGCCCGGCGCCGTCGGTGACCAGCTGCCTTCCAGTATGTAATAGGTCCCGGTCTCCTGAGCGACGAATACCAGGCTTGAATCCCTGTTGCTTGTAGATCCGGGATCGCCGCCGCCATCATCGTTCTGAGCGACGATGTTGCTGGCGTTGTCGAGCAGCCTGACCCAACTGTCATGGACATTAGGATCGGCAATTCCGTCAATGTCTATCGTAACGATCGTACCGGCCGCCAGATCGATCTTATAGTATCCGCCCTGGCCGTTTCCGGTGGCGTTGACGGTCGTATGAAGGTTCGTCGTCGAATCGAAGATATCGGGGTCGCTGGCCAGGGAAAAGTTGTTGGAGATGTCGAAGGCGGCTGCGATCGAGTTGTTCGTCGCGTCCGGTCCCAGCGTGGCGTAGCCGGTTCCCATGCCCGGGCGTGGCGGCGCGTCGCCCTGATAGGCGAAATCGCCGAGCAGGGTGTCATCGCCGCGGCCGCCGTCGAGCGCGTCGTTCCCGCCCTGGCCAGTCAATACATTGGCTGCGCCGTTGCCGGTCAGTCGGTCATTAAATCCCGAACCTGCAAGATTTTCGATGGAGACATATGTATCTCCGCCGGACCTGCCTCCGGCGAGACCAAGCCTGACGCCGCTCGTTGCGTCAGCGTAATCTGCCGTGTCGCTGCCGGCGCCGCCGTTCAATCTGTCGGCCCCGCCGCCGCCGGTTAGTGTGTCGTCGCCAGTGCCGCCGGAGAGCTCATTCGCCAGGGCATTGCCGATGAGATGGTCATTAAAAGACGAACCGACCGCATTTTCAAAGCCGACGAGTATATCGTGCCGGATCGCTGCGCCTCGGCCGACGATTTGCACCGGACCATCACCGTCGCCACCATTGGCCGTGCCGTTGGCAAGATCGATCGTCACACCGTCAGAGCTCCCCGCGTAGACGACCGTGTCAACACCGGAACCACCATCCAGATAGTCTTGACCGGCGCCACCGATGATCGTGTCGTTGCCGGCTTCGCCATAGAGGATGTCGCCATCGTTGCCGCCATCCAGGATGTCATTGCCGCCGGCGCCATTGAAATAATCCCCGCCGCCCTGGCCCCAGAAATGATTTGCGGCGGCTGTGCCGATAAAGCGGTCGATGCGGTCATCGGAACCAATCAGGTTTTCGATGCTGTAGAAAGTATCTCCCGAGGCGGTGCCGCCGCTGGCGACATTTGTGGCCAGGTTGACGAGCAGTTGGAAAGGGCTCTCCTTGCTGAAATCGACTGTGTCGACGCCCGCGCCGCCCCTGAATATATCGATTCCGTCCTGGCCGCTTAGCGTATCGTCGCCGGCGCCGCCGTCGAGAATATCGTTGCCCTGGCCGCCAAGAATGGTGTCGTTGCCGCCGCCGCCGTAGAGCGTGTCGTTACCGTCATCGCTTTCGGTCTGGTCTTCCAGGTCCTCGACATCGATCGTGTTGTTGATGTCGCGGCTGGCGAGCGAGTCGCGGCCGCCGATGATCAGGTCGTCACCTCCCTGGCCGAAGATTGTGTCGTCGCCGGCTCCGCCGTCAAGCGTATCATTTCCGTCGCTGCCGAAGATGATGCTGGTCATCGTGTTGTCGCCGACGCTGGGCGGGGTCTCGCCGCCGCCGCCAGGCTGGATCGTCGGCTCGTCGGCGTAGGTGATGTTTTCGACGTTGGCGATTTTCCTGATTTTCAGGTTTCTGGACAGGAGGATGACCGTGTCGTTCCCGCCGTTGGCCTCCTCACGAACGATGTCCTCCAATGAATCGACAAAATAGATATCGTTGCCGCCGTTGCCAGCCATGCGATCGCCGCCGCCGCGGCCGTCCAGGGTGTTGGCGCCGTCGTTGCCGATCAGGATGTCGTCATACCTGCTGCCGATGCCGTTCTCGACGTAATAGTCGGTCCCATCCGCGTTGTGTCCGGCGAAGATCGACACATTGTTGCTATGACCGTTGACGCTGGAGAACTGTCCGGCGCGCAAGTCAAGGATCGTACCCGCCGTCGAGCCGGAGAAGTCGATCGTGTCGGTCCCGCCGGTGTCATGGATCGCAAAGCCGATGTCATGCTGCATGCCCGAGGAGGTCAACTGGTAGCCATGCTGCGTGCTCCCGAAGCCGTAGACATTGTCCCCTGTGTTGAGGTCGATGTGCTGATAGGTGCGCACTCCATTCGCGTCGACGGTTGAGAAAAAGCGGCGAATGAGGGCCTCGATGTCGGCCATAAGCGGCGTCGACGCAGACCAGCGGCTGGTTTCGCCGACATCGATCCCATCGAAATAGGACATGACGCTGTATTGCTGGCGGTCATAAGTCCAGGTCGCATTGTTCAGATAGTTGATCTGTACGCCGCCGGGACCGCTGTAATTGTAGAGCCCGGGATGGTTCAGGCCGAATTCATGGCCGAATTCGTGGATGAAGGAATCGAAGACATAACCGCCGATATCCGTCTTATTGGGTTCCGTGTCGTGGAAACGCTGACCGATGCTGACATAACGATTGCTCGAATACGCGCTGCCATCGTCCTCCTCGCCGAGTTCGGGGCTGACAACCTCCATCCAGTCCGTTGTGCTGTCGAACGGCGCGTCGTCGACGATCTCGAATTTCAGAGGGGTGACAGACGCCCACATCTGTAAGGCGCCGATCGCGGCGGCTTTGTAGTCGGGGTGGTCGTTGAGCTCGTAGACGTTGATCCTCAGCGTTCCCGCAGCGATCTCCGGCGTCAGGCTACGGGGCAACGCCCCAAGATAGTCAAGAAAGGACTCATAATCCTCGCTCTTGCCATAAGGGTTATCCGGCGTCTGATCGTTGACCCACCATTCGTCGCTCGTTTGGCTTGGATTCGACATCGTGAGGTTCCCTCTCTGACGATTGTGCGCAGTTACGGCTATACTGTTCTGCAGCTGCCAATTTTCCACGACAGGCATCGCGTGCCTGTCAGCCCCGTCACCCTTCCCAAATAATGTTATTGCAACCTCTGATTTGTCACCCCCATAAAGACGGGGGTGACGTCACGTTAGCGATTGGAAGCGCGGCGGCCGTCCTGGAGCGGCAAATGCGCTGCGAAACCGTAGCTGCGCCCGACCAGCTCTCAGCCTCCGCCGGTTACTTCGAGAGTTTCGCGATGAAAAAGGTTTCGACGCGACCAGCGGAACGGGGAAGGCTGCTGGCGTGTGGATGCGCGTCTGTTCGCCTCTTGAGTCGATATCTGATTGTCGTCGTAGGGTTAGTCAGACTGGGACAAAGCCTGGCAAAGTTGATGTCCGCTATGGCTTTTCGTGCGCCAAGGAGCCGCACCCCGCGGTGCGGCCATTTCCGCTCTCCACCCTCATTCGACGCTGAGGAATGCTAAGAATCGACCCGAAGTGGGCGTTCCCGACGGCCCGTCGGAAGGTCCGGATTGCCCGCCATCACCCACCTTTCCGGGGTCAGAACAAGAACCGCACCGTGCCAGCTTGAGTCAGTTGTGCTCGCCGATCATCTGCGTGAATGGTCTGGTCTTGCCAACGAAGTCCGTTCGCGCCACTCTCGACCGCGACTAGCCGGTCATCTTCTGGATGTCGGATGAAGGTCGAAACTCACAACCTGAAACGAAGGCCTAGCGATGAGCAGCATAAGGGACCGTCAGGAAGGCTTCGAAAAGAAGTTCGCGATGGACGAGGAGTTGAAGTTCAAGGCGATGGCGCGGCGTAACAAGCTGCTTGGTCTGTGGGCCGCTGAAAAGCTCGGTAAAACCGGCGCGGACGCCGACGCCTATGCGAAGGAGGTGGTCAGCGCGGACTTCGAAGAAGCAGGGGACAACGATGTGTTCCGCAAGGTTCGCGCCGATTTCGACGCGGCTGGGGTCGCCCAGTCCGATCAACAGATTCGCGTCATCATGGACGAACTGCTGGCGACCGCTGTCGACCAGATCAGGGACGCCTGACTACCACTGAGTTCTGACAGAAAACCGCCGACTGCGATCTCGGACTGGGATATCCAATCCGCTGGCTTGGTGGGCCGTGGAAGGACGCTTGCGAGCGGGCGTTGCAAGGGTATCACCAATCACGGCAATTCCGAACCTTCGGTGGGGTCGCCATGAAGATCGTCGAGGGATCGACTCCTCTATACCAAGGATGTCAGCTTTGAAGCAGCGCCAGGAATGTCCGGAATTTGCCGCTGGTTGCCCAGTTAGTTACCGGGCTCGTACGTCAAAGTTCCACCGTCCTTCAGGATCGATGGGGCGGCTTGGGCCACAGCGGCCCGCCTTCATGCAGCAAAACGCCCAAAGGTGAATTGGGGGGATCGCTTGAGTCGGTCCTCCACAACCAATAATCTTCCGAGCTTCACGGCGCGCCGGTTCCGTGGACATGCCGGTATAGGGCGCCACCCCTGCTGGCGCTTTGCGCCAACAGCAGTCGCACGACAGTTTCCGATCAGCGGCTGGAATCGACACATTGCGGACGCTCCGGACCGTCGGGCATTTAAATCCCGGCTGCGCCTCCGAACGTCTTTCAAGGGCGATGATGCACGATAATTTTACGCACTATCTTGGAGATCATGGTGATCACCGCCCCGATGCCGGTGGCCGCACGCGCGTCCCGCGGTATTTAGTTCGTGATCTGCACCTTCACTCGGCTGAGCTCGCCTCTGGCGAGGTCGGCCCTGCGGATCGTCAGGACGAGGTCGTAGGTGTCACCCCAGATCCAGTTCATTAGATGGCTGGTGGGCAGTTGCAGTAGCGTCACGTCGTGGCCCATCGAAAACTCGTGCACATAACCGTCCGGCAGCTCCCGCATCGCCCCCATTTCGCGTTGTGCGTCGAAAGCTGTCTGCTGTTCTCCGTTCCGATCCGGCACGGTCATTGCTGCAAGCGTTGCGACGTGGTCGCCGACCCGTGCTTCCGAAAACGGCGCGGACGCTGCATCCGCTACGACCTTATCGCGCAGAGCTTTCACTTGAGGCAGGCATTTCTCCCATGCCGACGCGCCTTGAATGGCCCGCGCCGCCTGGGTTTCTGCTCTTTCTCGCGCCGCATCCGGATCGTCATAACGCTCCGGATTGGTGGACAACTGCTCCAGTGTCTTGGTTGCGCTCTATAGATTCCTTTGCCATCGCCTTGCGGTTTCGCGAGCGTGGGCCGCCGCTGTGTCGAGCATCAGCAGAGCGGTCGTCCAGTCGAACGGTTTCCAGCCGGGTTCGTTCAGATCGAAACCCGTGCGATAACGAACGAAGCGCGGATCGTCGTCGTTGTCGCTGCCGCCCTTCGGTAGAACCAGCGGGTCTTCTTCCTTCGAGGACACCCAGACCACGTCGACCGGCCACTGCGGAACGTCCTTTCGGACCAGCGAATTCCAGTCCCTGCTCGGCGTCTCGTGCAGGTACAGCCAGTCGAATTCGACCGGGGAAGGTGGCTGTGTTGGCACGCCGGGAGACTGGATGTGAAGGACTTTTGCCGCGAGGTTGCCGTTCTCGTAGCCGAGGAAGAAAGACAGCCAGCCGGAGCGTGGCCCGGCGCCGTCCCACAGATCGGGTGGGAGACTGGAACAGTCGATCTGTGCCAGGAATGCTGCTGGCTTTCCGTCGCAGGTCGGCCATCCGGTGCCTGCGGGCAGCGATGGGTTGCCGCCAAACCAGCTGCGTGGAGGCGCGCCGGGCAGTATCGGCACTTGGGGCACCAGCCGCACGAACGGCTTCGGCCGCTCATTGGCCTTCCGCATCTCCCGCTCGCGTTTGACCTGTCCGATGACGCCATCGAGCAGATCCATCATGAGCTTTCTGTCCTCAGGGCGGATGTCGGGTTTGGGCGCCCGATCGACGACACGCCGCATGCGCTCCGGCGTGATGGTGGCAGGCTCCGGATTAGATTGCTGGTCATCCCGGGGGTTCCGGTAATAAACGAGAACCGGCATCAGGAGCGTCAGGAATGCCAGCAGCACGAGGGTGTTGGTGTGGCCGAGCCAGGATACCAGCCCAGCCCGGATGACCGCATCGATGGCTTCGACCGCACGTGGCGTCTTGTCGGTGAAACTTGCGAGAAGGCGAGTGTCGAAATGGACTGTGAGCAAGGCCATAAAGGCGAAAACGACAAAGGCACGTCCCAGTGATTTCATCGCCGGCCCCGGGGAAGAATGGATCATTGGGCAGTCCGAGCTACAGGTATTCACAAATCGTCAAGCTATGCGCGAAGGTGCGGCGCAGCTGGTGTGCGAAGGAGTGATTGTCAAAAACAGCGAGAAGCCGCTTACCTCCCATTGTAGTCCTTCCAGATCGACGGGTGTGGGGCAGCTTCGAACCAACAGCGGTCTGCTTCATGCTGCAAAACGCCCAAAGGTGAATTGGGGGGATCGCTTGAGTCGGTCCTCTACAACCAAAACATTTTCCGCGCTTGGCGGCGCCCCAGTTACGTGGACATGCCCGGCATAGGGCACCACTCGCGCGACAGGGGTCAGCGGCCGGAATCGACCCCATCTCAGACATTCGTTCTCGTCCGGCTCGATGACCGCAACGGGCTCCTAATGACGTTGGGAACGTCCGCTGCTGAGCAAGTGGGCCCGGGCCGAAAGGGCCTGACTCTGGTAGGGCCTCCGGAAGGTCGAGGGCCGGTGGCGACGACAGAAGGGCACGCGGCTAAAAAAATGATCGCGAGCTGTCGGAATTTGTCGATCTGGCCCGTCCTTGAACCAGGACCGGCACGAGGAGGAAACCGTGAGAGACCTGATCTTGGCTTCGTAAGTGACCTGGATGGCCGAAACAGATGGATGTTCGGCGCCGATCAAAAGGCGAAGGCCTGGGCCGTAGAGTATATATGGAACGCCAGCCTGCACATTATGGGCAGCCGCAGCTTCCATGACATGGCCGCCTGGTGGCCGACCTCCACCGACCAGTTCGCGCCGCCGATGAACCAGATCCCCAAGGCCGTCTTCTCACGACAGGGGCCGGCGATCCTGAAGAACGTGAAGACGACGGCGGCGCTCGGTGAGGCCCGTGCCAAGGCGGGGACCACACAGTCCGCGGAGGCGCAGCCCGGCGCAGGGAGTTGGGCGGAGGCCTATGTGGCGAGCGGTGACCTGGCGGAGGAAATCGCGAAGTTGAAAGCCCAAGAGGGTAAGCCGATCATCGCCCACGGCGGAGTCAGCTTCGCCCGCAGTCTCGTCGCCCAGGGACTGGTCGACCAGTTCGCGCTGATCGTGGCCCCCGTGGCGCTGGGCAAAGGCCTGCCGCTGTTCTCCGAACTCGCCGCGCCACTGCCTCTCAAGCTGATGAGCTCGAAGGCCTTTCCGGGGGGCGCGGTGGCGCAGATCTATCGGGCGGCGTGAACCCGTCGCCGAAGGTCCGGTTGCCGGCAATAAGCCAAGGGCAGCTATTGGCGCCAGAAGCAGTCGTTCGGCATGATAGCCTAGCTGACCGGAATGGTGGTTAACGGACCTCTGGTTATTCATCACACCGACAAAGCGGCGCGCAGGTCTTGCCCAATCTCACTTACGCGTAACGGCGGTTCAAGCTATCCTGAAGAACCTAGGATGGAGATTTTGCAGCATGGCGAAGCTCGTCTTCGGATTGAACCAGTCACTGGACGGCTACGTCGACCACCAGCAATTTGCGCCTGATCCCGCGCTCTTTCGTCACTGGATAGAGCACGTGCGCGGCCTGACCGGCAGTCTGTACGGTCGCCGCATGTACGAGGTCATGCGCTATTGGGACGAAGACCATCCTGAGTGGACCCCGGAGTTACGCGACTTCGCAGCGGCGTGGCGGAGCCAACCGAAGTGGGTCGTGTCGCGCTCGTTGAAGTCAGTCGGTCCCAACGCCACACTTGTCGCGGATGACATCGAGGCAGTGATACGCGGGCTGAAGGATGAGCTCGCAGGCGAGATTCAAGTTGGCGGACCGGACCTGGCGCGAAGCTTAACCGAACTTGGTCTTATTGATGAGTATCGGCTCTACCTCCACCCCGTCGTGCTTGGTCGCGGCAAGCCATTCTTCGCCGCCCCTCGGCCGCCGCTCCGGCTTGTGGCCAGCGATCGAATTGGCGAGGACGTGATCAGATTGACATACGTTCCTGCTTAGCTACGCACTCGCCCACAGACTGCGCCGACGCGTAAGGGCCGCTTTGGGCCGCAAAGCAGTCGTTTGTCGGCGATCCCGCTTGAGGCAGAAATCCCCCCGTAGCCGCCATTCGCGACAGGATGCACGACAAGGCTTTGAGCGGTTTGGATATTACGTTGGTACTCTGGACTGGCGCTTCCTGGCAAACTAGGAGATCGTCGCGACCGCTCGGGGAGGATAGTCATATGCTATGTAGCGCTTTGTGTGCTCCAACGTCTCCGGTCCATAGAGTTCCTTCACAAGCCAAAGTGACATCTCGATACCGGACATCACGCCGCCTGCGGTCAGGACACGACCATCACGCACAAAGCGGACCCCTTCCAGGATTTCGGCGCCATCCATGCCCCGGAGAGCCGATATAAAATCATGGTGCGTCGTGACCTTGTATCCCTTGGCCAATCCGCTTCCAACCAAGAGGAACGCCCCCGTACAGACGCTCGCGATCCAGGAACAGTTCTCGTTGATGGCGCGTAGCCAGTTAACGGTTGCGGGATTCTCGATCTCCCTTCTTGCGCCACTCCCTCCAGGGATCAGGATGACATCAAGGGCTGGTGCGTCTCGATAGCTGTAGTCAGGAATAACGCGCATACCTTTCTCGCAAACAACCGGTTCGAGATGTTCGGCGATCAGCACGACTTCTTCGCCTGCCTTGCCGTCAGCCGCCGCGGTCAGGACCTCCCAGGGTCCAACAAAGTCCATTTCCTCTGCGCCGGCAAAGATCAGTATTCCGATTGTCCGCGCCATGCTCTCGTCTCCGATCGTGTCCCGTCAGGTGGTGTAGGTCCTGAGGATTAGGGGGCCATCAGTGTTTTTCCGGCAGGGTCGGGTTGTTCAAGA
>MBFK01000178.1 GCA_001704765.1 Sinorhizobium shofinae
CTGTCGGAATCGGCGAACGCTGTCGGCCTTCGTCTCGCCGGTATCAGGCTTCTTGCTTCTTGTCTCGCGCTTGCCTTTCAATCCGATAGAGTTGTTCGAAGAACCGGAGAGCCTGCTCGGGTGGACCGCCGCCTTTCTTTCTGGCCTTGAGGGCATCGACGAAGCGCCGCCTCGAATGGGCTATGCATCCGATATGGATCGCGCCATTCAGCGTGCGCCAGGCGGTGTAGCCATCGCTCATCAAGGTGCCGCGGTAATCGCCGAGGAAGGTCTGGGGGTGAACCTGGCCGCGGCCCGGCTGATAATCGAGAAGCACGATCGGCTCGTCACTGTCGTCGCCGCTCCGATAGGCCCACATATACGATGTGCTGGTGGCCTCTTTGTCCTTTTCTTTCAGGACCTGAACGGTCGTCTCGTCGCCATGGATGAGGGGTTGCAACCTGAGCCTCAGTTTCAGCGCGTCATAGATGCGATGCAGATGCTTCTCGCTCGAACCGATCACCCAGTGACCGAGAGCACCACGGCTGACAGGAACACCGGCCCGTTCGAAGGTCTGCGCCACTCGGTAGAGCGGTGTGCCGTCGACGTATTTGTGAACGAGTGCGAAGGCCAGCGTCGAGGCCGTGGCAATGCTGCCCGGCAGGGGCTGCGTTGGCATCGGTGCGATCACGACAGGCGTGTTGATCCCGGTGCGGTCGCAAAGGCGGCAAGCATACTTGAACCGCACATTCTGCAAGACCTTTGCCTTGACCTCGATATGAAGCTGCTCGGTAACGGCCTCACCCATGCGATGCATCTGGTGACGGCAGCAAGGACAAGCCTTCTGATCGTCGGGAAGGTCATACTCGACGCGCTCGCGCGGCAGGTTCTGCGGTAGTGGTCT